>JBGAGP010000108.1:0-15928 GCA_044226685.1 Dongiaceae bacterium
GCCAGCCGGACGCCGGTGAGCGGCGCCATCGGCGGCTTCTTGGTGATGTTGGCGAGGCCTTCGCTGACCAGCGCCGAGACGAGGGCCAGCGCGTAAGGCACGCGCGCTTTCGGCATCTTCAGGCCGCTCAGGCGCTGCAGCGACGCCAGCAGCTCGCCCAGGCTGAGATTGACGTTGCCGAGGATGTAGCGCTCGCCCACCCGGCCCTTTTCCGCCGCCAGCACCTGCCCCGCCGCCACGTCGCGGGCGTCGACCAGGTTGAACTCGCAATCGAGATAGGCCGGCGTCTCGCCGTTGAGGAAACCGAGGATCATCCTGCTGGGCGGCGTCAGCAGCCCGTCGCCCGGGCCGATCGGCATGGTCGGGTTGACGATCACCACCGGCAGGCCGCCCGCCGCCGCCTCGCGCGCCGCCGCCTCCGCCAGGTATTTCGACCGGCAATACGGTCCCGGCATGTCGTCCAGTCCCAGCACCACGGTCTCGTCGATCAGCGCGCGCACCGAGGTCTTCGGCGCGCGGTAGCTCTTCAGGATCGATTCCGTCGAGGTGTAGACGAAGCGCGTCACGCCCGCCTTCTGCGCCGCCTCCAGCATGCGCCGCGTGCCCTGGTGGTTGACCGCGTCGAAGCTCCTGGGATCGGGCGCCCAGAGATTGGGATTGGCGGCGAGATGGAAGACCCGGTCGCAGCCGGCCACGGCGCGGGCGACATGGGCGGCATCGGTGATCGAGCCCAGCGCCAGCTCGACGTTGTCCGGCACCGGCACCACCGGCCGCAGGTCGAGCACCCGCACCCGCTCGCCTTGCGCCAGCAGCGCATCCACCAGGTGGCGGCCGATGAAGCCGCTGCCGCCGGTGACCAGATTCAAACGCGCCAAGGTATTCCTGCCCGGATCGTTGCCCAAAAGCCGCGCAGGATGTGCCGGATGTCACACTCCAAGTCAAACCATGCGACCACCGGCCGGGGCCGCGATGACAAGCCGCGCCGGCTCTGCTATGACCCTGCGAAGCGAAGCTGGGGTGCATCCAAGATGCGGAAAAATCTGAGAAATCTGGTGGCGGCCATGCTCGTGCTGGCGGCCCCCGCGGTGGCCCCCGGCGTGGCCTTCGCCCATGCCGTGGTGGTGAAGGCAGAGCCGGCCCTCGACCAGCAGGTGGCCAGCGGCCCGCTCGCCATCCGCCTCGAATTCAACGCCCGCATCGACAAGGAGCGCTCGACGCTGCAATTGACGGCGCCCGACGGTAGCAAGTCCGCCATCAAGATGGATCCGGACGGCGAGCCCAACGTGATCACCGCGACCACGGGCACGCTGGCGCCCGGCGCCTATTCCCTGCGCTGGCAGGTCCTCGCCATCGACGGCCACATCACCCGCGGCGATATTCCCTTCACCGTCGGCCAATAGCTCCGCGCCTGCATGGATCTGCTGCTCGATATCTTCGGCTTCGCCAGCGTCCTGCTGTCCGGGATCGTGCGCACGGCGCAGTGCCTGACGCTGGGCGGCATCGCCTACCTCGTCTGCATCGCCCTGCCGCTGGCGCAAGGAACCGGCGACGGCCTCGCCGTCGTGGATCGGGCGCGGCTGTGGACGCGGCGCTTCGCCTGGGCGCTGCTGACGAGCGTCGCCGCGCTGCTTGCCATGCACGTCTCGATCCTGGTCGGCACGGCGGAGATTCCGCTGTCGCTCGGCTTCACCGGCGACTTCGCCGTGGCACAGGAGATCCGCCTGGCGGCGGCGATCCTGCTGCTGGCGCTGCTCTATCGTCCCCGGCTGTCGGCGCCGCTGCTGGTGGTGCTGGGGCTGCTCGATCTCGGCGCCGGCGTCGCCATAAGCCACGCCATGGCGCGCATCGACGACCGCGCGCTGCTGGTCGCGGTGACCGCGCTGCACCACCTCGGCGCCGCCGCCTGGATCGGCGGCCTGCCCTGCTTCCTCTCCGCCATGCGCAACCTGCCGGGCGGCGAGCTGCGCCGCGCCATCGGCGCGCGCTATTCGGCCTTGTCGGCGCTGTCGGTCGCGGCGATCACCGTCTCCGGCATCGTCATGCTGGTCTATTACGTCGGCAGCGCCGAGGCGATGTACGGCACCGCCTACGGCATGATGCTGGGCACCAAGATCACCCTGTTCTTCGGCCTGCTGGTGCTGGGCTATTTCAATTCCCGCGTGGTGCGCGGGCTGGCGGAGAACCCGCACGGCCCGGTGCTGCGCCTGCGCCGCTTCGCCGAGGTCGAGCTTGGCGTCGGCATCACCATCTTCTTCGTCGCCGCCTCGATGACCTCGTTGCCGCCCGCCGCCGACCTCGCCGACGGCCGCGCCAGCCTTAGCGAGATCGTCGAGCGGTTGCAGCCGAAATGGCCGGCCCTCACCAGCCCCGACCGCGCCAGCCTCGCCTTCTACCAGGAGCAGCACGAACTGGCCGAGGAGAAGGCGGCGAACAAGCCCGCCACGCTGCAGGCCTATGTGCCCGGCGCCGGCGTGCCGCTGCCGCGCAATGCCGAGGACATCGCCTGGTCGGAATACAACCACCACATCTCCGGCGCCATCGTCCTGGTCATGGCCATCCTGGTGCTGCTGGAAAAGACCGGCAAGGCGCCCTGGGCGCGGCATTGGCCGCTGCTGCTGATCGTGCTGGCGGGTTTCCTGTTCCTGCGCTCGGAGGCGGAAGGCTGGCCGACCGGGTCGCTGACCCTGGCGGAGAGCCTGCGCGACCCGGAATTCATCCAGCACAAGGCCTTCATGCTGCTGATGACCGCCTTCGCCGGCTTCGAGTGGAGCGTGCGGAACAAATTGCTGCGCAACGACTGGGCGAAATACGTGTTTCCCCTGCTGAGCGCGCTGGGCGGCATGATGCTCTTGACCCATTCGCACAGCATCGCCAACGTCAAGGAGCTGCTGCTGCTCGAGATGACCCACATGCCCCTGGCGGTCTTCGCCATCTGGTCGGGCTGGACCCGCTGGCTTGAGCTGCGCCTGGAAGACGGTCCCGGCCGGGTCGTCGCCGGCTGGCTGTGGCCGATCTTCTTCTTCCTGACTGCTGTCACTCTTTTGCTGTATCGCGAGATCTAGGATCCGATGGAACGCTTCGTCGAACGTCTGGTGGCCCGCGCCGTCGCCAATGCCAGGCTGGTGGTGGCCCTGGCGCTGCTGCTGACCGTGGCCGCCGGCTTCTACGCCGCGCGCACCCTGTCGATGGACACCAACACCGCCAACATGATCTCGCCCAGCCTGCCCTGGAAGCAGGAGATGGCGCGCATCGCCGAGGAGTTCCCGCAGAACAGCGGCCTGCTGGTGGCGGTGATCGACGGCACCAACCCGGATTCGGCGGAGGACGCGGCCAGCCGCCTCTATGCCGCGATGGCGGCGCGCACCGATTTGTTCGACACCGTGCGGCGCGGCGATGGCGGGCCGTTCTACGACCGCTACGGCATGCTGCTGCTGCCGACCAAGGACGTCGACCAGATCGCGCGCTCCGTCATCCAGGCCCAGCCCTTCGTGGCCAGCCTGGCCGCTGACCCGTCCTTGCGCGGATTGTTCAACGTGCTGTCGCTGGCCATGGAGGGCGTCGCCCGCAAGGCCTTCGACGTGACCTTCCTGGAGCAGAAGCTCTCCGCCATCGCCTCGACCATGACCGCGACGCTGTCAGGCGACGACACGCCGCTGTCCTGGCGTACCCTGATGATCGACACGCCGGTACAGGCGCGCGAGCTGCGCAAGCTCATCCTGGCCCAGCCGAAGCGCGACTTCCGCGTGCTGCAGCCGGGCGCCAAGGCGAGCGCGGCGGTGCGCCAGATGGTGGGCGAGCTGGGCCTGACCGCGGAGCGCGGCGTCACCGTGCGCCTGACCGGCCAGGTCGCGCTCAACGACGAGGAATTCGGCACCGTCGCCGAAGGCATGGGCTGGGCGCTGATCGCCTCGGTGCTGCTGGTGCTGGGTCTCCTGTTCGCCGCCTTGCGCTCGTTCAAATTGATCGCCGCCTGCTTCGTCACCCTGGTCATCGGCCTCGTCCTCACCTTCGGCTTCGCCGCCGTCGCCATCGGCACGCTGAACCTGGTGTCGATCGCCTTCGCCGT
Organism: Dongiaceae bacterium; assembly: GCA_044226685.1. Taxonomy (GTDB): domain Bacteria; phylum Pseudomonadota; class Alphaproteobacteria; order Dongiales; family Dongiaceae; genus Dongia_A. Next base: position 4,067 of record JBGAGP010000108.1, read on the forward strand.
CATGTTCATCGGCCTGTCGATCGATTTCAGCATCCAGTTCGGCGTCCGCTACGGGCAGGAGCGCTTCGTCGCCGACGACGCGCGCGCCCTGCCCCGGACCGGCGGCTTCATGGCGCGGCCGCTGACCCTCGCCGCCATCGCCATCGCCGCCGGGTTCCTGTCCTTCACGCCGACCGACTACCGCGGCGTGTCCGACCTCGGCTGGATCGCCGGGGCCGGCATGATCGTGACGCTGGTGCTGAACCTCACCCTGCTGCCGGCGCTGCTGCAGCTGTTCCGGCCCAGGAGCCAGCCGCTCGACATGGGCTTCGCCTGGGCCCGGGGGGTGGACGATTTCCTGCTGCGCCGGCGCTGGCTGGTGCTGGGCGTCTGGGGCCTCATCGCGGCGGCCGGCATCGCTGCCGGGTTCGGCCTGCGCTTCGATTTCAACCCGCTGCACCTCAAGGACAGCCGGTCCGAATCCGTCGCCACCATGCTCGACCTGATGCGCGATCCGCTGCGCACGCCCTACAACATCGAGATCCTGGCGCCCGACAGCCAGACGGCGCAGGACCTGGCCGAGAAGATCAAACAACTGCCCGAGGTCTATGCGGTGCTGAGCGCCGCCACCTTCGTGCCGAAGGACCAGGAGGCCAAGCTCGCCATTATCCAGGACCTCAACGATCTCGTCGGCCTCAGCCTCGAGATGGTCGAGCCGGCGGCGCCGCCCACCCCCGAGGAAACCCGCGCGGCGCTGCGGCAATGCGCCGCCAAGCTGCGTGAGGCGCTGTCATCCTCCGACGTGGCGCAGCAGCTGGCGCGGCTGCTGGACCAGGCGGCGGCCTCCGATGATGCGTTCCTGGCGCGGCTCGACCGCGCGTTGCTGTCGACGCTGCAGCCCCGCCTCGCGGCGCTGAAGATGGCCCTCGGGGCCGGGCCGCTCACCGTCGACACGCTGCCGCCGGAGATCCGCGGCGACTGGATTGCCGCCGACGGCACCGCGCGCCTGATGGTCATTCCGGCCGGCGACAGCAACGACAACGCGGTACTGGCGCGCTTCGTGACCGCGGTGCAGGCGGTGGCGCCGCAGGCCAATGGCGCCGCGGTGCAGATCTACGAGGCCGGTCTCGCGGTGTCCAAGGCGTTCCAGATCGCCACGCTGCTGGCGATGGCGAGCATGGCGCTGCTGCTGATCGTCGTGCTCCGGCGCGCGGTCGACGTCGTCATGGTGCTGGCGCCGCTGGTGGCGGCGGGGCTGGTCACCGCCATCGTCTGCTGGGCGATCGGGCTGCAGTTCAACTTCGCCAACATCATCGCCCTGCCGCTGCTGCTCGGCATCGGCGTCGCCTTCAACATCTATTTCGTGGTGAACTGGCGCAAGGGCATCCCGCATCCGCTGCAGACCAGCACGGCCCGCGCGGTGCTGTTCAGCGGCCTCACCACCGGCTCGTCCTTCGCCAGCCTGGCGCTGTCGAGCCATCCGGGCACCGCCGGCATGGGCATCGTGCTGCTGGTGGGAATGGCGGCGACCCTGCTCAGCATCTTCACCCTGATGCCGGCCCTGCTCGGCCCGCCCCCCGAAAGCCCGGCGGCGCGCTAAGCCACCGCCGGCAGGTCGCGCCGGCTCTGGCCGAGGCGCAGCCGCAATTCGGCCAGCGACATCGGCGCGCGCCGCGCCAAGGTGGCGGCGAAGTTGTCGCAGAACATGTCGGCGATCAGATGCGCCGACATCGTCATCATCAGATAGGCGTTGACGTAGAAGTCCGACGCACGGCCCGACCCCGGCAGTGCCGCCCAGCTGCGCAGCGCGCTCACGCTGGCGGGTCGGAACATGCCGGCGCGCCGCGTCGCCTCCGCCGACAGCCAGCGCTGCGCCAGCGGCCCGGACAGCAGCCCCTGGGACAATCCGCCCGGCGCCAGGAAGGCGCGCTTCTTTTCCGCCACCGCGTCGGGCAGGCGGCGCGCCAGCAGCGCGCGCAGCACGCGCTTGCTCTCGCCGTCGCGCTGGTGGAAATCCGCCGGCAGGCGCCACAGCAGATCGACCACGCGGCGGTCAAGGAACGGCAGCCGGCCTTCCAGGCCGTTCGCCATCTCGACGCGGTCGCCGAGGCCGGCCAGGTTGTAGCGCGGCAGGTCGGTGTGCAACGCCACGAAGCGCGACAGGGTCACGTCGTCCAGGATGCGGGCGCCCGGCGCGCGCACCGACAGCCAGTCGAGCAAGGCGCGCGCCGCGTCGCCCGCGCCCTGGCGGCGGAATTCCGACCGCATCAGGAAGCGCGGGCCCCAACGCGCGACGCGCGCCCGCATGGCGGCATAAGGCGTGCCGCCGCGATCGCTCCAGGCGAGCTGCCGGCGCAGGCGCGGGGTGATCGCGCCCAGCACCCCGTCGCGGCCGCCATGCTGGGCGAGGAACGGCTTCAGGCGGCCGTCATCGCGGCCCTCCGCCGCATCGGCCAGCAGGGCCGCGTGCCGGAAATAGGCATAGCCGCCGTGCAATTCGTCGGCGCCCTCGCCCGTCAGCACCGCTTTCACGTCGTCGCGGGCGCGGCGTGCCAGCAGCAGCTTGGCGGTGCCGTGCGGATTCGGCGTCGTGGTCTCGGCATGCCAGACCGAGGTGGCGAAGGCCTCCTCCAGCGCCACGGCATCGACCGGGCGGCCCACCGAGCGCAGGGCCAGTCGCCGTGCAGTGGTCGCCGCGGCCGGATATTCGGATTGCCCGCGCCCGGTGAAGTCGATGGAAAAGGCCGCGGTCGGCGCCGCCGGCGCCGAGCGGGTGAGCGAGGCGATGGTGCCGGAATCCAGCCCGCTCGACAGGAACAGGCCGACCGCCGCATCGCCGCGGAACCGCCGGTTGACCGCGTCGGACAACGCCGCCTCAAGCGCGTCGGTCGCCTCCGCGAAGGAGATGTTCAGGCTGCCGGCCGCTTCCGGATCGAGATCGGCATAGCGCCGCGTCACCATGCGGTCGCGCGACACCAGCATGTAGGTTCCCGGTTCGATGGCGCTGATGCCGGCGAACAGCGTGTCGCGCGGCAGGTAGACGCCCTGCAATTCGCGCGCGAGCACGGTGGCGTCGAGCCGGCGCTCGGCCCAGGGATGGGCGAGGATGGCTTTGGCTTCCGAGCCGAACAGCAGCATCCCATTGCGCTGGGAGATGAAGAGCGGCTTCACCCCGAAGCGATCGCGCGCCAGCATGGCCTGGCCGCTGCGCCGGTCGAGAATGACGAAGGCGAATTCGCCTTCGAGGTCGCGCACGAAATCGGGGCCATATTGCCGATAGAGCTGCAGCAGGACCTCGGTGTCGGAGCGGGTGCGGAACACCACGCCCTGGGCCTCGAGGGCGCGACGCTCCAGCTCGAAGCCGTAGATCTCGCCGTTGAAGACGATGACCACGTCCTCTTCGTCGTCGGTCATCGGCTGCGGGGCCCCGTCGGGATCCACCATCGCCAGCCGCGCATGCAGCAGGCAGGCCTCGCCGGTCTCCGCCTGCCACAAGCCGATCCCGTCCGGGCCGCGATGCAGGATCGCCTGCAGCATGGGCAGGGCGCGGTCGGCATCTGCCCGCGCATTGACCGAGCAGGCAATTTCTCCGGCAAATCCACACATGGACGATGGGCCCCTCGGTCCGGAGCGCAGGCCGGCCATTCACCCGGCTGCCCGAGACGGACCGGCCGGTCGCCGCGAAGACGGCTCCGCCATCACCTTGCGCGCTCCAACCTGACGCGAGACTTACAAGCGCCCTGGCAAGAGGCGCCCGCCTGGCCGGGCGCAACCGCGACTGGCGCGGATGGACCGTCGGCCGGCGCCGGTCAGGCCTGGACCGGATTGCGCGCCGCGGCGACCAATCCCAGCAGCGCCGCCGAGGCCAGGCGGGAATCGATCGAATCGGCCCGGCTGGTCAGCGCGATCGGGCAGCGGGCACCCATGACGATCCCGGCGCTGTCGGCGCCGCCGAAATAGCTCAGCTGCTTGGCCAGCATGTTACCGGCCTCGAAATCGGGCACGATCAGGATGTCGGCGCGGCCGGCGACCTCGGAGACGATGCCCTTCTGCTGCGCCGCCTCGACGCTGATGGCGTTGTCGAAGGCGAGCGGGCCGTCCAGGACGGCGCCGGTGATCTGCCTGCGGTCGGCCATCTTGCACAGCGCCGCCGCGTCGATGGTCGAAGGGATGCGGGCGCTCACCGTCTCCACCGCCGACAGGATCGCGACCCGGGGAATCTGGACGCCCAAGGCGTGCGCCAGGTCGATGCAGTTGCGCACGATGTCGCATTTGCAGTCGAGATCGGGCGCGATGTTGATGGCGGCATCGCTGATCAGCAGCAGCCGGTCATAGGCCGGCACGTCCATGACGAAGACATGGCTCATCCGCCGCGCCGTGCGCAGGCCGTCGGCGGCGACGACGGAGGACATCAGTTCGTCGGTGTGCAGGCTGCCCTTCATCAGGGCCGCCACGTCGCCGGAACGCGCCATCGCCACCGCCTTTTCCGCCGCCGCATGGCTATGCTCGGTGGCGACGATCGGCATGGCGCTGGCGGCGATGCCGGCCTGGTCGAGGGCGCGGGCGATCTTCGCCTGGGGTCCGACCAGGACCGGATCGATCAGGCCGGCCAGGGCCGCCCGATGCGCCCCGGTCACCGATTCCACGTCGCAGGGATGCACCACGGCGCAGGGCGTCGCCTTGAGGTCGCGGCGCAGCGCCGTCAGGCGGCCCAGCAGGTCGGGCTCGCGTTCGGGTTGGGAGCGGTGGTTCATCCGGATGGCCCCTCTGAGTGAGGCGGCCATGCTAGCCCGGAATCATGACGCTCGTAAGCGGCCGCTTGTCGCGCTCGCCCGGCAATTCGGCTTAGTTCGGATGGTTCTTGATCTCGACGATCTTGTCCTCGAGCGCCTTCATCAGGCCGTCGGCGCCGCCGCCGGTGACGGTGGCGGAGAAATCCGAGCGCATGCGCGCCATTTCCGAGATCGTGCCGCTCAGGTAGATGTCGATGATCTTCCACGAACCGTCGGTCGACGGGCGGAACAGGTAGTTGAGCGATACCGGATCGCCGTTCGGCCGCAGCAGCTTGGTCTCGACCAGCTGGCGGTTCTCGGCCGGCGTCTTCACCTCGCCGACCTCGAATTTCAGGCCCTTCTCGGTATCGAAGCGCGCGGCATAGGTGCTGATCATGTAGCGGTCGAAGACTTCCAGCAGCCCCGCCTTCTTGTCCGCCGGAAACCCGGTCCACTCGGCGCCGATGGCGATCTTGGCCATGACCGGGATGTCGAAGGTCTGGTGGATGATCGGCTCCAGCTTCTGGTAGCGGCCGTCGAAGCCGAGCGCGTCGCCCTGCTTCATGTTGTCGACCAGCGCGTCATAGAAGACTTGCACCAGCGCCTTGGGGTCGCCGGCCGGATCCGCCTTGGCGGGAGACAGGGAAATACCGGTTCCGATCGCCAGCGTTGCGGCTGCCACCAGGAACCCGCGCCGATTCATGTTCACAGACGCACGACCTTCTGCGCGATGCCCAGGGCCTGCAGCGCCTGCTCCACGATGTGCGACGCATTCAGCCGGGCGATGTCATACTGTTTCTGCGGCGTATCATGCTCGATGAAGATGTCAGGCATGACCATGGGCCGCACTTTCAAGCCGCCGTCCAGGAGTCCGGCATGTGCCATGAAATGTAGGACATGGGTGGCGAAGCCGCCAATGGAGCCTTCCTCGATGGTGATCAACACCTCGTGTTCGCGCGCCAGGCGGGTGACCAGGTCCTCGTCGAGCGGCTTGCAGAAGCGCGCGTCGGCGACCGTGGTGCTGAGGCCTTTTGCCGCAAGGTCGTCGGCCGCCTTCAGGCATTCCTGCATGCGGGTGCCGAAATTGAGCAGCGCGATCTTGGTGCCCTCGCGCACGATGCGGCCCTTGCCGATCGGCAGAATCTCGCCGCGCTCCGGCAGCGCCAGGCCGACGCCCTCGCCGCGCGGATAGCGGAAGGCCGAGGGCCGGTCGTCGATGGCGGCGGCGGTCGCCACCATGTGCATCAGCTCGAGCTCGTCCGATGGCGCCATGATGACGAAGTTCGGCAGGCAGCCGAGATAGGCGACGTCGAAGCTGCCGGCATGGGTCTGGCCGTCGGCGCCGACCAGGCCGGCGCGGTCCATGGCGAAGCGCACCGGCAGGCTCTGGATCGCCACGTCGTGCACCACCTGGTCATAGCCGCGCTGCAGGAAGGTCGAATAGATCACCGCGAAGGGCTTCATGCCCTCAGTCGCCGCACCCGCGCAGAACGTCACCGCATGCTGCTCGGCGATGCCGACATCGAAGCAGCGGTCCGGAAAGACCTTGCCGAAGGCGTCGCAGCCGGTGCCCGACGGCATCGCGGCATTGACGGCGATGATCTTGTCGTCGGCCTTGGCCTCGGCGATCAGCGCCTTGGCGAAGACATTGGTATAGCTCGGCGCCTTGGGCGTCGATTTCTGCTGCGCGCCGGTGGCGACGTCGAACTTCACCACGCCATGATACTTGTCGGCGGAAGCTTCGGCCGGGGCGTAGCCCTTGCCCTTCTGGGTCACGCAATGGATCAGGACCGGGCCGGGCTCGTCTGAATTTGCAAGATTCTGCAGGACCGGGAGCAGGTGCTCCATGTTGTGGCCATCGATCGGACCGACATAATAGAAGCCGAGTTCCTCGAAGAGGGTGCCGCCGCCGGCGATCATGCCGCGGGCGAATTCCTCGGCCTGCTGCGCGGCGCGCTGCAGCCCGCGCGGCAGCATCTTGGAGAAGTCCTTGGCCACGTGGCGCAGCGAGCGGAACGAGGTCGAGGACAGCGAGCGCGACAGGTACGAGCTCAGCGCGCCGACCGGCGGCGCGATCGACATGTCGTTGTCGTTGAGGATGACGATGAGCCGCGTGTCGCGCGACCCGGCGTTGTTCATCGCCTCATAGGCCATGCCGGCGCTCATCGAGCCGTCGCCGATGACGGCGATGACGTTGCGCTTGCGGCCCTGCAATTCGCTGGCGACCGCCATGCCGAGGCCGGCCGAGATCGAGGTCGAGCTGTGCGCAGCGCCGAACGGGTCGTATTCCGATTCCGAGCGCTTGGTGAAGCCGGACAGGCCGCCGCCCTGGCGGATGGTGCGGATGCGGTCGCGCCGCCCGGTCAGGATCTTGTGCGGATAGGCCTGGTGGCCGACATCCCAGATCAACCGGTCATAGGGCGTATCGAAGACGTAATGGATTGCCACGGTCAATTCGACCACGCCAAGCCCGGCGCCGAGATGCCCGCCGGTCACCGACACCGCGTCGATGGTCTCGTGCCGCAATTCGTCCGCCACCTGGCGCAGCTGGCTGGGATCGAGCTGCCGGAGATGGGCCGGCGTCTTGATTCGATCCAGGAGCGGCGTCTTGCTGGCAGCGGTCACGGCGTCTCTTCCAACTCGTTGATGCTTGGTGTCCCCGGCGGCCCTGGGTCTCTATCTGCAGCCCGTTCTACGGACTTAAGCCGCGAATCCGGGAGCTTATAGGGAAGTCGGACGGCAAAAGCTAGCATAGCGCGGTGCCACGCAATATCCGAGTAACATAAATGGTTTTGCTGTCAAGCACTTAGGGTAGGCGACCCATGCTCCAGCCGGGGGTGAAGCCGGTAGGCAAACCAGGGAATCTATGTTACAGGGAGGTCAATCGGGCAGCAGGGCTGCCGGTTTGCCCTTCGCGTGCGCCGCACAAGACCGCGCTGCGCATCAGCGGTCGGGGGTTGTGGAGCGACAGGGGCAATCCCGGGTTGGTAAGGCCGAGTGCCGCGCTAGGGGATATCCGATGACGGGTCCGGGCGCCGGTCAGAATAGACGGTGAGCATGAAAGTAGTTCTGGCACAGCCGCGCGGCTTTTGCGCCGGTGTGGAGCGGGCCATCGACATTGTCGAGAAAGCCCTCGAGACCTATGGCCCGCCGGTCTATGTCCGGCACGAGATCGTGCACAACCGCCACGTGGTCGATTCCCTCCGCGCCAAGGGCGCCGTCTTCGTCGAGGAGCTCGACGAGGTGCCGGAAGGCAAGATCGCCATTTTCAGCGCCCACGGCGTCTCCAAGGTGGTCGAGGCGGACGCCGAATCGCGCCACCTCCAGGTCATCGACGCCACCTGCCCGCTGGTCTCCAAGGTCCATGTGGAAGGCCGCCGCTACGCCGCCCAGGGGCGCGAAGTGGTGCTGATCGGCCATGCCGGCCACCCGGAGGTCGAGGGCACCATGGGCCAGGTGCCCGGCGGCGTGCATCTGATCTCCGCCGCCCGCGACGTCGACGGGCTGAGGGTGAAGGACCCCGACAAGCTCGCCTATGTCACCCAGACCACGCTTTCGGTCGACGACACGCGCGAGATCATCGACGCGCTGAAGCGCAAGTTCCCGACCATCGTCGGGCCGGACACCAAGGACATCTGCTATGCCACGCAGAACCGCCAGCGCGCGGTGCGCGAGCTGGCCGAGCAGGTCGACATGATCCTGGTCATCGGCGCGCCGAACTCCTCGAATTCCAACCGCCTGCGCGAGATCGCCGAGGAACTGGGCGTGAAGAGCCACCTGATCGAGAACGCGGGCCAGCTCGACCCGAAATGGCTCGACGGGGTCAAGTCGGTCGGCGTCACCGCCGGCGCCTCCGCCCCCGACGTGCTGGTGCAGGAAGTGGTGACCAAGCTGCAGCAGTTGAAACAGGTCCAGCTCAGCGTGATGGAAGGCATCGCCGAGAACGTGAAGTTCCGCCTGCCACCGCAGCTCGAGATGACCGACCGCGCATCCGCCGCCGCGAAATAGGCCGCGGCTAAGAAGAATAAAAGGAGCACATTGTGGCAGTTCCCCTTCGACAGATGATCGGCGTCGGCGCCTATGTGGTGAAGCAGCATCTGCTGGGCCGCAAGCGCTATCCCCTCGTGTTGATGCTGGAGCCGCTGTTCCGCTGCAACCTGGCCTGCGCCGGCTGCGGCAAGATCGACTATCCGGCCGAGATCCTGAACCAGCGCATCTCGGTGAAGGACGCGCTGGCGGCGGCCGAGGAATGCGGCGCGCCCGTCGTCTCCATCGCCGGCGGCGAACCGCTGCTGCACAAGGAGCTGCCGGAGATCGTCGACGGCCTGATCCGACAGGGCCGCTTCGTGTACCTGTGCACGAACGCGCTGCTGATGGAAAAGAAGATGGCCGACTACAAGCCGTCGCCCTATTTCACCTGGTCGGTGCATCTCGACGGCAGCAAGGACGAGCACGACAAGTCGGTCTGCCAGCAGGGCGTCTACGAGAAGGCCGTGGAAGCGGACGAGCACGACAAGTCGGTCTGCCAGCAGGGCGTCTACGAGAAGGCCGTGGAAGCGATCAAGAAGGCGAAGGACGCCGGCTTCCGCTGCAACATCAACTGCACCTTCTTCGACGGCACCGATCCCGAGCGCGCGGCGAAGTTCTTCGACGACGTGATGGCGATGGGCGTCGACGGCATCACCGTCTCCCCCGGCTACGCCTATGAGCGCGCGCCGGACCAGCAGCATTTCCTCAACCGCACCCGCACCAAGCAGCTGTTCCGCGACATCTTCCGCCGCGGCAACAACGGCAAGAAGTGGGAGTTCAGCCAGTCCTCGCTGTTCCTCAACTTCCTCGCCGGCAACGAGACCTTCGCGTGCACGCCCTGGGCCAATCCGACCCGCAACGTGTTCGGCTGGCAGCGCCCCTGCTACCTGCTCGGCGAAGGCTTCGCCAAGACCTACAAGGAGCTGATGGAGGACACGCGCTGGGACGATTACGGCGTCGGCAACTACGAAAAGTGCGCCGATTGCATGGTCCACAGCGGCTTCGAAGGCACCGCCGTGCGCGAGGCGATGGCGAGCCCGCTGAAGGCGCTGCGCGTCTCGCTGAAGGGCGTCAATGTCGACGGCGAGATGGCGCCGGACATCTCGCTCGCCAACCAGCGCAAGGCCGAATACGTCTTCTCCCGCCACGTCGACGAGGCGATGGAGCAGATCCAGCGCGAGAAGGACCTAGCGAAGTCCGGCAACCGCCCCGCGGCAGCGGAGTAACGCCCGGTGCGCCAGCCGGCTTGACCTTCCGGCGGCGAGCAATTCGCGCAACGATACGCGACCAGAGATGAGCGCCGCTAACACGGCGCTCATTTTCGTTCCACCCTCCCCGTCGACGAAATCGGCGAAGCAGGACGGCAGCGCCTCGTCGGCGCGGTCGGAGATCGCCCGGATGGCGATGAACGGCAGGCCATGCGCGGCGGCGGCGCGGGCAACGTGATGGCTTTCCATGTCGATGGCCAGCGCCCCGGTGCGCGCGAAGGCGGCCGCCTTGTCCTGCGGCGATGACAGCAGGCGATCGAGGCCGAGGATCGCGCCGATCCTGCCACCCGCTCGTTCGTCATCCCGGCCTTGAGCCGGGATCCATCCCGCCGCCTGCGCTTGTCTCGCCGATGGGCCCCGGGTCAAGCCCGGGGTGACGGGTGGAGTTTGCGGCGCCAGCATCGTAGCCCAGGCCGGGTTACAGGGGCGGCGCTGGCCGTCCTCGGCGACGACGGCATCCGCCGCCACCACGTCGCCTGCCCGCAAATCCGGATGCAGCGCGCCGGCGATGCCGAAGCTGACCAGGCCGGTGACGCCGCGCCGGATCAGCGCCTCGATTTTCTCCGCTGCGCCCTCGGCCCGGCCGCCGATGCTGATGCAGGCGACGTCGAGGCCGCGCAGCAGCCGCGCTTCCGATTTTAGGCCGGTGACAATGCCGAGCAAGCCGCCCTACATCCCGTGCAGGACGGTGGTGGCGTTGCCGCTCTTCAGGTTGCGGTAGCGCGCCAGCGCCCAGAGCGGGAAGAACGCGCGATAGCCGTGGTAGCGCAGATAGAACACGCGCGGGAAGCCGACGGCGGTGTAGTGCTCCTCCGGCCACTGCCCATCTTCCGACTGGGTGTCGACCAGGTACTGCACGCCGCGCTGCACGGCGGGATCATCCACCTCGCCCGCCGCCATCAGGCCGAGCAGCGCCCAGGCGGTCTGCGACGGCGTGGAATCCTTGCCCTCGCCGCGCGGGCCATTCTCCCAGTACGACGCGCCGTCCTCGCCCCAGCCGCCATCTTCGCGCTGCTTGGCGCGTAGGAAGCCGGCAGCCTTGCGCATCGCCGGATGCGCCGGCGGCAAGCCCACCGCGTTCAGCGCGCACAGCACCGACCAGGTGCCGTAGATGTAGTTGGTGCCCCAGCGGCCAAACCAGGCGCCGTCATGTTCCTGCTCGCGCAGCAGGTAGTCGACCGCCGCCTGCACCCTCGGATGGTCGGTCTTGTAACCGAGTTGCGCCAGCATGGAGAGGCAGCGCGCCGAGACATCCGCCGTCGGCGGGTCGAGCAGCGCGCCGTGATCGGCGAAGGGAATGTGGTTCAGGTAGTAGTATTCGTTGTCGGCGTCGAAGGCGCCCCAGCCGCCGTTCTTGCTCTGCAGCCCGAAGATCCACTCGACCGCGCGGTCGATGCTGGCGCGATAGCGCTCGCGGTCGGCGCGATCCATCGCCATCACCACCACGGCAGTGTCGTCGACGTCCGGGTAGTAGTCGTTGCGGTACTGGAAGGCCCAGCCGCCCGGCCGCACATTCGGGCAATTCGCCGCCCAGTCGCCATGGACGTCGAGGATCTGGCGATCCCTCAGCCAGTCGAGCGCCGGACCGACCCGCGCGGCGGCCTCGCCGCCGGCCTCGAGCAGCGCATGGGCGGCGAGCCCGGTGTCCCAGATCGGCGACAGGCAGGGCTGGCAATAGGCGCGCTCTTCCTGGACGACGAGCAGCTTTTCCACCGACAGGCGCGCGATGGCGCGCTCCGGATGATCCTCCGGATAGCCGAGCACGTCGTACATCATCACCGAGTTGGCCATCGCCGGATAGATGGCGCCGAGTC
>JBGAGP010000109.1:0-15844 GCA_044226685.1 Dongiaceae bacterium
GGCGCCGCCTACAAGGTGGCGCCGACGGTGCTGTGGGAGCTGGGCGCCGAGGTCGTCTCGGTTGCCTGCGAGCCCGACGGCACCAACATCAACAAGCAATGCGGCGCCGTCCATCCGCAGACCATGCAGAGCCAGGTGGTGGCGCATGGCGCCGATCTCGGCATCGCGCTGGACGGCGACGCCGACCGGCTGATCGTCGCCGACGAGAAGGGCCAGGTGCTCGACGGCGACCAGCTGATGGGCGCCATCGCGCAATCCTGGCACGGCGCCGGGCTGCTGAAAGGCGGCGGCATCTGCGCCACGGTCATGTCCAATCTCGGCCTCGAGCGCAAGCTGAACGGCCTCGGCCTCAAGCTGTGGCGCGCGGCGGTGGGCGACCGCTACGTGCTGGAGGAGATGCGCAAGACCGGCTGCAATCTCGGCGGCGAGCAATCCGGTCACATCATATTGAGCGACTTCGCCACCACCGGCGACGGCCTGCTGGCGGCGCTGCAGGTGCTGGCGGTGCTGGCGGAAAAGCGGCGGCCGCTGAGCGAGATCGGCCGCGTCTTCGAGCCGCTGCCGCAGATCCTGAAGAGTGTCCGCTACACCGCCGCGTCGCAGCCGCTCGACAACCCGCAGGTGAAGCAGGCCATCGCCTCCGGCGAGGCCGCGCTCAACGGCAAGGGCCGGCTGCTGATCCGCAAATCCGGCACCGAGCCGGTGATCCGCGTGATGGGCGAGGGCGAGGACGAGGCGCTGGTCAACCGCGTCGTCGCCGAGATCGTCGCCGCGGTGCAGGCCGCCGCCTGATCCTCGACAGGATGCGCGCCTTGCGGTGACATCGCGTCACGCGATGCGCGGTGTTCCACATATGTGCATGGCAGAGTGACTGTTCGGTCCTGCTGACATTCCGCGCCGTTTGGCATCCAGGTGTATAGGTCAAACGATCGCGCGGAATCGTTGCATTGCGGCATTCGCACCGCCTTTGCGCGCGCGCGAATTATGGCAACATTCCCCGGCTAGTGAACATCGCTGTTGAAGTCCGCGAGCCTGCCTCGCTCCTGTTGCAATCCGCACCTCAATTACCGGGGAGTTCCAATGTCCAATTCCATGAAAGGCATGAGCCTCGTCACGCTTGAAGAGTTTTCCTCCGAGCAGATCGAGGCCATCATCGCGCAGTCGCTCGAATTGAAGCGCAAGAAGCAGCAGCGCATTTTCCCGCGCTCGCTGCTCAACCGCAATTTCTGCCTCATCTTCCTGCGGCCGAGTTGCCGAACGCGCGCGGCCTTCGCAGTCGCCGCGGCGGACGAGGGGGCAAATGCCCAGGTCATCGCCAAGGAGGAAATCCGCTTTGGTCATGGCGAGAGCGTGAAGGACATCGCCCGCGTGCTGGGGCGCATGTTCGACGGCATCGCCATCCGCGCCTATGACAACCGCCTGATCGAGGAGGTGGCGGAGCATGCCGGCGTTCCGGTGTGGAATGCGCTCAGCGAGCAGCATCATCCGACCCAGGCGCTGGCCGATTTGATGACGCTGCAGGAGAACGGCATCCCCTTGAGCGGCGGCAAGATGGCCTATATCGGCGAGGGCAAGGCGAACGTCATCACCTCGCTGATGGTGGCGGCGGCCAAGGTCGGGCTGGAGCTGCGCATCGTCACCCCGCCGGGCCATGAGCCGGAGCCGAGCCTGGTCGACCGCCTGCTCGGCTGGAGCCCGCGCAACCAGGCGCGCATCCTGGTCACCACCGATCTGCGCGAGGGGCTGCAGGGCGTCGACGCGGTCTATTCCGACATGTGGGTGCCGATGGAGGGCGAATACGACATCGAGGCGATGGCGCGCGACTTCCAGCCCTATCGCATCACGCGCGAGGCGATGGCGATGACCGAGAACCCCGACGCCATCTTCCTGCATTGCATGCCGGCGCAGCACAATTTCGAGACCAGCTTCGCCCGCCGGCACCCGAGCGCCATCGAGGTCGCAGATGAGGTCTTCGAGGGCCCGCGCAGCCGCGCCATCGACCAGGCCGAGAACCGGCTGCACACGATCAAGGCGGTGATGGTCTCGACCGTGTAGCGGCGGGGTGCCGGCTACGCCGCGGGCTCGGCCGGCGGCAGGGTGAAGCTGAAGCGCATGCCGCGCTCGGCGTTGCGCGTGGCGGTCAGTTCGCCGCCATGCGCCTCGACGATCGAGCGGCTGATCGACAGGCCGATCCCCATGCCGTCCTGCTTGGTGGTGGCGAAGGGCTTGAACAGCTTCTCCTCGAAACCCGGCGCCAGGCCCGGCCCGTTGTCGGCGATGGCGATCTCGACCCCGCCATCGGGCAGCAGCGTGGTGGCGACGCCGAGCGCGGCGTCGGGCTGGCCGCGCATCGCCTCGGCGGCGTTGCGCGCCAGGTTCAGGATCACCTGCTGGATCTGGATGCGGTTCATCGGCACGCGGGGCAGGCCCCGCGCCAGCCGGTAGCCGATCGCGACAGAGCGCGCCGGCACGCCGATGAAAGCGGTCTCGACCGCCTCGCGCACGGTCTCGTTGACGTCCTCCGGCGCCCGCACCGTCTCGCCGCGCTGCACCAGGTTGCGCAGGCCGACGACGATGGCGGCGGCGCGCTCCACCTGTCCCACCGCCTTCTCCAGGTAGCCGCCGATCTTCTCGGTCTGGCCCGCCGCCGCCGGGTTGTCGAGCAGGCGGCGGCTGGCCTGGACAAAGTTCGCGATCGCCGCCAGCGGCTGGTTGAGCTCGTGGGCGAGGGCGGAGGACATCTGCTCGATGGCGGCAAGGCGCGACAGGCCGAGCAGCTCGACCTGCAGCTCCTGCAGGCGCGTCTCGCGCTCGTGCACGGTCTGCTCGGCGGCACGGCGCGCCACCACCAGCTCGGTCGCCACCAGCAGCGCGCCGACGAACAGGGCGGTCACCGCGGGATAGAGCGGGTCGACCAGGATCCCCTTCCAGGCATAGGCCAGGATGGCGCCGGGCAGCCAGGCCGCGGCGGCGAGGCAGGTCAGCACCGCGAAACGGCCGAGGCGGCGGCGCCAGGCCAGATAGAGCCCGATGAAGGCGACCGCCAGGGGAAAGCCGATCTCGGCCGGGCCGACCCAGATCGGCCGGTCGAGCACGTTGCCGGTGAGCAGGGCGGCGAGGATCTGCGCCTGGATCTCAAGGCCCGGCATCTGCATGCCGAGCGGCGTCGCATGCAGGTCGGCGATGCCGGAGGCCGTGGTGCCGAACAGCACGTATTTGTCGCGGAACGCGTTGGCGGGCAAGCCGCCGGCGAGCAGATCGGCGGCGGAGACGTAGCGGCTGCGGTCCGGCCGCGCATAGGCCAGCTGCAGGTTGCCGCTGCGGTCGGTGCGCACCCAGCCGCCCGGGCCCTGAATGCGCTCGATGCCCAGCATCGACACGTCGAGACGCAGCGGCGCGCCGCCGCCGCCGACGCGGACCATCTCGGCGGCCAGGCTGGGGATCGCCTGGCTGCCGAAGCGGACGGCGATCGGCGCGTCGCGCACCGTGCCGGACTCGCCCGGCAGCACCGCGACCACGCCGGTTCCCGCGGCGGCCGCCGTCAGCGGCGGCAGGTTCGCCAGCATGCGGGTGTAGGGATAGAGAAACTCGATGAAGTTGGCGTTGGCGGCAAAGGGCGCGGCAACCCGCGTGGCCGGCGGCACCCACCAGGCCGACCGCCCGAGCCGGCCGTCGACCGCGAGGCCGAGGATCACCGGCACCTGCGCGAAACTGGCCGCGAGGGTTTCGTCGCCGGAAGGCATCCGCAGCACGGCCTGCGCTGCCGGCGCCGGCAGCCCAGGCAGGCTGCGCAGGATGTTGTCCGGCGCCATGCGGTCGGCATCCGGCAGCAGGATGTTGAAGCCGACGACGCGGGCGCCGAGCTTGGCCGAGGCGCTCACCAGCTGCGCCAGCCGCGCGCGCGGCCACGGCCATTGCCCGAACCTGGCCAGGCTCGCTTCGTCGATGTTGACGACGACAACGGGCGCGTCGGGCGCCGCCTTCGGCGCGACCCTTTGGTACAGGTCGAACAGCGCCGCGCGTACCGCGGCGACCGGCGCCGGGTCCCAGATCCGCAGGGCGGTCAGGGCCAGGATCAGCAGCAGCACCAGGACGCGCCCACGCCGCCAGATGCGCAGGCTGGCGGCGGCGCCAAGCAAGGCGGCGGGATTGCGCCGGGGTTCCGGCGGCGAAGCGTTGCGGTCGGGCACGGCCGGCTTCGCGGCGCGGCTAGCGGACCGTCACCTCGACCCGGCGATTGCGCGGCTCGGCCACTTCGTCCGCGGTGGGGATCAGCGGGTTCTCCTCGCCATGCGAGGTGACCTCGATGATCGCCGGGTCGATGCCTTCCTTGACCAGCAGGTCGCGCACGGTGTTGGCGCGCTCGATCGAGATCGGTACGTTGACGGCGTCGGTACCGACGCGGTCGGTATGGCCGACGACAGAAATGTCGGGCACCGGGCGTGCCTTCACCGCCGCGACCACGTCCGGTAACTGGCTGGCGGAATCCGGCGTCAGCACGGCGCCGCCGGTCTCGAAATAGAGGATGAAGACTTCCGGCAGCTTCGGCTGCGCCGCGATGGCGGCGCCGAAGGTCTTCTGGATCTCTTCCTCGGGCAGCACGAAGGGTGCGACCGGTTTCTCGCCGGCGGCGTCGACGCCGGTGGCCTGGCCGGCCGCGTTCAGCGTCTCGCTGCCGGCGGTGCTGGTGACCACCACGCTGCCGACGCTGCCATCGGCCTCGGGCAGCAGGACGACCAGGTTGTCCGGGGTCTGCGAGCAGGCGGCGACCAGGCCGGCCAGGGCGATCGCGGCGAGGAGGCGGAGGGTTGCTGCGCGCATGGTCAGTTCTCCTCCTCGACGCGCACCACGAAGCGGGTGCCGCGCACGGCGATGTTGGCGGCCGGCGTCTCGATGGTGACCGCGTCCGGCGCCAGCTTGGCGACCAGGCCGGAGATGTATTGCAGCGTGCCGCGCGCAACCCGCAGCAGCACGCCGAGCTTGGCCTCGGTCGGCACGAATTCGAAGGTGGCGAGGGTGACGCGGGTGTTCGGCCCGGCCGACAGCACCATGTTGTCGCGGAAGGTCATGCCCAGGCTGGCGCCCTCCGCGGTCTCGCAGACATCCGATTGATAGAGCGGGTCGCCCGGCTTGAGGTCGACCCGGCCGGAAGCGCGCTCGACGAAGGCGGTGCCTTCCACGGTCTTCACGAAGCCGATCGGGTCTTCGGCCCGGGCCGCCGGGACCAGCAACATGCCGGCCAGCAGGGCAGGCAGCACCCATCCTATTCTTGTCGTCATCGCGTCATCCCCCCTCGAATGTGCGTGCGCCGAACATACCCCTGGTCTGGCTGTTTACGCCGAAGCCAGCTGCCGGATCATCGAGAATACGGCCTCGGCCTCCAGCGGCTTCTGCAACAGATCCGCGGCGCCGGCCGCGATCGCCTGCTGGCGCATGCGATGGTCGATGCGGCCGGTCATCATCACCACCGGGCGACGCGGCGCCTTGGCGGCGAGCCGGCCGAGCACGTCGAAGCCGCTCATGCCGGACAGGTTCACGTCGAGGAACAGGGCGCTCCCGCGGTCCACGGTGGGCGAGCTCAGGAAGGCCTCGCCGGACTCGAACAGCTCCACGCCGAAGCCATGCGATTCCAGCAGGGCCCCGAGGGATTCCCGGACGGCGGGATCATCGTCGACGACTGAGATCACTTTGCTTTCCATCCTCGATACTGTGTCGGCTTCGGGCCGACCTGGAAATACGTACTGCTACTTACCCGCCCCCACGATGGCTGTCCTGCCGGCCGTTAGCGCTTGCCCTCGTCCAGGCTGATCGCCATGCGCACCAGGTGCGACAGGCTCTCGGCCTGCAGCTTCTCCATCACCCGGGCGCGGTGGATTTCCACCGTGCGGGGGCTGATGCCGAGCTCGGCCGCGATCACCTTGTTCGGGCGGCCGATGATCAACTCCTGCAGCACCTCCTGCTCGCGCGGCGTCAGGCTGGCGAAGCGGGCGCGCAGGGCATCCGTCTCGCGCGCATTCGGCCGCGCCTTGCGCCGGCCCGCGATCGCCGATTGCACCGCCCGCAGCAGGCTTTCCCCGTCGACCGGCTTCTCGACGAAATCGAAGGCCCCGGCGCGCATGGCCCGCACCGCCATCGGCACGTCGGCATGTCCGGTGATGACGATGACCGGCAGCCCGTCGTCGCGCGCGCGCAGGGATTCCAGGATGTCCAGGCCGCTGGCGTCCGGCATGTGGACATCGGTCACCAGGCAGGCGATGGCGTCGCGGTCGGCTTGGGCCAGGAATTCGCGGCCGGAGGCGCAGGGCACCACGCGATGGCCGTCCGTCTCCAGCAGGGCGGTCAGCGATTCGCGCACGGCCTCGTCGTCATCCAGCACGATGACCACCTGCCCGCCGGCGATCCTGGGATCGGTCATCAAACTCCCGGAATTCTCGTAAAATTTCGGGGAAATTGCCAAGTTCCCTGCAGTCCCCAAGTATTCGCGGGTGTAATCGTAAGCGCAGCCCTCCATCCCGGTCACCACTTTTCTTGCCGCACCTGCCGCGGGAATCGGAACGTGTCGACGTGATCACGCGGCGACAGGGACCTGCGCCCAAACCGATCACGCGTGCGGCGGCCAAGTTTCAGGCGATCACTCCTCGTCCGCCGCCGCGCCGCGCCGGCCGACGGCGCCCAGCAAATAGGGGATGCAGTCCCGTGAATTTCCAAATGGCAGTATAACGGCGCGAAATGGAAACTCGATGTTGGCGAAGGATCGGATCACGCCGCTCACGGCGGTGGGCGCCCGGGTCATCGCCGCCTCGATGCAGGCGTCGAACAGCGGCCGGCAGCCCGCCCAGGTGATGTCGCGCAGGGTGCGGCCCTTTACATCCTCGCCCAGCATCTCGTCGATCGCCGCGCCGCAGGTGATGAACACGCTGCTGAGCGGGTCGGGGTCCTGGGCCACCAGGAAGCGCCGGTCCCAGCCGTCCGAGCCCAGGAACTGGGTCAGGGTGTCGAGGGCCGGCGGCGTGCCGTTGAACGCCGCATCGTTCCACAGGCCGCGCAGACGGCTGACTTCGCGGCGGTCGGCGATCAGTGCATCCCGGCTGGCGGCTTCCGCATTGCCCGGAAGGCCGCGTCCGCCTGGTCGGCCACCGCGCGAATTCCGGTCTTGTGGCGACATTTCCATACCCCACCCTCGATTGGTTCGGGCGCGCCAGATGCGCGTCCCTCATTGGCGGGTGGAAATATCAAGATCGCGGGGCGCCGAGAATCCGGGCCAACACGTAAGGAACTCTACGTATGCCGGAACCGGGACCGGCGGGCTCAGAACAGCGGAACGTGGCGCAGGAGCAGCGCGGCGCCCAGGCCGACCGCGATGGTGGCGAGCAGGTTGCGGGTGAGGAGCGAGGTGGCGATCGCCGCGCCGGTCGCGAACAGGTCGGGGTTGAGCCACTCGGCGCCGGTCGGGGCGACGTCGAGATGCAGCGCCGAGGGCACGATGATGGCGGTCAGCACCGCAACCGGCGAATGCGTCAGGGCGCGCTCGACGATGCGCGGGATACGGATGCGATCGGCCATCAGGAACAGCGGGCAGCGCAGCACCAGATTGATCAGCGCCATGCCGAGGATGATGAGGCCGACGCTCATGCCGTGCGCGCTCATGCCGTTCTCCGCGCCGCGACGATGCGGTCGACGAGCACCGCGCCACAGATCGCCGCCAGGGTGGCGATGGTGAGGCCGAGATTGTGCGGCAGGAAGGCGAGCGCCGCGGCGAGGATGCCGGCGATTGCAGCCGCCGCCCGCGCGCCCGGCGTGGTCAGCTTCTGCACCACCATGCCGATGAAGGTGGCGATGGCGGCGAAGCCGAGCCCGGTATCCTCCAGCCCCTCGAACTGGCTGCCGGCGAAGATGCCGAGCGCGGTCCAGATGTTCCAATTGACGTACATCGCGACGACCGAGGTCAGATAGGCCCAGTGCGAGAGCTCGTGCTTGCCCAGGCGGCGATAGCGGTCCTCCATCGCGGCGAAGGTCTCGTCGGTCAGCCCGGCCGACAGCACGAAGCGCCAGGGCAGCGACAGGTGCCGCACATAGGGCACCAGCGCCGCGGCATAGAGCGTGTGGCGCAGGTTGAGGATCAGGGTCGCCAGCCAGATGGTCCACGCGCCGGCGCCCAGCGCCAGCAGCGAGATGGCGACGAACTGCGCCGAGCCGGAGAAGACGAAGAGCGAGAAGGCCGCGGTCTCCAGCGGGTGCAGGCCCTGCGCCGTCGCCAGCGCGCCGAAGATGACGCCGAAGGGTGCCGCGCCGACCATGAAGGGGAAGGTGATCTTCAGCCCGTCCCGCACTTCCGCGCGCAACTGCACACGGCGCGGCGCCGCCGGCAGCGCGGCGGCGGCTGACGCGCCGGTGCCGTCAGACAAGGTTGAAGTCCGGCCGCGGCTTTTCGCGCGCCAGGCGGGCGATGATGTCGAGGCCGCGCGCCACCGTGTCGATGGAGCAGGGCGCGCTGATGGAGACGCGCACGCCGTTGCGGATGTTGCGCGCCAGCTGGAAGCTGCTCGCCGGGCAAACGGCGACGCCGCGGATGCGTGCCTGCAGGGCGAAGGAATCGCCCGGCCATTCCTCCGGCAGGTCGAGCCAGCCATGCATGGCGTTGGGATGCGCCTGGTAGGGCAGGCCGGCGAGGATCTCGCGCGCCATCGTCTGCCGGCGGCTGTATTCGTCGCGCCGCTTGTTGGCGATGCGCGTCGCCTCGCCATTGTTGATCCAGCGCGCGGCGATCTCGGCGGCGACCGGCATCGCCATCCAGGTGGTGGAGCGCAGCGCCTCGTTCATCAACGTGGCGTCCTCGGTCATCACGCCGAGATAGCCGACGCGCAGGCCCGGCGCCGTCGACTTGGAGACGCTGGTGCAGAACACGCCCAGCTCCGGCGCGAAGGTGACCACCGGCGGCGGCGCGTTCGGCACCAGGAAGCCGTAGACGTCGTCCTCGACGATCTTCACGCCGTAGCGCCGCGCCACCTCGGCAATCTCGCGGCGGCGGCCTTCCGGCATCACGGTCGAGGTCGGGTTCTGCAGGTTCGGCACGCAATAGAGCGCCTTCACGTTGCGGCCGCGGCAGGCGGCGTCGAAGGCGTCGGGCATGATGCCGTCCTGGTCCATCGCCAGGCCCTGCACGCGGAAGCGCAGGAAGTCGCCCAGCCGGCGCAGGCCCGGCCAGGTCAGCGCCTCGGTCAGCACGGTGTCGCCGGGCTCGGTCAGCGCGCCCAGCGCCACGGTCATGCCGTGCTGGGCGCCGGCGGTGATCAGCACCCGCTCGGGGTCGATCTGCAGGCCGCATTCGGCGAGGTATCTGGCGCCGGCCTCGCGATGCGGGCGGTTGCCGCCATTGGGCTGGTAGTTCAGCAGCGTGCCGATGCCCTGCTGCTCCGACAATTCGCGCAGCACATGGCGCAAGACATGGTCGTATTCGCCGCCGGCATCGAGATCGGTCGGCGTGTTGATGCTGAACTCGATCATGCCGGTCTCGGTCGGGGCGATGTCGGCGCCGCCGGGGATCGGCGTGTTGGCGCGCAGGATGGCGCGCACGGCGATGTCGCTGCGCACGAAAGTGCCGCGGCCGACCTCGCCGCCGATCAGGCCGCGCCGCTCCGCCTCGCTATAGGCGCGGGTGACGGTGCCGACGGTGCAGCCGAGGCGATAGGCGAGCTCGCGATGGGTCGGCAGACGGTCGCCGGGCGAAAGCCGGCTGCCGCGGATGTCGGAGGCCAGCGCATCCGCAATCGCCAGATAGCGCGGTCCCCTCTGATTGCTAAGGTCAGGGATCCAAATTGTCATGGGCACAATGTTTCCGTTGACCGGATACAATGTCAAGCACAATATCCCGGCCAGGGAGGCAAAAGAACCAATTGTATCTATTTTTGCTGCTGGAGAAGTGAGATGTATCGGTACACTACGGAAGACAAATCGGGTTCATTTTACGTGCGGCCGACCCGCCGCCGGACCGGCCGCGGCTTCATCGCCCGGGCGGTCGACGTCATGCTCGGCTGGACCGAGCGGTCGCGCCAACGCCGCCATCTGGCCAGCCTTGACGATCGCCTGCTGCGCGACATCGGTGTCAGCCGGGTCGAGGTAGAAGCCGAGATCTCACGTCCATTCTGGCGCCCAGAAGTTTGATCGTGCGGCATTTTTCGCGCGGCTGACTCGGCGTAGCGCTCCGCCATGCGGGGCGCTACCGCGTCCGCCGGTGAATGGCCGCAGGCGCGGCGCGCCGACATTCCCAACCCGCACAACGAAAACACGGTGACCGCGCATGTATGTGCCGGAGCAATTCAAGATGGCGGACCTGCCTGCCGTATTGGCGACCATGCGCGGCAATCCGTTCGCCGCCCTGGTCAGCCACGATGCCGCCGGGCTGATGGCGACACATTTGCCGACTGTCGCCGCCGCCGAGGGTGACAAAGTGACAATCGAATGCCATCTGGCGCGCGGCAATCCGCATTGGCGGCGGCTGCAATCGGCGCCCGAGGCGGAGGTCATGATGATCTTCGGCGGCCCGGACGCCTATATCCGGCCGGGCTGGTATCCCTCCAAGGCCGAGAACGGCAAGAGCGTGCCGACCTGGAACTACGCCATCGTGCATGCCTATGGCCGGGCCAGTGTCATCGAGGACGGCGCCTGGCTGCTGCGCCACGTCGAGGCGCTGTCGCGCCAGCAGGAGAGCCCCTACGAGACGCCCTGGTCGACCGCCGACGCGCCGGAGAGCTACATCGCCGCCATGGTCCGCGGCATCGTCGGCCTCCGCGTCGACGTCACCCGCCTGGATGCCAAGGCCAAGCTCGGGCAGAACCGCGACGAGCGCGACGCGCTGGGCGCCGTCGCCGGATTGCAGGCGCGCGGGCAGGGCGACGACGCCACCGTCGCCGCGATGATGCGCGCCGCCCGCGAACGCGCCTGAGGATACGCCACGATGACCGCCCAATCCGCGCTCGCCTTCGCCATCGGCATGTTCTTCCTGGCCCTGTCGCCGGGGCCGGGCCTCGCCACCATCATCTCCCGTGCGCTGGCCTCCGGACCGCTTTCCGGCCTGGCGGTGACGGCGGGGCTGGTGCTGGCCGATTTCTGCTTCATCGCCGTCGCCATGGCCGGGTTGACCGCGATGGCCGCCACGCTCGGCCCGTTGTTCCAGGTGATCAAGTATGCCGGCGCGCTCTATCTGCTCTGGCTCGGCTGGCGCGCCTTCCGCAGCAAGGGCGCCGCGATCACGGTGGCGCCGCGCCGCGGCCACGGCATCCTCAAGGATATCGGCCTCGGCTTCCTGGTGACGTTGGGAAACCCGAAGGCGATCCTGTTCTATGGCGCCTTGCTGCCGACCTTCCTGGACATGCGCCGCATCGGTTCCGCCGACTACCTGCTGCTCTGCGCCATCGTCGTCGTGGTCTCCTACGTCGTCTATGGCGCGTATATCTTCCTCGCCGAGCGCAGCCGCCGGCTGCTGTCCTCCACCGCCGCGTCGCGCGTGTTCAACCGGCTGAGCGGCACTGTCCTCATCGGCGCCGGCATCGCCGTCGCCACGCGCTGAGCCGCAATCACCTTCGCAATCTTGGGAGTCGCTTCCGTGTCCTTGCCCTTCTACCAGGTCGATGCCTTCACCAGCGCCGCGTTCGGCGGCAACCCCGCCGCCGTCATCCCGCTCAAGGAATGGCTGCCCGACGCGACGCTGCAGGCGATCGCGGTCGAGAACAACCTGGCGGAGACCGCGTTCTTCGTGCCGCAAGGCAAGGACTTCCACCTGCGCTGGTTCACGCCGACGCTCGAGATCGATCTCTGCGGCCACGCCACGCTGGCCAGCGGCGAGGTCGTGCTCAATCATCTGGAGAAGGGCCGCGACAGGGTCGCCTTCCACACCCGCTCGGGCGTGCTCACCGTCGCGCGCGATGGCGAGCGCCTGGCGATGGATTTCCCAACCTATCCGAACGTGCCTGCGGCGGCATCCGAGATTCCCGCCGTCGAGCGCGCTTTGGGCGCCAAGGTGACAGCCCTGCACAAGGACTGGGCCTATATCGCCGAACTGGCCGACGAGGACACGGTGCGCAACCTGACGCCCGACTTCGACGCGATCCGCGCGCTGCCGCTCGACGTGCTGGCGACCGCGCGCGGCGCCAAGGCGGATTTCGTCTCGCGCGTCTTCGTGCCGAAATACGGCATCCCCGAAGACCCGGTGACCGGCAAGGCGCATTGCCTGCTGACGCCCTATTGGTCGGCGAAGTTCGGCGGCCGCACCACCTTCTTCGCCCGCCAGGTCTCCAGGCGCGGCGGCGAGCTCTGGCTCACGCTCGCCGACGGCCGGCTGACGATGTCGGGCCACGCGGTGCTCACCATCACCGGGCAGTTTCACCTCTGAGCGAGTCTCGCGGCCGGCGCGCCGCGAGTCTTGCCGGCGGGGGTGGAGCTTTCGCGGCGGCACTTTCGTTTCCGGCTTCGCCCGGTTCCAGCTTTCGCCGCAGAGGGCAAGAACCGCGCGGTGTCCTGGAAAATCGTTTGCGATCAGGGGCCTCCGGCGTCGAAAAAAGCCGGCCGCGACCGCGCGACGCTTGCCGCGCCCGGGGGATTCCGGCTAATAACCTGTGCCCAAGCCGACCGGGTTGCGCCCGGGCCGGCGCGGGCGCGGGGATCAACCGGATCGAAGCGAGCGCCCGAGTTCCATGGCCATCGGCAAGGACCATCAATATCTGCTGCCCGCGGGCCTGAAAGACGGCCTGCCGCCCGATGCCGCCTTCGAGGCCTCGGTGGTCGAGCGGCTGATGGCGAGCTTCGCCGCCTGGGGCTACGACCGGGTGAAGCCGCCGCTGCTCGAATTCGAGGACGCGCTGCTCTCCGGCATGGGCGAGGCGATGGCCGCCCACACCTTCCGCCTGATGGACCCGGTGTCGCAGCGCATGATGGGCCTGCGCGCCGACATGACGCCGCAGGTCGGCCGCATCGCCGCCAGCCGCCTGAAGAACGCGCCGCGGCCGCTGCGCCTCTCCTATGCCGGCCAGGTGCTGCGGGTGAAGGGCGAGCAGATGCGCCCCGAGCGCCAGATCGGCCAGGCCGGCATCGAGTTGATCGGCGCCGAGAGTGCTGCCGCCGATGCCGAGGCGGTGCTGCTGGCGGCCGAAGCCCTGCGCCAGGCCGGCATCGGCGATCTCGTCGTCGATCTCAACGCGCCGATGCTGGCGGTTTCCTTCCTGCGCGACAGCGGTTTGGCCGATGCCGCGCCGCTGATCGCCGCGCTCGATCGCAAGGACGCCGCGGCGGTGAAGCAGCTGGGCGGCAGCCTGGCGCCCGCGCTGCAGCGCCTGATGGCGGCGGTGGGCGAGGCGGGCCGCGCGGCCAGGGACCTCGCCGGCGTCGAATTGCCGAAGGCCGCCGCCGCGCAGCGCGACCGGCTCATCGAGGTGGCGGCGCTGGTCCGCGCGGCGGATCCCGGCCTGTCGCTCACCCTCGACCCGACCGACCATCGCGGCTTCGAGTATCACACCGGCGTCACGTTCTCCCTGCTCGGGCGCGGCATCTCCGGCGAGTTCGGCCGCGGCGGCCGCTACGTGAACCAGGCCGGCGAGGACGCGACCGGCTTCACCCTCTATCTCGACAGCGTGATGGCGGCACTGCCGGCGCCGAAAGCGGCGCGGCGCATCCTGCTGCCGCGCGGCACCTCGGCCGAGGCGGCGCAACGCCTGCGCGGCGAAGGCTGGGTGACGCTGCATGCGCTGGACGGCGCGGAAGACGAAAAGGAAGCGCGGCGGCTCGGCTGCTCGCATCTCTGGCGCAACGGCGCCGCCCAAATGCTCTGATGCGGAGTTCAATCAGATGAAACACTCAGACAACTCCGTCATGCCAAGGCTTGGCCTTGGCATCCACGCGTTTCTTTGTGCGAGGCCGTGACGGCTGAAACAAAGTCGTGGACCCCAAGGCCAAGCCTTGGGGTGACGTGGGTGAGTTGTGTTCGATCGAATTGCACGGTGGGGAACAAGGTAACATGGCGAACGTAGCGGTCATCGGCTCGCAATGGGGCGACGAGGGCAAGGGCAAGATCGTCGACTGGCTGTCCGAGCGCGCCGACGTCGTCGTGCGCTTCCAGGGCGGCCACAATGCCGGCCATACCCTGGTCATCGGCAACAAGACCTACAAGCTGAGCCTGCTGCCCTCCGGCGTGGTGCGCGGCAAGCTCTCGGTCATCGGCAACGGCGTGGTCGTCGATCCCTGGGCGCTGCTGAAGGAGATCGACACGCTGCGCGGCCAGGGCATCGAGATCAATCCCGACATGCTGGTGGTGGCGGAGAATGCCGCGCTGATCCTGCCGCTGCACAGCAAGCTCGACCTGCTGCGCGAAGAGGCGCGCGGCGCCGCCAAGATCGGCACCACCGGCCGCGGCATCGGCCCGGCCTATGAGGACAAGACCGCGCGCCGCGCCATCCGCGTCTGCGACCTCGCCGACGACGCCGCGCTGCAGGACAAGGTGGAGGCGCTGCTGCTGCACCACAACGCGCTGCTGCGCGGCATGGGTGCGGAGGAAGTGGACGGCGCCGAATTGCTGGCGCAGCTGCGCGCGGTGGCGCCGAAGATCGCGCCCTATGTGCAGACCGTCTGGCACCGCCTGGCCGAGGCGCGCAAGCGCGGCGACCGCATCCTGTTCGAAGGCGCCCAGGGCGTCATGCTCGACGTCGACCACGGCACCTATCCCTACGTCACCTCGTCCAACACCGTGGCGGGGCAGGCGGCGACGGGGGCGGGCATCGGCGTCGGCGCCGTCGGCTACGTGCTCGGCATCACCAAGGCCTATACCACCCGCGTCGGCTCCGGCCCGTTCCCCAGCGAGCTCACCGACAAGATCGGCGAGACGCTCGGCGAGCGCGGCCGCGAATTCGGCACCGTCACCGGGCGCAAGCGCCGCTGCGGCTGGTTCGACGCCGCCCTGGTCCGGCAGTCGGCCAAGGTCGGCGGCATCACCGGCATCGCGCTGACCAAGATCGACGTGCTCGACAGCTTCGAGGAATTGAAGATCTGTGTGGGCTACGACATCGGCGGCAAGCGCTACGACTACCTGCCGGCGGCCACCCACCTGCAGGCCATCGCCAAGCCGGTCTACGAGGTGATGGAAGGTTGGGCGGAATCCACCAAGGGTGCCCGCTCCTGGGCGCAGTTGCCGGCCACCGCGATCAAATACGTCCGCCGCATCGAGGAACTGATCGAGGTCCCGGTGGCGCTGCTCTCCACTTCGCCGGAACGCGACGACACGATATTGGTGACCGATCCGTTCGCGGATTGAAGCGGCTTGCAATAGCTGCAATTTTTGCACGCTCTGGTTGACAAGGCGTCCCTGCTTGGTTTTCCCTTAGGGCAGGGGGGATCAGCCAATGCGCGCGCCCGAAGTGACCAAGCCCAAAGACGAATTCCTGGAATCGCTGGATGTCGACGAGGCGAGGTACCGGCCCGATTTCGAGATCCTGGATCGCTATCAGAAATTCTCGGCCGAATTGCTCCGCCTCTCGTTGCTGGCCATCGGCGGATATGGCTTTCTGATGTCGAGTGTCGTTTTCAGCGTGCGCAGCAATGGCAAGAGCGATGAACTTATCTTCTTGCATGCATTCCATGAGCGCGCCGGGCTGCTGGTGGTTGGCGCCATGGTATTGGGTCTTTGCACCTTCACGGCCCTCGCTCATCGTTACTTCTCGACAGACTGCATGTCGCATCACATCAGTCGTATCCGATTGAGGCAGAGGAACCTCACTGAGAAAAGCGAACGCAAGAAGGGCGAGCGCGATGTGGATGTCGCCGAAGAGACCTCGTTGCTTCATGCGGACTTCGCCCGTTGCAA
>JBGAGP010000110.1:0-15754 GCA_044226685.1 Dongiaceae bacterium
GGCATGCCGGGGCGGGAAAGCGTGTCGGATCAGGGGAGTATCCATGAAAACCGTCGGCATGTATCTGGCCGAGCTGCTGGCAGCCTATGGCGTCGAGGTCGTCTTCGGCATTCCCGGCGTGCATACGGTCGAGCTCTATCGCGGCATGCCCAACACCCGGCTGCGCCACGTGACGCCGCGCCACGAGCAGGGCGCCGGCTTCATGGCCGACGGCTATGCGCGGGTCAGCGGCAAGCCCGGCGTGTGCTTCATCATCACCGGCCCGGGCATGACCAACATCGCCACCGCCATGGGCCAGGCCTATGGCGATTCGATTCCGATGCTGGTGATCTCCGCCGTCAATGCCCTGGGCCAGATCGGCTCCGGCGAGGGCTGGCTGCACGAACTGCAGGACCAGCGCCAGCTGATCCGGCAGGTCTCCGCCTTCAGCCACACGGTGACCAAGCCGGCGGAGCTGCCCAAGGTCGTCGCCCGCGCCTTCGCCATCTTCGCTGGCGCGCGCCCGCGCCCTGTCCATATCGAATTGCCGCTGGACGTGATCACCGCTTCCGCCGAGGGCCTGCCGCCAGTCAAGGCCGCGACCCCGCCGGCGCCGCCCGCCGCCTCGCCGACGGCGCTGCAGCAGGCCGCCGATATGCTGAACCGCGCGAAGATGCCGCTGTTGCTGGTCGGCGGCGGCGCGCAGGACGCGGCGCCCTTCGTGCGCGAGATCGCCGAGAAGCTCGACGCGCCCACGCTGATGACGGTGAACGGCCGCGGCCTGCTGCCGCCCGGCCACCCGCTGGCGGTGCCGGCCAATCCCTCGATGCCGCCCTGCATCAAGCTGATCGAGGAGGCCGATGTCGTCCTCGCCATCGGCACCGAATTCGGCCCGACCGATTACGACTGGCTGGAGCTGGGCGGCGCGCGCTTCCTGGGCCAGAGCATCCGCATCGACATCGACGCCGAGCAGATCGCGCGCACGCGCCTGGTCGACCTGCCGATCATCGCCGACGCGTCGGAGGCCTGCGCCGCGCTGGTGCCGCTGCTGCTGGCCGCGAATCGCCGCGACGGCGCCGGCCGCGCCGCGACGACACGCGACAAGATGGTCGCCGAGCTCAGCCCGCTCTATCGCGCCTGCCTGCACCTGCTGGAAACCACGCGCGACGCGCTGCCGGGGGTCGTCATCGTTGGCGATTCGGCGCAGCCGGTCTATGCGGCCTCGGTCTATTATCCCTCCGCCGCGCCGCGCCAGTATTTCACGTCCTCGACCGGCTTCGGCACGCTGGGCTACGCGCTGCCCGCCGCCATCGGCGCGCAGCTGGCAGCACCCGGCAGCCCGGTGGTGTGCCTGGTCGGCGATGGCGGTTTCCAGTTCACCATCCAGGAGCTGGCCTCGGCGCGCGAGATCGCGGCGCCGGTCATCGTCCTGCTGTGGAACAACTACGGCTATGGCGAGATCAAGAACTACATGATCTCGAAGCAGATCCATCCGATCGGCGTCGACATCTGGACGCCGGACTTCCAGCTCCTCGCCAAGGGCTTCGGTTGCGAGGCGGTGAAGCTGAAGGACCCGGCCGACCTGCCGGCGCAATTGCGCGCGGCGGCCAAGCGCAAGGCGCCGACCATCATCGAGATCGACGAGGCGGATTACGTCGCCGGATACGAGGGCTGATAGCCGCCGGAGCGCCAGCATGGATGAGATCGAGATCGTCGCCTATGACCCGCGGTGGCCGGCGCTGTTCGCCGAGGAAGCCGCAAGGCTGCGCGCGGCCTTGCCGGCGGAGCTGATCCTCGGCCTGGAGCATTTCGGCAGCACGGCCGTGCCGGGCCTCGCCGCCAAGCCGATCATCGACATCCTGATCGCGGTGCGCTCGCTGGCGGAGGCGCAGGAGCGGGCGATCGAACCGCTCGAGGCGCTCGACTATGCCTTCTGGTACGACAACCCGAAGACCGACCGGATGTATTTCGTCAAGGGCATGCCGCCATATGGAACCCGCCGGACCCACCATGTGCACATGACTGAAACGAGCGGCGAGATGTGGCGCCGCCTGGCGTTCCGCGATCATCTGCGGGCGCATTCCGAGGACGCCCGGCGCTACGAACGGCTGAAGCGGGAGCTGGCCGCCGCGCATCGCGACGACCGCGAAGCCTATACCGACGCCAAGGCCGCCTTCGTCGCCGAGATCATGGAAAAGGCCATCCGCGCGGGCTAGGCGGGCAAGCTATGCCCTTTCCGGCTATGCCCCCTCCGGCGCCGGCGGCCTGGTCAGCTCGAGCGCCTGGCGGGCGATCGCGGCGTTGTCCTCGCCGCCCGCCACCTGCACGGTGGGGAAGGCGAAATGGATGCCGTTGGCGTCGAAGGCCTTCTTGATCAGGGCATAGGCCTTGCGCCGGATGACGAATTGCTCGCCCGGCTTGGTCATCATTTTCATCTTGATCTGGATGGCGTAGTCGCCGAACTGCTCGACGCCCTGCATCTTCAGCGGCTCGATGATGTTCTCCTTGAACTCCGGATCGGCGGCCAGCTCCTTGCCCACCTGCTTGATGATCCTCTTCGCCTTGTCCAGGTCGCTGTCATAGGTGATGCCGATCTGCATCTTGTCGATGACCCAGTCGCGGCTCATGTTCTGTACGGCACCCAGCTCGCCGAACGGCACCGTGAACAGCGGTCCGCGATGGTGCCTGAGCTTGACCGAGCGCAGCGAGAAGGATTCGACCGTGCCCTTGTAGCTGCCGCTCTGGATGTATTCGCCGACCCGGAAGGCGTCGTCGAGCAGGTAGAACACGCCGCTGATGATGTCCTTGACCAGGGTTTGCGCGCCGAAGCCGACGGCGACGCCGACCACGCCGGCGCCGGCGATCAGCGGGCCGATCTCGACGCCGAGGGCAGACAGCACCATCATCGCCGCCACTGCCATCACCACCACGAACAGCATGTTGCGCAGGATCGGCAGCAGCGTGCGCAGCCGGGCGCGGCGCCGCGCCTCCTCGCCGTCGACATGCACCACGGCCACCGCGCCGGCGATCTTGCGGTCGATGATGGCGCGGGCCAGGCGCCACAGGAAATCGGCGACCAGCACGATGACGATGGCGCTCAGGCCGCCGCGGATCAGGCGGGTCGAGACGGTGTCGCGGGCGGTGAGCGCGATCAGGTCGATCTTCCACACATAGGCGAGCAGCAAGGCGGCGCCGATGATGAGCCCGGCGCGCAGGCCGCGCTCCAGCGCCACCGCCGCCATGACCGGCGCGCCGCCGCCTTCCGCCGCGGATTCTGCCTCCATGCCTTCGACCGGGCGCAGCAGGTGATCCACCGCGCGGCGGCTGATCGAGAGCGACAGCGGCAACACGGTGCCGATCAGCAGCAGCCAGAAGCCCGGCATCAGGTGCAGGGCCCAGAGCAGCCAGATGAGGCCGAGCAGGATGGTGGCGATCACCGCCGTGCCGCGCGGGCCGAGTCGCCGGCCGCTCATCTCGCGCGGCACGGCGACGGTGGGACGGCGCCAGATCATCTCCAGCCCCAGGCCGAGCAGGACGATGCCGGCGGCATAGGACAGGATCTTCAATCCGGCCGGCGAGACGCCGAGCGTGCGCAGCAATCCCAGCGTCACCCAGGCGAAGGCCAGCACGCCGACGGCGACGATGATGCGGCGGTGCCAGAAGCGCGCCGCCTCGTCCGGCATCGGCACGATGCGGAACCGTGCGGCGCGGCCGCCGCCCGGCGCCAGCAGGAAGCCGCCGACGATCCGCCCCAGCCAGGTGCACAGCAGCGCGATCAGGTAACCCAGCACGATCTCGCGCAGCAGCGGCGGCCAGGTGAAACAGAGGAAGGCGCCCACGCTGCCCAGCGCGAAGGACGTCGCCCAGCCGGTGGCGAAGGTAAGCCGCGCGGCCATGGCGCGCAGGCGGTCGCCGACGCTCTTGATCTCGCTGCCGATCAGCCAGTTGCGGAACCCGGTCGTCAACTGCCAATAGGCCCAGACGCAGGCGACGCCGACGCCGCCGAAGATGGCGATCAGCAGCAGGATCGAGAGCAGCCCCTTCTCCTCGAATTCGAGCGACAGGATGATCCAGGCCCGCCGCAGGTCCTCGGGCAGCAGCGGCAGGGCCGCGGCCAGCAGGGCCAGATTGTCGCGCAGCACCTGCAGGCGCTGGGCGAAATAGCCCGGCATCGAGGCATCGACGACCGGTGCCGGGGCGCTTTCCGTCGCCGCGGCCGCGCGCTGCGCCTGGTCCTGGGCCGCCAGCCATTGCTGCACCGCCGGATCGCGCAGCAGGTCGAGCAGCAGCTCGACCTCATGCGGCGGCGGGGTCTGGGCCGTGCCGGCCGGGCTCTGCTGCGCCAGGGCCGCGCCGCCGGTCAACGGCGCCAGCACCAGGACGGCAAGCGCAATCCGCCGGATTGCCGCCCGAATGGCGGGAAACACCATGGCCACATTCTCCCCAATAGGGGCTGCCGATTCGGCAGCCCCGGCGCGCAGTCGGGCGAGAATAGCGCCAAACGCCGCCAGCTTGAACTGGGCTTGCGGCGGGGCGATCCGCGGGCGTGTGGAATCAGGCGGTGAAGGCGTATTGGTCGGGATTGAGCGCGGTGACGCCGGCGATCTGGAGCGTCTCGCGATAGGCGCCATCGACCACCGACCAGGTGGAGCCGGTCTCGTGCACCAGCTGGGCCTTGGAGGTGAAGCCGGCGATGGTGATGAAATCGCCCTCGGCGCCGGAGAAATCCAGGATCGCGTCGCCGGCGATGTCGTATTTGCGCAGCTGGAAGGTGTCGGCCCCGGCGCCGCCCTGCATCCGGTCGGCGCCGCGGCCGCCGTCCAGGGTGTCGTCGCCGGCATTGCCTTCCAGCCGGTCGTTGCCGTAGCCGCCGGAGAGCCGGTTGTCGCCGGCATTGCCGATCAGCCGGTTGTCGATGCTGTTGCCGGTGCCGTCGATGGCGGCGGCGCCGGACAGCCGCAGATCCTCCAGCGCGGAGGCGAGGGTGAAGCTGACCGAGCTGCGCACCTCGTCATAACCGCCGCCGCTGCTGTTGCTGGTGTCGGTGACCGCGTCGCCGAGGTTGTCGACGTAGTAGATGTCGTTTCCGGTGCCGCCTTTCATGACGTCGGCGCCGGCGCCGCCATTCAGCACGTCGTTGCCGTTGCCGCCTTCCAGCGTGTCGATGCCGTCGCTGCCATAGAGCCAGTCGTCGCCGTCGCCGCCCTTCAGCAGGTCGTTGCCGGACTTGCCGTAGAGCGAATCGTCCCCGGCGAGGCCGGCCAATGTGTTGCCGGCGGCATTGCCGTTGACCACGTTGCCGAGGTCGTTGCCGGTGCCGTTGATGGCGACGTTGCCGCCCAGGGTCAGGTCCTCGACATTGGCGGCGAGGGTATAGCTGGCGCTGGCTTTCACCGTGTCGTGGCCGCCGCCGGCGGTCTCGACCACGTCGTCGCCGGCCGAATCGACGACATAGGTGTCGTTGCCGTCATAGCCGACCAGCAGGTCGTTGCCGCCGCCGCCGTCCAGGATGTCGTCGCCGCTTGCGCCGGCGAGGGTGTTCGCGGCGGTGGTGCCGGTGAGCTCGTAGTGGTCGCCGACCTTGCCGGCCAGGCGCAGGTCGAGATCGGCGGTGGAGAAGGTCGTGCCGGCGAAGGAGATGGCCTCGACGCGCTCCAGCCGGTCGGTGCCCTCGGCGAGCGTGCGATCCGAGACCAGCCACGAGCCGTCCGCATTGTGCACCAGGATGTAGCCCAGCAGGTCGGCGACATAGAGCGCCACGTCGTTGCCGTAGCCGCCGTCGATGCGGTCATTGCCGCCGCCGCCGGCGATGCGATCGGCGCCGTTGTCGGCAAGGATCGCGTCGTCCCCAGCCGTGCCGGTCAGCGTCTCGGAGGCGCCGGTACCATAGATGCGCGGCGGGCCGTCGGTGCTGCTGGTGGCGTTGTGCAGCACCACGTCGATGCGGTATTCGCCACTGATGGCGTTGCCCAGAACCTGGTTGCGGCCGGAGCCGTCATCGGCCTCCTCGACGCCGAAGCGCAGCGGATGCGCCGCCGTGCCGGTGATGGCGTTGCCCTGGACCAAATTGTCCTCGGACTTCCAGTATTTGAACGTGCCCTGGGTGCCGGCGGTGTCGTCATAGGCCTCGATGGAGACGCCGTTATAGCTGCCCGGCGCACTGAGCCCGTTGTCGTGGATCAGGTTGTTCAGGATTTCGCAGCGGCTGGCGCCATAGATCTGCACGCCCTCCTGGCCGTTGTTGAAGATCTCCGCCCCGGTCAGGGTGACGCCATAGGACAGCTTCACCAGAACGCCATGCTGGGCGTTGTCGTGGAAGCTGCCGCCCTGGATCAGCACGTTGTCGATGAAGGGGCGGTCCTCCGAGCCCTTCTGCACCGTCAGGCCGGCAGCACCGTTGCCATAGGCTTCGTTGTCGATGAAGGTCACGTCGTGGCTGGAGGTGACCAGGTTGAAACCGTTGCGGCCGTTGTCATAGGCGACGCAGTTCTGGATCGTGCTGTCGGAGATGAAGTCGAGGGTGAAGCCGTCGCCGGTATTGTCGTGGGCGACGCAGTTCTCGATCACCATGTTGGTGGTTTGCTCGTGCGGATCGAAGCCGTAGCGCGAGACCTCCTTGATCTCCACGCTGCTGATGGTGATGTTGTAGTCGGCCTTGGGAGAGCCCGGCTCGACACCGGTGAACAGGCCGTCGACCTCGTTGCCGGTGTTGCCGCGGTTGCCGTTGATGGTCAGGTTCTCGATGGTGACGTCGTGCGTCACCTCGCCGGCCGGCGTGCGCAGGATGCCGGTGATCTTCTCGTTGCTGCCGTCCTTCAGCTTGATCTCCGTGTCGCCCATGCCGGCGCCGGTCAGCGTGGTGTTGCTGTAGATCTTCAGGCATCCCTCGCTGGCGTCGCCATGGCCGGTGACCAGGAAGGTGCCTGCCGGCATCACCACCGTGCCGCCGCCGGCGGCATGCGCGGCATCGAGTGCCGCCTGGATCGCATTGGTGTCGTTGTGCGTGCCGTCGCCATAGGCGCCGAAACTGGTGACATTGAAGACTGGTAATGGCATCGCGAAATATCCGTTCCTTAAGTAAATCGACGCATGGAACGGTAATCGGAACAACTTTAGGAAAAATAAACAATTCAGATACAAGCTTGTGTGAAGTGTATGATGCCTGCAACATCAGGCGATCGATCTAGGCCGAAGACAGTGTCGCGATGAGCGAGCCGAATTTTTCCGATCTCGATGTCGTCGTGCTGATCCCCTGCTACAACGAAGCGGTGGCGATCGGCGCGGTGGTGCGCGACTTCCGTGCGGCGCTGCCGGCGGCGCGCATCTATGTCTACGACAACAACTCGAAGGACGAGACCGCGAAAGTCGCAGCCGAGGCCGGCGCGATCGTGCGGCACGAGCCGTGGCAAGGCAAAGGCAATGTCGTGCGCCGCATGTTCTCCGACATCGAGGCCGACATCTACGTCCTGGTGGACGGCGACGGCACCTATCACGCGCCGAGCGCGCCGGCCTTGATCGGGACGCTGCTGGACCAGCAGCTGGACATGGTGGTGGGCGCGCGGGTCGAACAAGGGCAGGGTGCCTACCGTCCAGGCCACCGCTTCGGCAACGCGATGCTGACCGGGCTGGTCAGCAAGATATTCGGCCGCACCATCCGCGACATGCTGTCGGGCTACCGCGTTTTCACCCGCCGCTTCGTCAAGTCCTTTCCGGCCATGTCGGCGGGCTTCGAGATCGAGACCGAGCTTTCCGTTCATGCGTTGGAGCTGCGCATGAAGACGGCGGAGCTCGACACGCCCTACGGCGAGCGGCCGGCGGGCTCGTTCAGCAAGCTTTCGACGTATCGCGACGGCTGGCGCATCCTGAAGCTGGTCTCGCACCTGGTGAAGGAGGAGCGGCCGGCGGATTTCTTCGGCGCCGCCTTCCTTGCGCTGCTGCTGCTGTCGCTGGCCCTCGGCGTCCCGGTGGTGATCGAGTTCATGCAGACCGGGCTGGTGCCGCGATTCCCGACCGCGATCCTGTCGACCGGCATCATGCTGCTGGCTTTCCTGTCGCTCACCTGCGGCATCATCCTGGAGACCGTCACCACCGCGCGGCGCGAGATGAAGCGGCTGGCCTACCTGCAGATCCCGCTACCCGGGGCGGGCGAAAGGGCCACGATGCGGCCGGATGCCGGTCAATAAAGGTCATCAGAACGTCGTCCGGGAACGGCTCAGCCTCCCGGCCGCAGCACGATCTTGCCGGTGTGCCGCTTGCTGAGGAATTCGCGCTGCGCCTCGATGATCCCGCTCAAGGGGTGAATGCTGGCGACCACCGGCTTGATCTCGCCTCTTTCGATATATCCGACGAGGTTGCGGAAGACGTCCGGCTCCAGGATGGTGCAGCCGAGCAGCCGCAGGTCCTTCAGATAGAGCGTGCGCAGGTCAAGCCCGACGGTAGGCCCGCCGATCGCGCCGGCAACGGCATATCGGCCGCCGCGGCGCAGGATTTCCAGCAATTGCGGGAATTGCGGGCCGCCGACCACGTCGATCACCACATCGACCGATTCCCGGCCGAGCTCGCTGAACAGATCGGCATCGCGCGCGATCACTTGCTCGGCGCCGAGCGAGGCGACCAGCGCGGCCTTCGCCGCGCTGGCGACGGCCAGCACAGTCGCACCCCGACGCCTGGCCAGCTGCACCGCGGCGGAACCGACCCCGCCCGAAGCGCCGGTGACCAGGACCCGCTCGCCGTGGCCGAGCCCCGCGCGGGCCAGCATGTTCTCGGCGGCGGAATAGGCGCAGGGAAACGACGCCAGCTCGGCGTCGGAGAGATCGCTGACGATCTTGTGGGCGTGGGCGGCCGGGGCCTTGGTGTATTGCGCGAAGGCGCCGTCGCACTCGGAGCCGAAATAGATCGCGCGGTACGGCGCCCAACCGAGCGGTGCGCGGAAGACCGGCTCGATCAACACGCGCTCGCCGATGCGCGCCGGGTCGATTCCAGCACCCACCGCGACGATCCGACCGCAGGCGTCGGCACCCTGGATGCGAGGAAAGTTCGGCACCGCGCCTGTCCAACCCGAATCGTCGGTCCGGGCCTCGGCGTAGCCGCCGGCGCCGGCCGATGCCGTGGTGCCCTCGGTCACGGATTTCGAATACCACGCGGTGCGGGTGTTGATGTCGGTGTTGTTGACCCCGGCGGCGCCGACCTGGATCAGGACCTCCTGCGCCCCCGGCACCGGCACCGCAACATCGTCGCGGTATTCCAGCTGCTCGAAGCCGCCGTTACCCTTGAGCAGGACCGCTTTCATTCTGGTTGGCACTTGCGTCAAGGCAGCCCTCCAGCGAGATGAGCAGCTGTTCCAACGCCCTGTCGGGACGAGACCCGATCAGGGCAGGACGCGGTAGAGCTTCAGGCCCGGATGCGCCGGGTCGACGACTTCGCTCAAATACGCTGGAACCTTGCCCGCAACAAGCCGCTCGGCCAGGCTGCCGCCGTCCTCGGTGTGATAGGCGCTGCGATCCTCCGGCCCCGGGCAGGTGGCGATCCAGCCGATTCCCAGCGCGTGCAGCCGGTCGCGGATCTGCGCATCGTCGGCGGCGCGGAACAGCGTGATGGTCTCCTTCAGCCCGCCGTTGTTGCGGTGATAGGGGGCCCCCAGCACCGCATGCGGCGTCGAGAACAGCAGCATTGGGCCGAGGTCGATGTAGCTGAGGATCAGGGTCGGCGGCGCCTCGGCCAGCGGCGCGATCGCCGCGCGGTCGGTGCATTGCTCCTGCAGCACCACCGGCACCGCCGCGGTCGGGGAAACCGCCGCGGCGACCAAGCGATAGCCGTATTCCAGGCCGGGCCAGAACACCGCGGAGCACAGGAACAGGATCGGCAGCAGCACCACGAACTGCAGCCAGCGCGGGCTGCGGCGGCCCTTCAGGCGTTGCCACAACTCGGCGATGAGGGCGGCCAGCGGGAGCAGGGCGATGACATGTGCCGCCGTCACCGCGCGGATCTGCCAGAAGATGAGCGCCGTGGCAGCGGCGATCAGCAGCGCCAGCACGCCCCACAAGGCGCGGCCGCGCGCCTCTGCGCGGCGGATCCGCCACAGGCAATAGGCCAGCGCCAGCAGCGGTGTCCACAATTTGCCGAAGGCGCTGAAGGGAAGAACCCGCATCTGCTCGCTGAGCGACATCGCCTCCGAGACGTTGTCGAGCCAGCGCAGCTTCACCTCCGGATCGACCTCGCCATAGCCGCCGGTGAGGCAACCGGGGAAGGCGAAGGCGAACAATGCCGCCGCGACGCCGCCGCACAGCGCCGCGATGGCCAGCCGCGCGACGATGCCGTTGGCCCAGCGCCCGAGCAGCGCCATGCCGGCGAAGCCGCCGGCGATCAGCGCCACCGCGCCCACCGGCATGATGGAGAAGGCATCGCAGGCCGGCACCAGCCAGTGCGAGGATGGCACAGAGGTCAGAATCAGCGCCGCGCCGATGGCGGCGGCGAGACCGGCGGCGAGCGCGCCCTGGCGCGCCAGGGTTCCGCCCCGCGCGCACCAGACCAGGCCGAGCGCGGCGAACCAGGCGGCGAAGATCGGCAGCATCTCGACTCCGATCCACAGCGACAGGCCGATGGGGATGCCGGCACAGGCGATGAGCCGGCGCCAGCGCGCGCGGGCCAGGCCGAACAGCAGCAGCGCGATTGCCGCCAGCACCATGATGAGCTGCAAGCCATGATGATCGACCCGGCCGGGCGCGTATTGCGCCACGGTGGCGGAGCCGGAGATCGCCACCAGCAGGCCGATGGGCGAGCGTGCCATGCCCAGCATCATCCGCGCCGGCAGCGCGTAGACGACGACGAAGATCAGGAAATAGAGCGGCGGCGCCACCATGGCGGCGACGGCCAGCGCGTCGTCGGTCGCCAGGAACGGCGACAGCGCCAGGGCGATGGCGGCCAGCGGGATGTCGGGCAGCCGCGACCAGTGCATCGGCGTCCCGCCCGGCGGGTTCAGCCGGTATTGCGTGAGGTCGCTCCAGGCCTGGCCGCCCAGCCAGTCGCGCACCTGGATCAGGCGCATGAAATCGTCGGTGTCCCAGGACAGGCCGTGCCAGGCGTTGCCGCCCCAGATCGCCACCATGGAGGCGACGACCACCAGCCAGACGATGAAGACCAGCTTGCGGTATTCCGTGGCGCTCATCGAAGTCCCGGTCGCGGGCGGTCAGGCGGCATGGGCGAGTCGCGGCAGATCAACGAGATTTCGACGCTACGTTATTTCATCACGCGCGTCGAGGCGTCACGGATGGCCGCGACGGCGGAGGAATGTCTCGACGCGACCCCGCCGCCCGCGCTAGGCAAGTGTCATCGCAGTTCGCACCCCAGGCCGGCCATGCCCAACGATCGCGACGATCTCTGGTTCGAGACCCACAACTTCCTCGGCGCGCGCCATGAGCGGCACGAGCGCCGCACCTGGATGGTGGTGGCCTTGACCGCGGTGATGATGGTGGCGGAAATCGCCGCCGGCAGCTGGTACAATTCCATGGCACTGCTGGCCGACGGCTGGCACATGGCGACCCATGCCGGCGCGCTTGGCCTCTCGGCGCTGGCCTATTCCTTCGCCAGGCGACATGCGCGCAATCCGCGCTTCTCCTTCGGCACCGGCAAGGTCGGCGACCTC
The DNA here is from genome assembly GCA_044226685.1 of Dongiaceae bacterium. Taxonomy (GTDB): domain Bacteria; phylum Pseudomonadota; class Alphaproteobacteria; order Dongiales; family Dongiaceae; genus Dongia_A. The sequence continues at coordinate 11,621 of JBGAGP010000110.1, forward strand.
GCCGGCTATACCAGCGCCATCATCCTCGGCATCGCCGGATTGATGATCGGCTGGGAATCGCTGGCGCGGCTCGCCAGCCCGCTGCCCATCGCCTTCGACGAGGCGATCCTGGTGGCGGTGATCGGCCTGCTGGTCAACATCGCCAGCGCCGCCCTGCTGTGGGCGAAGCACGATCACGGCGGGCACGATCACGGCGGGCACGGACATGCGCATGGGCATGATCTTGGGCATGACCACGGGCATGACCACGGACATGACCACGGGCATCAAGCCGCCCGGACGCCCGACCAAGCGCAGGTGCAGGGCGACCGGCAAGGCCACGGCGACCGCACCGATCACAACATCCGCTCGGCCTATCTGCATGTGCTGGCCGATGCGTTGACCTCGGTCTTCGCCATCGCCGCGCTGGCGGCGGGGCGCTGGCTCGGCCTGGGCTGGCTCGATCCGGTGGTCGGCGTCGTCGGCGCCGGCGTCATCGTGCACTGGTCGATCGGCCTGGCGCGCGACACCGGCGGCATCCTGCTGGATGTCGAGGCGGGCGGCGATCTGGCGCGGCGGGTGCGCGAGGCGATCGAGAACGATTTCGGCGACGAGGTGGCCGATTTGCATGTCTGGCGCGTCGGGCCGGGCCACTATGCCGCCATCGTCGCCATCGTCACCGAGCGCACCGCCGACGCGCAGGACCTGCGCGCCTGGCTGGAGGAACGCTTCCCCCTGGCTCACCTGACCGTGGAGCTGCGCCGGCCGCGCTCGACATAGGCCATCACCGCGGTAGCGGTGATGGTGAGCACCGCGAAGCCGAAGATCATCGGCCGCACCGTGCCGTCATAGGCCTGGCCCAGCAGATTGCCGAGCACGGTGGAGATCAGCGTGGTGAGCGACCCCACCACCGCCGCGGCGATGCCGGCGATGTGGCCCATCGGCTCCATCGACAACGCGTTGAAATTGCCGAACAGGATGCCGACGCTGAAGAAGATGGCGAGCAGATAGGCCATCAGCGACCACAAGGGCGGCTGCCCGCCGGTCATGAAGGCGACCACGAAGAACACGATGGAGAGCAGCGAACTGGCGACGAGGCCGGTCGCCGCCAGCCGCCGCATGCCGAAGCGCATGACCAGCCGCGAGTTGACCAGCGACGCCGCACCGAAGGCGAAGGCGTTGGCGCCGAAATAGAGCGGAAACATCTCGCCCAGGCCGTACTGCTCCTGCAGGATCTGCTGGGTGGAGGTGAGATAGCCGATGAAGGCGCCGAAGATCAGCCCCGCGGTGATGGTGTAGCCCAGGGTGAAGCGGTTGGTGCAGGCCTCATGGAAGGCCATGACGATGCGGCGCAGCGAGAAGCTGGCGCGCCGCTCCAGTGGCAGGGTCTCCGGCTGGCGCCAGGCGAACCACACCAGCCCGATGATGCCCTGGGCCAGCAGCACGCCGAAGATCCAGCGCCATTCGGCGAGGAACAGGATGCCCTGGCCGATGGAGGGCGCAATCACCGGCACCACGATGAAGACGGTGGTCACCAGCGACAGCACTTTCGCCATCTCGCGCCCGGAATAGAGGTCGCGGATGAGGGCGATGGAAACGATGCGCGGCCCCGCCGCGCCAATGCCCTGCAGGAAGCGGCCGAGCAGCATGATCTCGAAGCTCGGCGACAGGATGCACATCATGGTGCCGAGCAGGAAGATGGCGAAGCCCCAATAGATCGTCGGCTTGCGGCCGATCGTGTCGGCGACCGGGCCATAGACCAGCTGCGACAGCGCGAGGCCGAGGAACAGCGCGGTCACGATCATCTGCCGGTCGTTCTCGCGCCGGATGGCGAGATCGGCGGCGATCTGCGGCAAAGCCGGCAGCATGGCGTCGATGGAAAAGGCGATCAGCGACGACATCACCGCCATCAGCACGACGAACTCGATGCTGGCGTGATGCTTGTCCGGTCTTGGCGCGGTCGTCGTCACGGTGTTCCCCTTGGTCGGAGCGGTGAATTTGCATGCGCGGCCGGTGCTGTCAAACCGCATCCCGCGCATGGGCCGCCTGCAAAATCGGCAGCCAGGGCGGCCCACCGGCAGGGCAAGGCTCTTGCCGGCCTTGCGAAAGCCATGCTCTAGTGCGTGAGAATCGTTCGCAAGCAGCCGAGGAGCCCATGACGGACCAGCATCGCATCGGCGGCATCGCCGAACTGCGCGCCCTGTTCGGCCATGCCGAGGGTCTGGCGCTGCGCAAGGCGATCCCGAAGCTCGACCGCCACGCGCGGGATTACATTGCCCGCGCGCCCTTCCTCTGCATCGCCACCGCGAGCGCCGATGGCCGCGCCGATGTCTCGCCGCGCGGCGACCGGGCCGGTTTCGTCCAGGTGCTGGACGATCATCACCTGGCGATCCCCGACCGGCCCGGCAACAACCGGCTGGATACGATGGCGAACATCCTGGAGAACCCGAATGTCGGGCTGATCTTCATGATCCCCGGTTTCGAGGACACCCTGCGGGTCAACGGTCGGGCGGAGATCACCACCGATCCGGAAATCCTTGCGCGCGCCACGATCGACGGCAAGACGCCGAAGGTCGCGATCCGCGTGCGCGTCGACGAGGCCTTCCTGCATTGTGCCAAGGCCTTCAAGCGTTCGCGCCTGTGGCAGCCGGAGGCGCGGGTCGACCGCAAGGTGATGCCGACGCTGGCGCGCATGATCCTGGAACAGACTGCGGAATCGGCGCCGAAAGAGGAGGAGGTCGTCGCCTGCGACCTCGACATCGAGGAGAACTACCGCACGGAGTTGTACTGAGCGCCCGCGGCGGGCGCTGTCCTTGCCGCTGCGCGGCCGATTTGCTAGACAGACGGTCTCGATGGTTCCCCGACGGATGAACTCCAGGGGATGAAAAGGGAACACGGTGAGGACGACCCAATCGGGGCCGAAACCGTGGCTGCCCCCGCAACTGTGAGCGGCGAGGCTTGCGAACACCACGCTGGGAAACCGGCGGGCCACTGGGTAACCGGGAAGGCCGTTCGCCAGCCGCCAAGCCGCGAGCCAGGAGACCTGCCATCGCCAACCTGAACGTAACCGGACGGGGTGTGCCGGAGGGAGCGATGACGCAGATGCGAGTCCCGACCAGATCTGTGCCGTTGCCGCGCCGCGATGCCCCGTGCTCATGGCGGGGTAGAACATGGCGACGGATTCCAAGACGCGACACCAGCTTATCCTGTGCACCACGTGCCGGCAGACGGGAACGGATTGCCGCCCCGGTCTGCGGCTGCTGCAGTCTCTAGGCCAGGCGGCCGATCTCGGCCGCAGCGCCGGCCTGCCGGAAGCATTCGGTATTTCCGGCACCGCCTGCCTGTCCGGTTGCACGCGGCCCTGCACCGTGGCCTTCGTCGCGGAGGGCAAGACCACCTATCTGTTCGGCGACATCGACCCGGCCGAGGATCTCGACGCGCTGGTCGCCTTCGCGCGGCTCTATCAGGCACAAGAGGACGGCATGACCGGCCTCCGCGAGCGGCCGGATGCGCTGCGCGGCAAGTGCCTCGCCCGCGTACCAAGCGCGTTGATGATCAGCGCGCAGAGCGCGCGGGAGCCGCACTGATGGTGGCCGCGCTCACGGTCCGCGATCTCGCCTGGGGCGCCCAGCGCGACGCACCGATCCTGCGCGACATCAGCTTCGACGTGGCGCCGCAGGAGATGGTCGCCATCCTCGGGCCGAGCGGTGCCGGCAAGACCAGCCTGCTGCACTGCCTGGCGCGGGCGAACCGGCCATGGCGCGGGGTGATCCAGCTCCATGGCGACGATCTCTGGGGCCTGGCGCCCGGCGATGCCGCGCGCCGCATCGCCGTGGTGCCGCAGGACGTGCCGGCGGCCTATCCCTTCCGCGTGCGCGAGGTGGTGATGCTGGGCCGCGCCGCGCGGCGCCGCGGCCGCGACGACCGGCGCATGGAGGATCGCGCCAAGATCGGCGCCGCGCTGGAGCAATTGCACCTGGCGAATCTCGCCGACCGCCTGTTCTCGACCTTGTCCGGCGGCGAGAAGCAGCGCGTGCTGATCGCCCGCGCGGTGGCGCAGGAAGCCAGCCTCATCCTGCTCGACGAGCCCACCCATCACGTCGATATCGGGCTGCAGCTCGAAATCCTAGGCCTGCTGCGGCGGCTCGGCCGCAG
>JBGAGP010000111.1:0-15624 GCA_044226685.1 Dongiaceae bacterium
GAAATTCTGCCGCAGGCCCACCAGCCGCGCCTGCACCACCAGCACCACGAAGGGCAGCGCCAACACCGTGTGGCCGAGCAGCAGCATGCCGAAGCTGCGATAGACGCCCATGACCTTGAGGAACATCAGCAGCGCGACGCCAAGCACCACTTCGGGCACCAGCAGCGGCAGGCTGATCAGGGTGCTGATCGCGTTCTTGCCCCTGAAGGAATAGCGCACAAGGGCGATCGCTGCCATCACGCCCAGCGCCGTCGCCATCAGCGAGCATCCGAAGGCGAGGATGATAGAGGTCTGAAATGCTTCCAGGATGGAGTCATTGGCGAAGAGCTTGCCGTACCATTGCAGACTCAATCCCTCCAGCGGAAAGGCGCCGCTGCGCGAGCTATTGAAGGAGAGCAACATGACCACGACGATCGGCGCGAACTGGAAGATGTACACCCCAAGCGCACACAGCCCGAGCAGCCAGAAGGCGAGGCGCGAATCCAATGTGCTGTTCATCGGGTGAAGCTCTGGTAGATGTCGCTCAGGCTCATGAAGCGGTTATAGACCGCAACGACGAGGCCGAGGGCAATCAGCAGGATCACCGACAAGACGGAGCCCGTCGGCCAATCCAGTTGAGAGATGATGGCCTCGTAGATCAGATCCGGGAAGAACAGGGTGTCAGGCCCGCCCAGCAGGCGCGGCGTGACGTAGGAACCGGCGGCCAGCACGAAGCATAGCATGCATCCCGCCCCGAGGCCGGGCAGCGACAGCGGCAGGGTCACCTCGCGGAAGCTCTGCCAGGCGGAGCAGCCGAGGGTGCGCGCGGAAGCCTCCAGGTTGCGGTCGATGCCGTCGAGGCTGACATAGACGTTGATGATCATGTAGGGCACCAGGAAATAGACCAGCCCCATGACCACGGAGAAGTCGTTGTAGAGCAGCTTCAGCGGCTCCGAGATGAGGCCGCTCCACACCAGGATCGTGTTCACGGCGCCGGTCTTTCCCAGCACGCTGATCCAGGCCATGGTGCGGATGATGTAGGAGATCCAGAACGGCAGGAACAACAGGAACAGCAGCAGCGCCTTGTTGCCGAAGCGGATGCGGGCGAGGAAATAGGCGGTCGGATAGCCGATCACCGCGCAGGCCGCCGTGGTGACCAGCGACGTCTTGAAGGTGCTGTAGAGGCCGAGCCAGTAGTAGCGGTCTTGCAGCACCGCGATCCAGTTATCGAACTGGAAGGCCGGAACGTCGAGCCCTTCGGCGGTGCGCAGCCAGAAGGAATAGATGATGATGAAGACGATCGGCGCGACCAGGAACAGCGCCAGCGATACCATCGCCGGCGACAACAGCACGATCGCCCTGGTCGTCTGCCTATCCGCCAATGACCGTCCCTGCCTCCCCACCCCGGCCCCACCGCGCCCTTGACCCAGGCCGGCATCGAACCAGGAGGTCCAACCCCGTCTCCGGCGGCGTCTTCACCGACGCCCTTGTTCCGGCGGCGCAGTTCCCAAGCGCCGAGGCAACCCTATCACGCTTGCCGCGAGGCGCAAGGCGGGCATAATTGGTTGGCATTGGTTCCAGGGCCTCGCGGAAAGAACATGATCCCATTCGCGCGCATGCACGGCAGCGGCAACGACTTCGTGGTCATCGACGACCGCGCGGGAAGATTCCGCGCGCATCGGCGCGCCCTGGCGCAGGCGTTGTGCGATCGCCGGCGCGGCCTGGGCGGCGACGGCCTGGTGCTGCTGGGCCAGGGCGCCGCCGGCCATGTCGGCATGATCTATGTGAATGCCGACGGCAATGACGGCGAGATGTGCGGCAACGGCGCCGGCTGCGCCATCCGCCGTGCCTCCGAAATCGGCTTGTTCAGCGGCCGGCACACCACGCTCGACACCGATGCCGGCGCCATCGGCGCCGATCTCGACGGCTGGCGTGTAACCATGACGATGACGGATCCCAAGGACGAGCGGCTGCACCTGTCGATCCCGACCAGCGAGGGCACGCTGACCGGCCACTACATCGACACCGGCGTGCCGCACGTGGTGATCTTCGTCGCCGACGTGGCCCCAGTGAATGTCGGCGGCTTGGGGCCAGAGATCCGCCACCATCCGCTGTTTCCGCGCGGCTGCAACGTCAATTGGGCCGGCGGAATCGGCCCCAACGCCTTTCGCATGCGCACCTACGAGCGCGGCGTCGAGGCGGAGACGCTGTCCTGCGGCACCGGCGCCACCGCCATTGCGCTGATCGCGGCGCGGCTCGGCCTCGCGCGGCCGCCGGTCACCATCCAGGCAAGCGGCGGTGGCAAGCTCACCATCGCCTTCGACGAAGCGCCAGCTATCAAAGCGCCAACCGTCATAGCGCCGGGCCATAGCTTTCACAACGTGCGGACCACCGTCGAAGTGGAGCGCATCGCCGAGGGCGTGCTCGATGCCGATTGGCTGGCGCGGCGCGACCTTTCTTTCGCTCCGGCTTGACCTGATCCGACCTGACCCGGCGCGCCGCCCAAGCGTATCGAGACAAGATTCGGGACGCCGTCCTGCCATGCCCCGGCCATGCTGCCTGTCCAGAAACAGGAGATGCCCTGATGCCGCGCGCCCAACGCCAGCAGGCCGACCAGACCGACATCGCCGCGCGCGCCGCCGGCCTCGATTGGGCGCGCATCGCCGCCGAGCTCGACGCCCAAGGCTGCGCCACCACCGGGCCGCTGCTGAGCGCGACGGAATGCGCGGCATGCGCCGCCGCCTATGACGATGACGCGCTGTATCGCAGCCGCGTGGTGATGGCGCGGCACGGCTTTGGCAAGGGCGAGTATCGCTATTTCGCCTATCCCCTGCCCGATGCTGTCGCCGAGCTGCGCGCGGCCTGCTACCCGCCGCTCGCCGCCATCGCCAATCGCTGGCACGCAGCACTCGGCGAAACGATGCGGTTTCCCGAGGAGCTGGCGGCTTTCCTGGCGCGCTGCCACCAGGCGGGCCAGCGCAAGCCGACGCCGCTCATCCTCCGCTACGGCGCCGGCGACTATAATTGCCTGCACCAGGACCTCTATGGCGCACAGGTTTTCCCGCTGCAGCTGGCGATCCTGCTGTCGGCGCCGGGAAAAGACTTCACCGGCGGGGAGTTCGTGCTGACCGAGCAGCGCCCGCGCATGCAATCGCGCGCCGAGGTGGTGCCGCTGGCACAGGGCGAAGGGGTGATCTTTCCGGTGCACCATCGTCCGGTGCGGGGCACGCGCGGCGTCTACCGCGTCAACATGCGCCACGGCGTCAGCCGCCTGCGCTCGGGCAGCCGCCACACGCTCGGCATCATCTTCCACGATGCCGCCTAGCAGCCCGTTCTAGATCGTCGGTTCGTCGCGGTCGTCGGCGATGTCGATGCGGCTGGCCTGGCGCCAGCGGATGAACAGCAGCACGGCCATCGCCGCCAGTTCCGCCGCCGGCCAGATCGCCGCCATCGGCCCGGTGGAGGAGAACGGCGTCACCGCCGGCAGGAACTGCGAGAGGTGCCCGGCGACCAGCAGCATGGGCAGCGGGAAATAGACGATCGCCAGGATCACCAGACCGGTGAGGTCGGCGCGGCTGCGCGTGCCGCCGAAATTCAGCCACAGCAGGAAGAAGATGTCGCGCAGCACGAACAGCAGCAGCGCCACGATATTGAAGGCGATGGAGCCGAGCGTGAACCAGTTGAGGTCGCGCTGCAGGGTGAACCACCAGGAATCCTGCCAGGTGAGATGGCCGCCCATGGCGATGGACCAGATCGTTGCGGCACCGGCCAAGACCGCGAACTTGAACGAGATCAGCCACCAGGGCATGAACTCGAGCGCCCGGTACCACTGGAAGGCCGCGAACCGCGCCAGGCCCCAGCGATAGCGCACCGGGTCCTTGGCCTCGGCGAAGAAGGCGACATAGGTGAGCGCCGCAGCGATGGTAAAGGCGACGGCGAAGCGCGAGGTCAGCGCCTCGATCTCCCAGCGCACGAAGCCGGCGGCATAGACCAGGACGAAGGCCATGAACAGGGTCCAGGCCCAGGGCCGGTTGTTGTAGAGTAATTCCAGCCGCATCAGCCGCCACACCGCCAGCAAGGCCCAGAGCGTGAAGATCCCCGCCGACACCATGTAGAACATCCAGGGGTCGAAGCCGCGGTCGTACCAGCGGATCTCGCCCACCGCCGCGGCCCAGGGATTGGCGGAATAGTCCCAGCCGATCGCCATGCCGGAGGCAACGAGGCCGGCGACCTGCGCCATGGTCACGGCGAGGCGGCGGCGGAACTGCGCCTTGCGCAGCAGCAACAGGGCCACGGTGAGCGCGGTCGCCTGGCCCAGCAGGCCGCCGATCAGCAGCGTCGCCACCTGCTGCCAGAGCGGCAGGCGCAGGTCGCTGGGCGGCGATTGCAGTCCGTACCAGACCATCACCGCGAGGCAGATCAACGCGCAATACCACGGGAAGATGGCGCCGCCGAGCAGCTTGCCCCACATCATCGACCAGGCGGAGAGGCCCGACATGCGCTGGCCTTCCCAGGTGCCGCCGCTGATTTCCTCGGCCAGCGAATCCGCCACCCGGCGCGTGCTCCACAGCGCGAGCAGCAGGACGAAGCCCCAGCGCGCCGCTTCCGCGATCGCCTCGGGATCGAGCTTGATGGTGGACAGGATGCCGGCCAGCAGGATGCCGATCAGGATCGGCGCCACGAACAGCCGCGCCCAGCTCATCTGCAGCCAGACGTTGCGCTGAAGCTCGGGGTTGAAGGACATCATGGCGCCGCTCTCCTACCGCGCCACTTTCGGCAGGGCGCGCGCGGCCTCGGCGGCGCGCACCTGCTCGAGATAGGCTTCCTGCAACCCGGTCTCGTCGATGGCGAATTCGATGACGTGCAGATCCGCCGCCATCAGGTGCTTCAGCAGCGTGTGACGCGACACCGCGCTCGCCGGATACTCGAAGGTGCAGACCGTGCCCATGAGCGTGATCTCGGTGACGCCGCCCTCATGGCTCAGCACCTCGACCAGCTTGTGCTCGCCATTCGCCACCTCGACGCGGATGCGCACGCGCTGCTTGGACAACGGGTCGAGCGCGCGGTGGTGCAGGATCTTGCCGTCGCGGATCACCAGCATGTGGGTGGAGTAGTCCTCCAGCTCGGCCAGGATGTGCGACGAGACGATGATGGTCATGCCCTTGTCGCGCAGCTGGCGCAGCACGGCGGAAAGCCCCATGCGCGCTTCCGGGTCCAGGCCCGAGGCGGGCTCGTCCAGCAGCAGCAGCGCCGGCTCGTGGATGATCGCCTGGGCGATGGCCAGGCGCTGGCGCAGGCCGCGCGACAGGCTGCCGGCCTTGTCGCCGAGGCGGTCCATGATCTCCATGCGCTCGGCGGCGAGGCGCACCCGCTCGCGCCACTGGCCCCGCGGCAAGCCGACGGCCGCGGCGCGGTAGGTCAGGCATTGCCGGACGGTGAGCTCGTCATAGAGGCCGTAGAAATCCGGCAGGAAGCCCATGCGCCGATGCGCCAGGCGCGGCCGCTCGTGGATGTCGAAGCCGTCCAGCTCGACCACCCCGGCGAAGGGCCGGTCAAGCGCGGCGAGGCAGCGCAACAGGGTGGATTTGCCGGCGCCGTTCGGCCCGACCAAAGCGGTGATGGTCTTCGGCTCGACGCGGAACGACACGTCGTCCAAAGCCCGGTGGCCGGGATAGTCGAATACCAGGTGGCGGACCGACAGCATGGCGCCATTCGTCCTTGAAAGACTCGGGGCCGGTCAAGCGCCGAGGAGCGGCAAATCCGGGAAACTGTGCAATAAATCACAGGGTTGCGCCAGGACTCTGTGGCAGGGAGCGAACCCCTGGCCATCACGGACAGGCCTAGCCCTTCGCCTCGCCCAACATGACGCGGGCGCCCTGCCCCAGAAGGCCGACATCGCTGCCGCCGACGATGAAGCGGAAGCCACGGCCGGCCATGGCCTTCGCCGCCTTGCCGGAGAGCGCCGTGCTGCCCAGGATGCGCCCGGATTTCAGGATCGCCGCCTCGGCGCGCTCGATCTGGGTCTTCACCACCGGATCGTCAAACTGATTGAGCTTGCCCAGGGTCGCGGAGAGATCGCGCGGGCCGATGAAAATGACGTCGATGCCGTCGATTGCGGCGATGGCCGGGATGTTGTCGATGGCGGGGGCGCTTTCCACCTGCACCGCCACCACCAGGTTCTCGAAGGCGCCGTCGTGGTAGCCGGGATCGAAGCCGTAGCGCATCGCCCGCATGCCGCCGAAGGCGCCGCGGATGCCGGCCGGCGCGTACCTGCAGGCCTCGACCACGCGCCGCGCCTCGTCGGCGGTATTGACGTTGGGCACCATGATGCCGCCGACCCCGGCGTCAAGCGCCCGCTTGATGTAGACATGATCGTTGACCGGCACGCGCAGCATGCCAGTGCAGTCGGTCCCTTTCATGGCGCGGAGCTGGGCGATCGCGTCGTCAATGCTGCCCTGGCCGTGCTCATGGTCGATGAGCAGGAAATCGAGCCCGGCATAGGCGAGGATCTCGGCCATGTCGGCGGAGGTGCTGAGCATCCAGGCGCCGAAGCAGGGCTGCCCCGCCTGCAACTTCCGTTTCAGTGGATTGCCGCCCTGCATCGATTTTTCTCACATTGTCCTTCACACCCGGATCGCGCGAATTTCCGCGCCGGCACGGACCCGGTCGATGCCACCCCACTACGTTCCCGACCGGGAACTGACAAGAGTTTTCTCGTCATTCCGCCGGTTTCAGACTATCTGTCACACGAGCCGCCCAGCGGCGGCGGGGCTGATTCGGCGGGCGGGTGGAGACGGTCCAAGGCACCATGAACGAACCCATATCCGGCGCTGGTTTCCTGGCCGAGGTCGCCATCGTCCTGCTGCTCATCCTGCTGAACGCCTTCTTCGCCATGTCGGAGCTTGCCATCGTGTCGGCGCGGCGCGCGCGGCTGAAGCCGTTGGCCGACAAGGGCCATCGCGGCGCCCGGCGCGCCATCCAGCTGGCCGCGGAGCCCACCCAGTTCCTCGCCACCGTGCAATTCGGCATCACCCTGGTCGGCATCGTCGCCGGCGCCTATAGCGGCGCCACCCTGTCCGCGCCGGTCGCCGCGCTGATCGCCAACTGGCCGCTGGTCGGCGAGCACGCCTATGCGGTGGCGGTCACCCTGGTGGTCGCCACCATCACCTATCTGTCGCTGGTGATCGGCGAACTGGTGCCGAAGCGCTTCGCCATGAGCCATGCCGAGGCCATCGCCATGCGGGTCAGCCTGCCGATGGCGCTGCTGGCCCGGATCGGCACGCCCATCGTGGTCATCCTGCGGGTGTCGACCGAAACGCTGCTGCGCCTGCTGGGCGTGCGCCACACGGCGGAGAACCGCATCACCGAGGAAGAGATCAAGGTGATGATCGCCGAGGGCGCCGAGGCCGGCGTGTTCATGCAGCAGGAACGCCACATGATCGAGGGCGTGCTGCACCTGGCCGACCATTCCATCCGCACCATCATGACGCCGCGGCCCGACATCCTGTGGCTCGATGCCGGCGCCGATTCCGACAAGATGATGGCCACCATCCTGGCGGCGGAGCATTCGCGCCTGCTGCTGTGCGAGGGCGCGGTCGACGACGTGCTCGGCTTCGTCTACGTCAAGGACCTGCTGGCCCAGGTCGCCACTGGTGCGGCGCTGGAGCCGCGCGCCTGCCTGCGCGACGCGCTCACGGTGCATGAAAGCACGACGGTGCTGCGCCTGCTCGATCTGTTCCGCCAGAAGCCGACCAACCTCGCCATCGTGCTCGACGAATACGGCAGCGTCGAGGGCATCGTCACCCCGCGCGACATCTTCGCCGCCATCGCCGGCGAGTTCGCCGAGGATTCGGCGGAGGAGCCCGGGGTGGTGCGGCGGCCCGACGGCAGCTGGCTGGTCGACGGCCGCCTGCGCATCGGCGAGCTGGAGCGCGCCATCGGCGCCAGCGGCCTCCTCGACGAGGAATACACCACCGTCGCCGGACTCGTGCTGCATCACATGGGCCGGCTGCCGGTGGTCGGCAATGCGGTGGAGTTCGGCGGCTACCGCTTCGAGGTCGTCGACCTCGACGGGCGGCGCATCGATAAGATCCTCGTGGCGAAGTTGCCGGAGGAAATGGAAGTCTGAGCGCAGACGCCTAGAGCTGCTGCAGTCGCTGCTTCAGCCGCGGCACGGCGAAATCCAGGAAGGCGCGCAGCTTCAACGGCACCAGCCGTGTGGCGGCATAGACCAGGCTGAGCGGCAGCGGCTCCGGCTCGAACTCGCGCAGGATGGTGACCAGCCTGCCCTGCCGTTCGGCCTCGGCGATCTGGTAGCAGAACACCTTGGCCAACCCCGCCCCGGCCATCGCCGCCTCGATGCTGGCCTCCGCCGTGGTCGCCACCAGGCGCCGGCGCACCGGGATCATCTTGACGTCGCCATCGATGCGGAACGGCCAGGCATCGGGAACCGGCAGGCGCGTGCGCATGATGCAATCGTGGCCGGCGAGTTCCTCCGGGCGGCGCGGCGTGCCGTGGGCGGAGAGATAGGCCGGGCTGGCGCAGATCACCGGCCGGACCGTGGCGATCCGCGTCGCCACCATGCTGCTGTCCGGCAGCTCGCTGATGCGCACCGCGAGGTCGGCCTGCTCGTCCATCAGGTTGACGATCTGGTCGTCGAGCAGCAGGCGCACGTCGACCTCCGGGTATTCCTTCAGGAACTGGACGACGACCGGCACGACGTGCAGCCGGCCGAACACGATGGGCGCGGTGATGATGAGCTCGCCGCGCGGCGCGCGGTATTCACCTGACGCCGCGCGCTCCGCCTCGCCCAGGTCGTCGAGCAGGCGGCGGCTGGATTCATAGAAGGCCTGGCCGCTCTGGGTCAGCGCGATCCTGCGGGTCGAGCGGTTGATCAGGCTGGCCTTCAGGAAGTCCTCCAGCTCGGACACTTTGCGACTGACGGTGGCCAGCGGCATGCCCAGCTTGCGCGCCGCGGCGGAGAAGCCGCCGGCCTCCACCACCGCCACGAAGGCGGACATCGATTCGAAGCGGTCCATCACAACTCTCGAAATATGGAATAATCAATTCCGAATATGCCATATAGTAACGAAATATGGAAAGTATCAAATGCCCTTCTGACGGCCGAACCCGGCCGGAAACCGGAAGGAGCACCCCATGTCCCGTATCCATACCCCCGTTTCGCTGGAGGCGGCCCCGGCGGCGGCCCAGAACGCCCTCGCCGCGGTCAAGCAGCAGCTCGGCGTGCTGCCCAACCTGTTCCTGGTGGTGGCGAACAGCCCGGCGGCGCTGGACGGCTATCTCGGCCTGAACGGCGCGCTCGCCAAGGGCAGCCTCGACGCCAAGACGCGCGAGCGCATCGCCCTCGCCATCGCCGAATTCAACCGCTGCGGCTACTGCCTCTCGGCCCACACCTATCTGGGCAAGAACCTCGCCAAGCTTGACGACGCGGAGATCGCGGCCAACCGGAGCGGCCGCTCCCACGATGCGAAGGCCAACGCGGCGGTGCATTTCGCCGTGCGGATCGCCGCCGCGCGCGGCCATGTCAGCGATTCCGACCTGACCGCCGTGCGGCAGGCCGGCTTCGACGAAGGCCAGATCGTCGAGATCGTGCTCCATGTCGCGCTCAACACGCTCACCAACTACGTGAACGAGGTCGCCGGCACGGTGATCGATTTCCCGGTGGTCGCGCCCGCGCGCGACGTCGCCTAACCCCCGATGCGATCGCTGCGGATCGCACCCACGTCCCTCTCCCCGAAGGAACTTCAATGTCACGCATCGTAAATACCGCGGCGGTCGGCGCACTGCTCGGCGCCACGCTGGCCTTGTCGCCGGCCCACGCCGAGCCCACGACCTATCATCACGCCCAGGTCCAGGGCCTCGACATCTTCTACCGCGAGGCCGGGCCGAAGACGGCGCCGACCATCCTGCTGCTGCACGGCTTCCCGTCCTCCTCGCACATGTTCCGCGACCTGATCCCGGTGCTGGCGGAAAAGTACCACGTGATCGCGCCGGACTATCCGGGCTTCGGCTATTCCAGCACGCCGGGCCTCGACCAGTTCCAGTACACCTTCGCCAACCTGGCGGATGTGATGGACGCCTTCACCGCCGAGGTCGGGCTGCAGAGCTACGTGCTCTACATGCAGGATTACGGCGGGCCGGTCGGCATGCGGCTGGCGCTGAAGCACCCGGAGAAGGTGCGCGGCTTCGTGGTGCAGAACGCCGTCGTCAACGTCGAGGGCTGGCACCAGGACGTGGTCGCCGCCTTCCAGCCGGCCTGGCAGAACCGCACGCCGGAGACCGAGAAGCCGCTGCGCGACGCCTTCAGCGCCGAGGCCACCAGGTTCCAGTACACCCACGGCGAATCGCGCGCCGACCGGGTCAATCCGGATGCCTGGACCTTCGACCAGGCGCTGCTCGACCGGCCGGGCAACGACAAGATCCAGGTCGAGCTGCTCTACCAGTACCAGGACAACGTCGCGCAGTATCCGGCGTGGCAGGAATACCTGAAGACGACGCAGCCGCCGATGCTGGTGGTGTGGGGCGACAACGATCCGTTCTTCACCACCCAGGGCCGCGACTTCTTCAAGACCCTGGTGCCGGGCGCCGAGGTGCACGCCTACGACGCCGGCCACTTCGCGCTGGAGACGCATCTGCCGGAAATCTCCACCGCGATGCTCGACTTCCTTGACCGTCTGAAGACCACGAACTGAGGAGTAATGCGATGCGCAACGTACTGATTCCGGCCGCCTGCGGCCTGCTGCTCGGCCTCGGCATGGCGGCAACGCCGGCCTCGGCCGCCACCGAGATGAAGCAGGGTTTCCTGCCGCTCAATTTGGCGATGGAAGCCGCCACCGAAGGCATCCGCGTCTGCGAGGAGCACGGCTGGCACGTCACCGTGACGGTGGTGGATTCCGGCGGCAACATCAAGCTGCAGGCCAAGGGCGACCACGCCACGATCCACACCAAGGATGCGAGCTTCCGCAAGGCCTATACCGTGGTGACGATGGGGCCGATCTTCGGCTTCGACGTGCTGGGCGACTGGGTCGAGCAGCTGAAGACCAACCCCTTCGCCCCGACCTACGCGACCCTGCCCAATCTCTTCCTGCTGCCCGGCGCGGTCGGCGTGAAGATGGATGGCGAGATCGTCGCGGCCATCGGCATCGGTGGTGCTCCCGGCGGCACCAATGACGAGATCTGCGCCAAGGCGGCCCTGGCCAAGATCGCCGACAAACTGAACTAGACCTTGTCGATCGGTCGCATTTTCCGCCGGAGCTGACACGCCGTCGGCGGAAAATGCTCCGGCACGCGCGGTATTGGCCCCCGCGCGGTCCTGCGGGGCGAGCGGCCGGTGATGTGCCTCCCTTGATGCCGCGCCGCTGGCACCGATGGCAAAGCCCGTGGATCCCTCGATCCACGGGCTTTTCGCATCCTAGTCCCGGATGAAATGCAGCTTGTCGAAGCGGCGGCGGAACTCGGTCACCTCGGGCGCTATCGACTGCGCCGCGCGGCGGCCGGTCAGCGCGTCGGCGATGAGGCGCGCCAGCACCGGCATGTCGGGGGGCGTCATGCCCCAGCGCACGATCTCCGGCGTGCCCAGGCGCAGGCCGTTGAGGTCGCCTTCCACCGCAGCGATCGGCAGGCCGATGCCGCAGGTCAGCACATTCGCCTGGCGCAGCTTCTTCGCGGCTGTCTGGCCGCCCCCGAAGGCTGCCGCCTCGATGGCGAACTGGTGCGAGGTCGTCATGCCACGGTCGCGCGCGAAGACGGGAATGCCTTCCGCCGCCAGAGCGTCGGCCAACGCCCTGGCCGTCGCCGCCATCGCCTGCCCATAGGCGCGGCCATGGACTTTCCAATCCAAGAGTGTCATCGCCAGTGCGGCCGATTTCGCGGCATCGAAATTGGCGGTGAGGCCCGGATAGGCGATGGCATCCAGGCGCTCAGCGATGGCCGCGTCGTTGGTGACGATGAGGCCGGCGGCCGGGCCACCCAGGCTCTTATAGGTGCTCATGGTCATGACATGGGCGCCCTCCTCCAGCGGCTGCTGCCAGGCGCGGCCGGCGATCATGCCCGACATGTGCGCGGCGTCGAACAGCACCAGCGCGCCCACCTCGTCGGCGATGGCGCGGATGTCGCGGATCGGATGCGGAAACAGGTTCAGGCTGCCGCCGATAGTGATGAGCTTGGGCTTCAGCCGCCGCGCGTCTTCGCGCAGGGCATCGACATCGACCGTGTAGTTCACGGGATCGACTGGCGCCGGATGCGTCACGACGCCATAGAGCCCGGCGCAGCCGGCGGCGTGATGTGTCACGTGGCCGCCGATGGCCGGTGGCGGCGCGATGATCGTGTCGCCGGGTTTCGCCGCGCTCATGAAGACATAGAGATTGGCCAGCGCGCCGGAGGCGACGCGGATCTCGGCAAAGCGCGCGTTGAACACCTCGGCGGCGAGTTCGGCCGCCATCACCTCGATCTTCTCGATCCCCTCCAGCCCCATCTCGTATTTGTCGCCCGGATAGCCGAGCGACGGCCGCGAGCCGATGCCGGAGGCGAGCAGCGCCTCCGCCTTCGGGTTCATCGCGTTGGTGGCCGGGTTCAGATTGACGCAGTCGCGCTCGTGGATCGTCCGGTTCTCGGCCACGTAGGCGAGCAGGTCGCGTTCCAGCTCATCGGCACTGCGCGCGGCGACGCCCGCGGCAAGGGATTGGATGTAGCGCTCGGCGCCAGCCGGCACCCAGTCGCGCGCTTGCAGCATGGTCATTGCAGTACCCCGATCAGGACTAGCGAATGCAGGTTAGTGGGCGCAGGGAAAATGGCAACCATCCTCGCGGAGCATCGCGCGGAACCTGCTTTCCTCTCGTCTGTCATGGCATGGCTTGGCCATGCCATCCACGAGTTTGCCCGCAGCAGCACGGTCTTGCCCGCGCAAACTCGTGGATCCCAGGGCCAAGCCCTGGGATGACGAGATTCCCGAAGTCCCGTGGTGAGCAAACAAAAAACGGGCGGGGATTGCTCCCCGCCCGTTGGCGTCACGCTGTGATGGAGCGGCTCAGATGCCGCCCATGCACATGTATTTCACCTCGAGGAAGTCCTCGATGCCGTATTTCGAGCCCTCGCGGCCGAGGCCGGATTCCTTGACGCCGCCGAAGGGCGCCACCTCGGTCGAGATGATGCCGGTGTTGATGCCGACGATGCCGGTCTCGATCGCGTCCGCGACGCGCCAGACGCGGCCGAGGTCGCGGGCGTAGAAATAGGCCGCCAGGCCGAACTCGGTGTCGTTGGCGAGCTTGATCGCCTCTTCCTCGGTCTTGAAGCGGAACAGCGGCGCCACCGGGCCGAAGGTCTCCTCGCGCGTCACCGCCATGTCGGTGGTGACGTTGACCAGGATGGTCGGCTCGAAGAAGGAATGGCCGAGGGCGTGGCGCTTGCCGCCGGCGACGACCTTGGCGCCCTTCTTCACCGCGTCGGCGATGTGCTCCTCGACCTTCTCGACCGCCTTCATGTCGATCAGCGGGCCCTGCTGCGTCTCGCCCTTCAGGCCGTCGCCGACCTTCAGCTTGGCGACCGCGGCGGTGAGCTTGGCGGCGAAGGCGTCATAGACGCTGTCCTGCACCAGGATGCGGTTGGCGCAGACGCAGGTCTGGCCGGTGTTGCGGTATTTGGACATGATCGCGCCCTCGACCGCGGCGTCGAGGTCGGCGTCGTCGAACACGATGAAGGGCGCGTTGCCGCCCAGCTCCATCGAGGTCTTCTTGACCGTCTTGGCGCATTGCTCGAGCAGGATCTTGCCGATCTGGGTCGAGCCGGTGAAGGTCAGCTTGCGCACGATCGGGTTGCCGGTCATCTCGCCGCCGATCTGGGTGGCCGAGCCGGTGACCACGTTGAACACGCCCGCCGGCAGGCCGGCGCGGTGGCCGAGCTCCGCCAGGGCCAGCGCCGAGAACGGCGTCTGGGTCGCGGGCTTCAGCACGACCGGGCAGCCGGCGGCCAGGGCCGGGCCGGACTTGCGGGTGATCATGGCCGAGGGGAAGTTCCACGGCGTGATCGCCGCGACCACGCCGATCGGCTCCTTGGTCACGATGATGCGCTTGTCGCCCTGGTGCGCCGGGATGACGTCGCCATAGGTGCGCTTGCCCTCTTCGGCGAACCACTCGATGAATGAGGCTGCGTAGGCGATCTCGCCCTTGGCTTCCGCCAGCGGCTTGCCCTGCTCGGCGGTCATCAGCACCGCGAGGTCTTCCTGGTTCTCCATCATCAGGTTGAAGAGCTTGCGCAGGATGTTGGCGCGCTCCTTCGCCGTCTTCTTGCGCCAGCCGGCCCAGGCGGCATTGGCCGCCTCGATGGCGCGGCGCGTCTCGGCCGCGCCCATGTTCGGGATGGTGCCCAGCACCTCGCCGGTCGCCGGATTGGTCACGTCGATGGTCTTGCCGCTGTCGGCATCGACCCACTGGCCGTTGATGTAGCACTGCTGGCGGAACAGGCTGGGGTCCTTGAGCGACAAGGCGGCGGGTTTCTTGAGCGCGGTCTGCGACATGGTCTACCTCGAAAAGTCTGGGAATTCCGGAACGCGGATGGCCCGCAGTATAGCGGCCGAAGCCGCAGAATAAAGGGCGATGCCGTCGCATCGGCATGTGGGAAATCCAGCCGTTATTTCAAGGGATTAAATATCCCCACAAAACCAGCGGAGGGCGGTCAGGAAGGCCGCCGGGTTCTCGAACATCGGGGTATGCGAGGCGCCGGGGATGATCGAGACCTTCGCACCCGGCGTGAGGGCGGCGAAATCCCGGTTGGCGGCGGGGGTGGATTCGTCGAACTCGCCGCACAGGAACAGCGCCGGCACCGCCACGCGCGGCAGCAGGGCCGTGCCGTCATGGTCCTTCAGCGTGCCGGTGCAGACGAATTCGTTGTCGCCCCACAGCGTCCGGTAGAGCTCCAGGTTCAGCTTGCGGAACAGGCGCAGCACCGCCTGCGGCTCGGCGCCGAGACGGCAGAAATGCCGCTGCATCATGAACGCGATGGCGGCGCGATATTCGGCGCTGTCGATGGTCCCGTCCGCCTCATGACGGTCGAGGGCCGCCTGCACGTCGGGTGGCAAGGCGCGTCGGTGGGCCAGGTTGTCGGCGACCCAGCGCGGCGTCGAGATCAGCGGGCTGGCGAAGACCACGCCGGCCAGGTCGGCATTGCCGCGCGCGGCGTAGTCGAGGGCGATGACCGCGCCCCAGGAATGGCCGAGCAGGACGAAGCGGCCGATGCCGAGCGCGGCGCGCAGCGCGTCGATCTCGGCGGCGAAGCGCGCGACGGTCCAGTTGGCGGGATCGCCGGGCTTGTCGGAATTGCCGCAATCGAGCTGGTCGTAGAGCAGCACCGCGCGCTCCTCGGCCAGCGCCGCCAGCGGCTCGAGGTAGTCATGCGCCCCGCCCGGCCCGCCGTGAATCGCGATCAGCGCGGCGCGGTTGGAACGCAGGTGCCGCGCGCCGTCGAGCCGCCACCACAGGCGGCCGCCGGGCGCCGGGGCCAGGCCGGTTTGTTCAGGTTCCTGCCGGGTGGATTGGGCCGCGAACATGCGCCGCTCTCCCGTCCATCGCTGGGTGATCCGTGCTAGCCGCGAAATGAGTCGGCAATGTGGCGCTAGCGCCGGATCGCTTCCGC
>JBGAGP010000112.1:0-15418 GCA_044226685.1 Dongiaceae bacterium
CCTGCTCGGCGACGACGTCGCCAATTGGAAGCAGATCCTGAGCGAGCCGGGCGCCAAGCTGCACCTCTACGGCAAGGCCGAGCCGCGCCCGGGTCGCAAAATGGGGCATGTGACGCGGCTCTCGACGAAGACGAACGGCTGATGTCCCAGCTGACGCCAGCGGTTGCTAGCGCGTGATGCCTATCTTCGACGGATCACTATTGCCAATGAAGTCGGAGATGAGCCAATTCTCATCCGGCCGATACATCTTGCATTTCAGGAAGAATGGCGTGTGCTCGAAGATAAATACATAGGAGTGACTTACGAAAGCCTCACCCGCTTTCCACTCCGAAATGTGCTCGTATGTCTTTAGTCGGCCAGCTTTGAGTGGTAGCTCCACAAAGCGTGCAATGGCATTCCTCTTCTCAGCCTCGAGGACCGCTTTGCTGGAACTTTCGACAACGCTGTCGGTCAACGTGTCGATGTCGCCATCAGCCAGCAATTCAGCGAGATGATCGCAATATGCCCGCGGATCGGTGATCGCATCCGCTGCACGCGTCAGTGTTGGCATGGCGATCAACGCCATGAACACAACGACCGAAAGACCGGAACGTAGCAACAAGCGCGCTTCCTCCCCAAGAGACTCCACCCAAAATATAGTAACCTGCTACGGGGCGTCAGGTCGAGGCCGGCCGGACCTACGCCTCGGCGGAAGGTGATGGCATTGCCTTGGAGTGGCCCTGGCGATCACAAGACCTCAGTCAAGATGCAGCTTCTTCATTCAAACTCAGCAGGCTGGCATTGCCGCCGGCGGCCGCGGTGTCGATAGTGAGCGTGCGCTCGGTGGCGAAGCGGTGCAGGTAGCGCGGGCCGCCGCGCCTGCCGCGCCGACTGCACCACAGCGAAAATCAGCAAGGCGAGAAATACGCCGACGACGGCGATCATCGTTGCCAATCCGGCAGCAGGCGGCACCGCGGCCGTCAGCCATCTGCTGGGCAAGGACAGGAGAGTCGCTATCGCCAGCAGCGGCCAGGCGAGCCGGGTGTTCGCCTTGCAGGCGAGCAAGCGGAAGTTGTCAGTCGAGGAAGCTCGGCAACCCCGCAGCCAGCGCGGCGCAGATCGCGGTTTCGCGTGGCGGGGTCGGGAATTCGCGGCCTTCATGCGGTGTGCTGTTGGCGTCGAGCAGGATCGGCACGCCGTTTTCCATGATGAAATCGAACTTGCCGTAATCGAACTGCAACTCCGCCCGGCGGCGACGCAGGGCCTCAGGCACGTTGCCGTGCAGCGGCAGGCGCTCCACCGTGTTCGCCAGTTTCACCACCGGCCGGCGCCCGAGCATTGTCGACACGCAGTCCTGGTCGCCGAGGAAATACCACTGGTTGATCGCGTAGAGATCGCCGTGACGCTCGGTGTGCAGCGGCTGAACCACCAGGCCGGGCGTACGCCAGACCCAATCCGGCACCCGGCTCTTGCTTTTCATGACCCGGTACCGATTGCCCTTGAGCTGCCCGGACCAGCGCGGCGGCAGCCGTCGCTCCAGCCGCAGCCACATCCGCTTCAGGCTGCCGGCCTCGCGCCAGCGCCGGCGGGCTTCCGGCTTGCCGGCATGGTTGAGGTCGGTTTTCACGACCACCGGGCCATCATAGGCATCCTCGGGACCGACCAGGTCGGTGCAAACGCTCCGCTTCAGCGTGTCGGCGACGGCGCCGTTGATCGTGCGCGGGTAGCGGCTCGCGAGTTCGAGATAGGGCTCCGGCGTCACCGTGTAGCCGATATGCAGGATCGCCAGATCGGCGGGCGGCGGCGGTCCCAGGCCGCGATGCGGCAGGATGCGGTGCCCGGCTGGCGCCCAGTGCTCCAGCGCGATGCGCGCCAGCGTGGTGCCCGGATCGAAGCCGAGATCCGCATGGGTCAGGACCGCGATCGCGATCCGCCGATCGATCGGCCGCGGCGCCGGAAACGGGCTGCCGCCGGCGGCCATCCCGCTACGCGGCCCCCTCTTCGTTCAGGCTGAGCAGGCTGGCATTGCCGCCGGCGGCCGTGGTGTCGATGGTGAGCGTGCGTTCGGTGGCGAAGCGGTGCAGGTAGCGCGGGCCGCCGGCCTTCGGTCCAGTGCCAGACAATCCCTCGCCGCCGAAGGGCTGCACTCCCACCACGGCGCCGATCATGTTGCGGTTCACATAGGCATTGCCGACGCGCAGGCGCTCGGTGATATAGGCGACCTTGCCGTCGATGCGGCTGTGCACGCCCAGGGTGAGGCCATAGCCGGTGGCATTCACCGCATTCAGCACCTCGTCCAAGCGGTCCGCCGCGTAGTGCACCACATGCAGGATCGGGCCAAACACCTCGCGGTCGAGGCGCGACAGGGCATCGATGCGATAGGCGGCGGGCGCGAAGAAGTGGCCGTGGGCGCAATCTGGACCAAGCGGCACTTCGTGGATCAGCTTGGCCTCGCGCTTCATGCGCTCGGTGTGCTTGGCGAGCATCGCCTTGGCCTCGGCGTCGATCACCGGGCCGACATCGGTCGAAAGCAGGGCCGGGTCGCCGACCTTCAACTCGGCCATGGCGCCGGCCAGCATCTCGGTCAGCTTCGCGGCGATGTCCTCCTGCACGAACAGCACGCGCAGCGCGCTGCAGCGCTGGCCGGCGCTCTGGAAGGAGGAGATCAGCACGTCGCGCACCACCTGCTCGGGCAAAGCGGAGGAATCGACGATCATGGCGTTCTGCCCGCCGGTCTCGGCAATCAGCGGGACGATCGGGCCGTTTTTCGCCGCCAGCGCGCGGTTGATGAGCCGCGCCGTGTCGGTCGATCCGGTGAAGGCGATGCCGGCGATACGCGGATCGTTGACCAGCGGTGCGCCGACCGAAGGCCCGTCGCCCGGCAGCAGGTGCAGCACCTCCGCCGGCACGCCCGCCTTGTGCAGCAGGCGCACGGCCAGCGCCGCGATCATCGGCGTCTGCTCGGCCGGCTTGGCGATGACGCAATTGCCGGCGGCGAGCGCCGCGCTGACCTGGCCGAGGAAGATTGCCAGCGGGAAGTTCCACGGCGAGATGCAGGCGAAGACGCCGCGGCCGTGCAGATAGAGCTGATTGCGTTCGCCGGTGGGTCCGGGCATCGCCATCGGCTGGGCGAAATCGGCCCGCGCCCGGGCGGCGTAGTAGCGCAGGAAATCCACCGCCTCGCGCAACTCCGCCACCGCGTCGGGAATGGTCTTACCCGCCTCGCGCACGCAGAGCGCCAGGACATCGGCGCGCGCGGCCTCCAGCAGATCGGCGGCGCGGTCGAGGCAGGCGGCACGCTCGCCGGCCGGCGTCGATGACCAATCGGGGAAAGCGCGCGACGCGCGGGCGACGGCATCGGTCACCTGCTCCGGCGTCGCCGTCGCGACCTGGCCGACCTGCCGGCGCGTATCGGCGGGATCGAGCACGGCCGTCGCCTTGCCGGCGATTTCGCGCCCGCCGAGGATGGGTGCCGCGCTCCAGCCGCGCGCGGCGGCGGCGTCGAGGTCGGCGGCCAGTGGCGTCAGCACATCGGGATCGGTCAGCTCCACGCCAGCGGAGTTCTTCCGCTCGGCGCCGTAGAGATCGCGCGGCAGCGGGATGCGCGGATGCGGCTTCTCGGCCAGCCGGCGCACGCGCGCGATCGGGTCGGCCACGATCTCGTCCAGCGGCGCCTTCTCGTCGACGATGCGGTTGACGAAGGAGGTGTTGGCGCCGTTTTCGAGCAGACGCCGCACCAGATAAGCGAGCAGGTCCTCGTGGCTGCCGACCGGGGCGTAGACGCGGCAAGGAATGCCCATGGCCTCCGGCGGCGTCACCTGGTCGTAGAGCGCCTCGCCCATGCCGTGCAGCCGCTGGAACTCGAGCTTGTCGCGGGCCGCCGCCTCGCCGCCGGCCATCTCGATGATGGCGGAGAGGCTGTGCGCGTTGTGGGTGGCGAATTGCGGATAGAAGGCGCCAGGATCGGCCAGCAGGCGCCGCGCGCAGGCGAGGTAGGACACGTCCGTCGTCGCCTTGCGGGTGAAGACGGGATAGCCGGCGAGGCCGCGCTCCTGGCTCATCTTGATCTCGCTGTCCCAATAGGCGCCCTTGACCAGGCGCACCATCAGGCGGCGGCGATGCCGGCGCGCCAGGTCGGCGAGCCAGTCGATCAGCGGCAGGCAGCGCTTCTGGTAGCCCTGGATGGCGAGGCCGAGGCCGTTCCAGTTGCTGAGCGCCGGATCGGCGGAGACCGCCTCGATGACGTCGAGGGAGAGGTCGAGACGCTCGGCCTCCTCCGCGTCGATGGTGAAGCCGATATCGCTGGCCTTGGCCGCCTTGCCCAGCTCGACCACGCGGGGCACCAGCTCGGTCATCACCCGGTGGCGCTGCGCCATCTCGTAGCGCGGATGCAGCGCCGACAGCTTCACCGAGATGCCGGGGCTCTGGATCGGCCCCCGCCCGGCCGCCGCCTTGCCGATGGCGGCGATCGCCTTCTGGTAGCTTTCGAAATAGCGCACGGCGTCGCGCGCGGTGCGCGCCGCCTCGCCCAGCATGTCGTAGGAGTAGCGATAGCCCTTGCGCTCCATCGCCTGCGCGCGGTCCAGCGCCTCGCCGATGTCGCGGCCCATGACGAACTGGCGGCCGAGGATCTTCATCGCCTGGGTCACCGCCTGGCGGATGACCGGCTCGCCCGAGCGGGTGATGAGGCGCTTCAGGATGCCCTTGAGGTCGCTGCTGGTCGCATCCATCTGCATGATGCGGCCGGTGAGCATCAGCGCCCAGGTCGAGGCGTTGACGAACATCGAATCGCTCTCGCCCAGGTGGCGCTCGAAATCCGCCTCGCGCAGCTTGTCCTTGATCAGCAGATTGGCGGTTTCGGAATCCGGGATGCGCAGCAGCGCCTCGGCCAGGCACATCAGGACGACGCCCTCCTTGGAGGAGAGCTCATAGGCATGCATGAAGGCATCGATGCCGCCCTGCCCCACCCGGTTCTCGCGCACCTTCTCCACCAGCGCCCGGGCGCGGGCGGCGATCCTGTCCTGGGTGGCGGGCGGCAATTCAGCCTGGGCCAGCAGGGTCTCGACCACCCCGGCCTCGTCGGCGCGGTAATGCGCGCGCAGGCGGGCGCGCAACGGATCGGGTTGCGGGAGGGGCTCGGTGAAGATCATGACAGGTCCTGACCGTGATTGGGCCAGTCTGGGGAAATTGGCCCTGGATTTTCGGGGCGGAGCATAGTCGGATTCGCCGACCTTGGCAGCAGGAACAGCAAAGATGCGCTTTTTTCCGGGTTTCGAGCAGCGGCGGGTTTCAGTGGGCTCCGTCGGCCTCAATCTGCGGATCGGTGGCAGCGGCGCGCCACTCCTGCTGCTGCATGGCTATCCGCAGACCCACCTGGCGTGGCATGCGGTGGCGCCGGACCTGGCGCGGCATTTCACCGTGATCTGCCCCGATCTCAAGGGTTATGGCGACAGCGACGCCCCGGCGCCGGGGCCGGACTCGGTCGCCTATTCCAAGCGAGTGATGGGCGGGGAAATGCTGGCCCTGATGGCCGAACTAGGCCACCGCCGGTTCGCCCTGGTCGGGCACGACCGTGGCGCCCGCATCGCCTACCGGATGGCGCTGGATCACCCGGAGGCGGTCAGCAAGCTCGGCATTCTCGACGTCATCCCGACCGCCGAGCAATGGGACGTCGCGGACAAGGCATTCTCACACGGGGTCTTCCATTGGGGTTTCCTGGCGCGCGGCGGCGGACTGCCGGAACGGCTGATCGGCCGCGATCCAGATTTCTTCCAGGATCACCTGGTTCGCTCCTGGTCTGGTGACTACTCGGCGCTGAATCCCGAAGCGCTGGTGGAATACCGCCGCTGCTTCGCCAAGCCGGAGAACATTGCCGCCAGCTGCGCCGATTACCGCGCCGGCTACACCATCGATGACGCCCAGGACCGGGAAGACCGCAAGGCGGGACGCAAAGTCACCTGCCCGATGCTGGTAGTGACCGGCGAGGAATACCTGAAGACCGGCCCCAACAGCGCGCTGGAGACCTGGAGGCGCTGGGCGACCGATGTGCGCGGCCAGGTTCTCGCCTGCGGCCACTTCGTCATGGAAGAGAAGCCGGGGGAGACGCTGGCGGCGCTGCTGCCGTTCCTCACGGCCTGAGCTTCGCCCGCCATCATCCCTGGCGAGCGGACCTCCACGAATAGTGCGGCGCCCGCTCGCCGCGCAGGAAGCGAACAGCATCGGTCGCATCGACGACCGCCGACAGGAAGTTCGTGGCGAACAGCAGGGCCAGCCATTTCGCCAGACCTGGATCGGTCGCGATGGTGTCGATGCGTGTGGCCATCCACGCGAACATCGGCAGCCACATGAGATGCGCCGTGCCGAGGATGCGGGTGAAGCCGATGCGCTGGTAGACCACGGTCTGGGTGACGACGGCCGCCGCGGTCACCGCCAGTACGACCTGCGCCTCGACATGGCCGATGAACCACAGGCACGCGAGATTGACACCGACCAGCCAGACGCACCATAGCCGCGGAACCAGGCGGAACCGCAGGAACACCACGCCGAAGATCTCCAGCATGCTTACCAGAAAGCGAATCATCCTCATCTCCATTGCCGCCGGCCAATCCGGCCAGGCGGAATGGACTAGGCCAGGACCGGCCCGGCCGGATACTGCGCAACCCGGACCAATCAACTACACTTTGCGTAGTTGACGGAGCGGGTCCGGCAAGCGAGACAAGCGCGATGCGCAAATATGGTCAATTCTGTCCGATCGCCAAGTCAGCCGAGATCATCGGCGACCCCTGGGCGATCCTCATCATCCGCGAGCTGCTGCTGGGCAGCAGCCGGTTCAACGTCCTGCAACGCGGACTGCCCCGCATTTCGCCGACCATTCTCAGCAAGCGGCTGAAGGAGCTGGAGGAGCGGCGGGTGATCATCCGGCGCCGCCTGAAAGGCCGCGGATATGCCTATCACCTGACCGCGGCGGGGCGGGAACTGTCCGGCGTGATGGAGGCCCTGGCGGTCTGGGGCATGCGCTGGGCGCGCGACAAGATGGCGCCCAGC
Organism: Dongiaceae bacterium; assembly: GCA_044226685.1. Lineage (GTDB taxonomy): Bacteria > Pseudomonadota > Alphaproteobacteria > Dongiales > Dongiaceae > Dongia_A. The sequence continues at coordinate 7,024 of JBGAGP010000112.1, forward strand.
GATCTCGACGTCTCGTTCCTGATGTTCGACATCCAGCGGCGGATCGACGGCGCGGCGCTGCCCGACGGCGAGACGGTCTTGTGCTTCCAGTTCACCGACATCACGACCTTCTGTCACTGGTGGCTGGTCTGCCGGAACGGCGAAATCGACCTGTGCTACGAGGACCCCGGCAAGGACGTGGATTGCTACGTCACCGGGACGTCCCGGGACATGATCGGAGTCTGGATGGGGGACATTCCGCTGGGCAAGGCATTGCAGGCGGGGAAAATCCAGCTGACCGGCGCACGCCATTTGTGCCGCGCCTTCCCGAAGTGGTTCGCCCTCTCGTTGACCGCGCGAACCCCGCGCCCGACTGTGGCCGAACGACGATCCGTCGCACGAGCCGGGTAGCCCGCCAGTTTCGCCTCTTGGCTGAGGGTCAAAGCGGGTACCGCAGGAAGTGCTGGCAGTGCTGGTGCCGTTTCTCATGGGCTAGAGCGGGTGACATCCTCCTAAGGGCCGAGACCAGGCCGTCATCAGCACCTGCCAACCGGACGGCTCCAGCCAGACAAGCCCTGCCTGCGCTAGTCTTTTGTGTCGCCCGAGGTTTTCGGCGGCAACCTCTCAAAGGGGATGCTGTCATCGGCCATCACCCGCGAAAAACCCGAATAGTCCTCGATGGCGAGGCATTGCTGAATATGCTCGCCGACACGCAAGGGGAACATGCCGAAACGGACATTCAGCGTATAGCCGGCGCGGGTGGGCCAAGTGTAGGCGCCGAAAACGGGAGCCGCGGTTTCGAAGGCCTTGGTATAGGCATCAAGCAGGATACGGTTGGCGCCGTGTATGTCGGTGGCCAGGAACTCATCGACATATCGACCGGTGAGGCTGAAGCCATTCCAGCGGTCGGCCTCCGTCCCGGTCAGGATGTAGCATACCCGGAACGGATCGCGCTCGAACCGGACAATGTAGAGAAAGGGCAGCAGCGGCTTGATGTCCGCCGGGTCGATGTCACTGCGCTGCGGTGCAAGTCCGCCAGCGCGGCTGTTCCAATATTGATGGAGCGCCTCGATGCTTCCCTGGGAACCGTCCGTGGTCACCATGGGCGAATCATGGCCCCACTCTTGGACTCTGTCGAGCCACATTCGCGCTGAGGCCAAGCCACCTTCGCGGGTGCGGGACGTCAGCCCGCCAGCTTCGCTTTCAGCCGCTCGTTGAGCAGCGCCGGGTTGGCCTTGCCGCCGGTGGCCTTCATCACCTGGCCGACGAAGAAGCCCAGGAGCTTGTCCTTGCCGCCGCGGTATTCGGCGACCTTGTCGGCGTTCTTGGCCATGATGTCGTCGATGGCGGAATCGATGGCGCCGGTGTCGGTGACCTGGCGCAGGCCCTTGCTCTCGACGATGTCCTTGGCCGCCTTGCCGGTCTCGAACATCTCGGCGAACACGTCCTTGGCGATGCGGCCGGAGATGGTGTTGTCCGAGATGAGGTCGATGAGCCCGCCCAAGGCATCCGCCGAGACGGGGGATTCGGTGATGGACTTGCCGGCCTTGTTGAGCAAACCGAACAGCTCCGAGCTCACCCAATTGGAGGCGAGCTTGGCGTCGCGGCCCTTGGCCACCGCCTCGAAGAAGTCGGCGCTTTCCTTCTCGCCCACCAGCACGCCGGCATCGTAGTCGCTGAGGCCCAGGTCCTTGACGAAACGGGCGCGCTTGGCGTCCGGCAACTCGGGGAGAGTCGCCTTGATCTCATTCACCCAGTTGGGGTCGAGGATCAACGGCAGCAGGTCCGGATCCGGGAAATAGCGGTAGTCATGCGCATGCTCCTTCGAGCGCATGGAGCGCGTGACGCCCTTGTTGGGATCGTAGAGCCGCGTCTCCTGCTTGATCGAGCCGCCCTCCTCGATCACCTCGATCTGGCGCCGCGCCTCGTATTCGATCGCCTGCTGCACGTAGCGGATCGAGTTGACGTTCTTGATCTCGCAGCGCGTGCCGAGCGGATCGCCGGGCTTGCGCACGGAGACGTTCACGTCGCAGCGCATGGAGCCTTCGTCCATGTTGCCGTCGCAGGTGCCGAGATAGCGCAGGATCGAGCGCAGCTTCTTGAGATACGCGGCGGCTTCCTCGGCCGAGCGCATGTCCGGCTCCGACACGATCTCCATCAGCGCCACGCCGGCGCGGTTCAGGTCGATGTAGGACTTGGTCGGGTGCTGGTCGTGCAGGCTCTTGCCCGCATCCTGCTCCAGATGCAGGCGGGTGATGCCGACCTCGCGCTTCTGCCCTTCCGGCAGATCGAGGATGATGGTGCCCTTGCCGACGATCGGCTGGGTGTACTGCGAGATCTGGTACCCGGCCGGCAGATCGGCGTAGAAATAGTTCTTCCGGTCGAACACCGATTTCAGGTTGATCTCCGCCTGCAGGCCAAGGCCGGTCTTCACCGCCTGCTCGACGCATTTGCGGTTGATCACCGGCAGCATGCCGGGCATGGCGGCGTCGACCAGGCTGACCTGCGTGTTGGGCTCGGCGCCAAACGTGGTCGCGGCGCCGGAGAACAGCTTGGACTCCGAGATCACCTGGGCGTGGACTTCCAGGCCGAGGATGATCTCCCACTTGCCGGTGCGCCCTTCGATCAGATCCTTCTCGCTCATGATCAGAATCCCTCCGGCTTGGCTTTGAACCCGGCGCTGCTCTCGATGACGCCGGCGACCTTGAACAGGGTCTCCTCGTCGAAGGCGCGGCCGATCAGCTGCAGGCCGAGCGGCAGGCCCTTCGAATCAAGCCCGGCTGGCACCGAGATGCCGGGCAGGCCGGCGAGGTTCACCGTCACGGTGAAGACGTCGTTCAGATACATCTGCACCGGGTCGTCGGTGTTCTCGCCCTCGGCGAAGGCCGCCGTCGGCGTCGAGGGTGTCAGGATCGCGTCGACCTGCTTGTAGGCTTCCTCGAAGTCGCGGGCGATGAGCGCGCGCAGGCGCTGCGCCTTCACGTAATAGGCATCGTAATAGCCGGCCGAGAGCACATAGGTGCCGATCAGGATGCGGCGGCGCACTTCCTTGCCGAAGCCCTCGGCGCGGGTGCGCTCGTACATGTCGTCCAGGCTCTCACCCGGCACGCGGAGGCCGAAGCGCACGCCGTCATAGCGCGCCAGGTTCGAGGAGGCCTCGGCGGGTGCGATGATGTAATAGGTCGGCAGCGCATACTTGGTGTGCGGCAGGGAGATCTCCTTGATCTCCGCCCCCGCCGCCTTCAGCCACTCGACACCCTGCGCCCACAGCTTCTCGATTTCCGGCGCCATGCCGTCGAGGCGGTATTCCTTGGGCACCCCGATCTTCATGCCGCGGATGTCGCCGGTGATGGCCTTGGCATAATCCGGCACCGGCAGATCGACCGAGGTGGAATCCTTCGGGTCATAGCTCGCCATCGCGCCCAGCATGAGCGCGCAATCCTTCACGCTGCGCGCCATCGGCCCGGCCTGGTCCAGGGACGAGGCGAAGGCGACGATGCCCCAGCGCGAGCAGCGGCCATAGGTCGGCTTGATGCCGACGGTGCCGGTGAAGGCGGCGGGCTGGCGGATCGAGCCGCCGGTATCGGTCGCGGTGGCGCCGAAGGCCATGCGCGCGGCGACGGAAGCGGCCGAGCCGCCGGAAGACCCGCCGGGCACCAGGCGGCGGTTGTCGCCGCGCCGCTTCCACGGATTGCCGACGCCGCCGAAATAGGAGGTGAGATTGCTGGAGCCCATGGCGAACTCGTCCATGTTCACCTTGCCCAGCATGACGGCACCCGCCTTCCACAGATTGGCGGTGACCGTCGATTCATAGGGCGGCTTGAAGCCCTCGAGGATGTGCGAGCCGGCGGTGGTCTGCACGCCCTCGGTGCAGAACAGGTCCTTGATCGCCAGCGGGATGCCGTCGAGCAGGCCCTTGGCCTCGCCCTTGGCGCGGCGCGCGTCGGCCGCCGCCGCCATCGCCCGCGCCTTCTCCGGCGTCTCGACGACAAAGGCGTTGAGGTCGCGATGCTTCGCCATCGCGGCGAGGCTCGCCTCGGTCAAGTCGGCCGAGGAGAAGCTCTTCTTGGCCAGGCCATCGAGCGCTTCGCCGATGGTCAGGCCGGTCAATTCGGTGCTCATTCCACCACCTTCGGAACGGTGAAGAAGCCGTGCGCCGCGTCGGGCGCGTTCAGCAGGATCTTGTCCGGATAGCCGCCATCGGTGACGGCATCGGCGCGTTGCGGCAGGTTGCGGTGCGTGACGCCCGCCATCGGCTCGATCCCGGTGGTGTCGACCTCGTTCAGCTGCTCGATCCAGGTCATGATGCCGTTCAGCTCTTGCGCCAGGCCGGGCAGATCCTCAGCCGGCACGCGGATGCGCGCCAGGGTGGCGATATGCGCAACGGTCTTGCTGTCCAGCGACATGGGAATCTCGAGCGTTTCCAGGGTTAAAGGGGGTGCGCCGCCGTGTCCGGGCGGGCGCGCGGGAAGCTATCACCGGGCCAGGGCCTCCGCAACCAGCGGATAGCCGAGGGTATAGAGGCCGAAGGCGACGATGGCCGCGCCGGTGATGCGGTTGATCCATTGCATCGTGCTGTGGTCGATGCGATGGCGGATCAGGCCGACGATGCCGGACAGGGTCAGCCACCACCCCGCCGAGCCGATGAAGACGCCCAGCAGCAGGGCCGGGATGGCGTCCACCGAAAACCCGATGATGCCCGACAGGCCGGCGAAGATGCCGGCGAAAGACAGGATGGTAGTCGGGTTGGCAAGGGTCAGGATCAGGGTCATGCCGAAATCGGCAAGCAGACCCTGGGGCACTTCCTGGGCTTCCGCCTTGGCCAGGTTGGGTTCCTTGCGCGCCAGATTGGCGCCGAGCACGATCAGGAAGGCGCCGCCGATCAGGCGGAACCACATCAACTCCGCATTGAGGAAGGCGCCCACCAGATTGACGCCATAGGCGCCGACGCCGGCGAAGATGGTGTCGGCCACGGCGGCGCCCAAGCCGGCGCAGAAGCCGGCGATGCGGCCGCGCTCCAGCGTGGTGCGGATGCACAGCACGCCGATCGGCCCGACGGGTGCTGCCACGCCGAAACCGATGGCAGCCCCCTTCACCAGCATCCAGATCGATGCCCACAAGAATTCAAGCATGGGGAAGCTCAAGCATTGCGGTCGGACTTATGAACGGGACTGGCGATGTCGCCGGTCTGCGGCGCGGACAAAATATGCGTCTCCTTGCTGGAGGATAGGGCGATCAAGGTCTGGGTGCGGCCGACACCCTTCACTGCCTTTAGCCTTTCCATCAGGAAGCGTTCAAGCTGCGCGGTGTCGCGGAGCCGCAGCTTCAGCAGATAGGAGAACTCGCCGGTTACGTGGTGGCATTCGAGCACTTCCGGGGCCATCTTCATGGTGTTGCGGAATTCCGCCTCCGCCGCGCCGTCTTCGATCACCACCAGGACGAAGGCCAGCAGTTTCAGGTCGACGGCAACCGGGTCGATTTCCGCCGTCATCCGCCGCACCACCCCCTCGGCACGGAGCCGCTTCAGCCGGTCATTGACCGAAGAGGCGGCCAAGCCGACGGCGGCCCCGATCTCGGCATAGGTCAGCGATCCATCCGCCTGGATGCTGTCGAGTATTTTTCGGTCAATTGTATCCATTCACGTATTTTATTCGGTTAATTTATTATATGACCGACAGATATCCGATGCTCAGGCAAATTGCAAGCATTGCACGCCGTCACCGAGGCAGCCAGAGTAGCGCGCCGGAGACAATTCGGAGCAGCCATGCCCGCCCCCGCCCGTTTTGCACCGTCCCTGCTCATGGTGCTGGCCCTCGTGATCGCCGGCGCGGGGGCCGGCCGCGCCGAGGATCCGCCGGCGCAGGACCCCGCACCGGCGGACCCCGCGCCCATCGCACCGCAGGCGATGCCGGATGATGGATTGCCGGCGGATGCCAGGCTGATCACCGACCCGGCGGAGCTCACCGCCCTGCTCGCCGACCACACGATCCACGGCGCCTATTGGCCCGATGGCGAAAAGTGGCGGGAATTCTCGGCCGCTGACGGACGCACCATCCTGGACGCGCGTGGTTGCCTGCGACCGGGCACATGGCGGATCAGCGGCAGCGTCGTCTGCTACATCTACCCCAGCTGGGACAATGGCCGGCCGCAGTGCTTCCTGGTCTATCGCTCGGCGGCGGTCACGCATTTCGTCGCCGCCAACCTGTTCTCCGGCGGGCGGCAATTGAGCAGCAACGGCTACGAGATTCTCGACGGCAACACCGACGGCCTGCCCCTGGATCTCACGCATGAATCCTGCAGCGGTTTGAACGTATAGCCCTGACATCGCCACAAACGGGAGATAGACTCTCCCGCAACGGCCGCGTGACGGCCATGGATCGGAAACCGATATGAAGTTGGACCTTGCCCGCCGCTTGCGCCTGACCCTGGCGCTCTGGTTCGCCGCCCTGGCCGTGGCGCCCGTCTTGGCGCCCGGCGCCGCCCTTGCCGACACGCCCGGCCTCAGCGTGCCTGAGGCGGCGCCGACCGATGTGGCGCCCGATGCCCGGGCGATCACCGATGCGACCGAGGCCAAGCGCATCCTCGACGACCTCACCATCTACGGCCGCTACACCGACGGCGAGAACTGGATCGAATATCACCTGCCGGACGGCCGCACCGCGTATTGGGAAAAGGGCTGCACCTATCCGGGCAAGTGGTGGCTGGAAAACGGCCAGGTCTGCTATGCCTATCCGAACTACCACGACAACGCGCCGAACTGCTTCATCCTCTACCAGCGGCCGAGCGGCGAGATCCAGTTCGCAGCCGTCGCCGATGCGGGCTTTTCCTACCTTGCTTCGTTTTCGCTGAAGATCGCGCATGGCAACGACGCCGCGTTGCCGATCGGCGCGCTCAGTCCCTGCGTCGGCGCATAGGACTTGGGGGCGGACGCCCCTAGGGCATGTAGGCGAGAACGGCGCCAACCGCGCCGCCGATGATGAGCGCCAGCACGGCGAAGGCCACCACCTTCATCATGTCGACCGGGGTCGCCGTGCGGTCGAACTCGTCGATGTCCTCGCGGATCGCCTCATAGGCAAAGGCGAGCTTCTCGCGGATGGTGGAGCCGGAACTGCCCGGCTCGATCTCGACCGTCTTCGAGGTCAGGCCGAGCTCGTCTTCCTTGATGCCCAGTCGGTCGGCGACGCCGCGGATGTTGGATTCGAGGACGTCGGTGGATTTGTCGTGCTTGTGCAGCACGCTGAACTCGCCGGGGCCGGATTTGGCGGCAGCACCGTCCTCGGCCAGGTCGAGGATCGCGGCTTCCAGCTCGGCCTCGAGCAGGTCGACGTTCTTGCTCTGCAGCTGCGAGCGGCGCTTGCGGTCGCGCAAGGCGGCGATGGCGATGACCGTCAGGTCGAGGGTGGATTCGGATTCCGCCGCCACCATCTCGATCAGGCGCATCATGCGCTCGTCGTCGGTGAAGCGGGCGGTGAACTTCGCGTCCTTGATCGCCTCCGCCGATACGCCCGGCCCGGCGGCGGCGAAGAGCAGCCAGAAGCTTTCCAGCCCGCCGCTCGGCTCCGCCTGCATCACATAGCTGCGGATGCCGAAGGCCGGCGTCTTCAGGTGGATCAGGCAACGCGGCGCGACGCTGTTCGGGTTGAGCTTGCGGAAGAACTTCAGGTGGATCAGGCAACGCGGCGCGACGCTGTTCGGGTTGAGCTTGCGGAAGAAGGTATGGAAATGCCCGACATCGGCCGGCGTGATGTAGTCGGCGACCGGCTTGCCGATCATGCCGCGGCCATCCTGGCCCAGATGCAGCTCCGCCTGGCCACGCACTTCGAGAATGCGGCCGACTCCATCCACCAGGACGGAAATATCCCAAACCTGCGACATCACGACCCCGAATACAGAAATACAGGGGATTGTCAGGTCTGATTGGTTAATCCGGCCTTAACATGCGGCTGTCGCAGAGCCTCAATCGCTGTGAGTTCGGCGCGAATTCGCTCTATTCGACGGTGACGCTCTTGGCCAGGTTGCGCGGCTGGTCGACATCTGTCCCTTTCGCCACCGCCGCGTGGTAGGCGAGCAGCTGGACCGGAATCGCATAGAGGATCGGCGCCACGAAGGGATCGACCTTGGGCAGCTCGATCGCCGCCATCGCCTCGCCGCCCAGCCGGCGGATGCCCTCGGCATCGGAGAAAAAGATCACTTTGCCGCCGCGCGCGCGGGCCTCCTGCAGGTTCGACGCGGTCTTGTCGAACAGATCGTCGCTCGGCGCCACGACGATGATCGGGACATTCTCGTCAATCAGCGCAATCGGGCCGTGCTTCATCTCGCCCGCCGCGTAGCCCTCGGCGTGGATGTAGGAAATCTCCTTCAGCTTCAGGGCGCCTTCGAGGGCGATCGGGTAGGAGGTGCCGCGGCCGAGGAACAG
>JBGAGP010000113.1:0-15183 GCA_044226685.1 Dongiaceae bacterium
ACCCGCCGCTTGACCCGCGGCGGCTTCACGATCGGCGGCTTCACCCTGGCCGCGCGCGGCATCGCGGGCTTCCCGGCGGTGGTCTGTTTGGCCACAGTCTTTCTGGCTGCAGTCTTTCTGGCCGCGGTCTTCTTGGCAGCCGTCTTCTTGGCGGCGGTCTTTCGCGTGACTGCCTTCCTGGAGGCGGCCCGCTTGACCCGGCGCTTGGGGCGCGGCGGCTTGGTGCGGGTCTTGGTTCTGGCCTTGGCCTTACCCTTGGCCTTCGCCGCGGCCTTGGCCCGCGCCTTGATGCGGGGCGGCTTCACTCTGACCTTGACCCGCGCCTTCTTCGCCCTCGTCGCCATGACAGTTCCTCTCGCTTGGGAAATTCATGCGGAATGTTGCGCGCTACGTGCCCAGCGCCTTGATCTTGGCCGCCACCGCTTCCACCTCGGACAAGGCGCGCCGGGCGCGGCGCGTAAAATCGCTGAACTTGTCGGCGAGCAGGGCCGCTTCCTTCTGCTGCAGGTTGTACTCGCTTTGCCAGTTCTCGCGATCGTCGCCGGCGGCCTGGTCGGTGCGGCGCGGGTCGGTCACCAGGGCAAGGAAGCGCGCTTCGATGTCCTTGGCCGCCTGCAATTGATCGGTCAGGATCTTGGCGTCATCGCTGAGCAGCTTGTCGGCGCGGGTCTTGGCCGCCTGCAGATCGGCCACCAGCTGCGCCTGAGCGGCGGCGGGCGCCGTCGCTGGGAGGGCATTGCGCGCCGCCGTCAGCGCGTCCTTCACCTGCGACGCCACCTTGTGGTCCGACAGCGGGTGCGCCTCGGCGCCAAGCTGGCCGCCGCCCTTGGTGAGCTTCTCGCGCTCCAGGTCGAGGCGCTGCGATTCCAGCTGCAGCCGCATCACCTTGCGCGCGTTCTCGTTCGCCTGGGCCTGGAACAGGAAGGCCTCGAGGTTCTTCTCGCAATGCTCGGTCAGGCGCGTGGTCTGGCCAAGTTGAGAAGCCAGATAATAGTCGCCGAGCTCGGTGTCGGAAAAATCCTTGAACTTTGGATTCTGGGCCACCTTGCCCAAACGCTCGATTGTCAGTTTTCTGAACGCGTCATCTTCGGGATCGCGGTTCTTCCAGAGCCCAAGCTCCGTCAGGCAGGTCGATACATAGGCCTGCTCCATGTCCTTGTTGACGAAGGTTTCCTGCATCTGGGCGATGGTGCGGGCGATTTCTGGATCCGGCTGGGCGGTGAGGCCACCTTGGCCGGCGACCTGCTTTACCCCCGCCGCGGCATTGCTCGCGGCCTCGGTCAGGCCGGTCACGCTGCGCAGCGCGGCATCGCGCGCGGCAACGGCGACTTCGACCTTCGATTGCTTCGCCGCGACATTGGCCTTGAGCGCCTCCGTCTTGGTCGGGTCAGTATTGTCCGCCAGGGCCTTCTTCGCGTCGGCCAACTCGGCCTCCGCCGTCGCCAGCTCCTGTTCCCGCTTGGAGAGGTCGTTGGTGGCCTGGTCCAGGCCCTTGCTGACATCCGGCAGGATCGAGGCCGAGGCCCGCGCGCTGGCCGAAGCGTCGGTGCCGATGGAAGCGCCGCTGCGTCCGAAGGCGCCCGCCGCGTCTTCCGACAGCACCAGCGTGACCAGCAGGTCGTCGAGCCGGCTCTGGCGCAGACTGTAGGTCGTCGCGCTGATGGCGCCGTTCATGTAGTCGATGCAGGCTTGGTAGCCCTGGCGCAGGATCGCCTGGATCGCCGTGGTGCGTTCGGCGATCTGCGCCAAGCCTTCGGCCTCGGCGCCGGAAATGCTGAAGCTGCCCTTGCCCGCGATGCCCAGGCCGCCACCCAGGGAATTGGCCACTGCGACGGCCACGTCGGGACTTGGCTCGACGCAAGTGATCCGCGCGGGATCGACCAGGCCTGGACGCGATGCGATCCCGGGCGACACCACCGTGATAACGCGCTGCCGCGCGTCCGTGACGATCGAGTTCGCCTGGTCAATGTCCGGGTTCAACTTGAAGGTATGGAAGATTTCGCCGCCGCATCCCGCGAGGCTCGCGGCGAGCAGTGCCATGGCAAACGGCGTCCGAGGAAATTGCCGCATACCCACCCCCATGCATCGGCAACACCGACACTCTAGGTCGAAATCCCGGCGGATACAATCTGCGAGATAATGCGGCGGGAGATTTTCCCGCGCCCGGCAATCACGGGGATGGCGGGCGCACCAGAAACAGGCGGTTGAGCTTGTTGAAGACGCGGTAGACGCCGTCGAAGGCGGCCTTGAACGCATCGAAGCCGCGCGGGCCGTCGCCGGATTGCGCCAGGTCGTGTTGGATCCCGGCGATGGAGCGCTGGCCGTCGATGCGGGATAGGATGGGTGCGGCCAGCGCCGGCAGCGGGAAGCGCACCTCGATGCCGTCGATCTTGGCCTTCAGGACCCGGGCGGAATCGAGCCCCTTGGTCCAGGCCTCGCTGCCCGCGCGCAGCACCGGCACCAGCGCCGGATCGTCCGGCCGCGCCACGCTGGCCGCCGCTTCGCCTTGCCGCACCAGATAGACGATGTGGCGCTTCAGGTTGCCGGCCAGCAGCTCGGCGAAACCGGCGCGCGCGATCGGATCGAGGCGCTCCACCCGGCGCAGCAGGTTGGCGTCGTTCAGATAGCTCGCCGGGTCGTAGCGCCAGGGCTCGATGAAGGCGGCGATCTCCAGCCCGGCGCCGGCGACCAGCTTCGCCAGCCCGGACACGTCATAGGCGCGGTCGCGGGAATGCAGCAGCAGGTCGTAGAGCCCGGCATCGCCGGCCTCGAGATGATCGCCCACCGCCGGGTTGCGCCGCAGCCAGTTGGTCGGCGGCAGCTGCGCCAGCAGCCCGCGGGCGACCTTGATGCGCGCCTGCGGCGTCGCCGCCGGGGCCGGGTCGTTCCGCGTCAATTGGCGCAGCATCTCCTGCGCCTGGTAGACGCCGGTGCGGCCGTGCAGGCCATAGACCATGATGCCCATGCCGCCGCCCGGCGCCAGGCAGGCGGCGAGCGCGGCGAGGCCCCGCGCCGGATCCTCCAGGTGGTGCAGCACGCCGCAGCAATCGATGTAGTCGAACTGGCCCAGGCCGAGCTCCGGCAGATCGAGCAGCGAGCCGCTCAGGAAGCGGACGTTGGCGAGGCCGCGATGGCTCGCCCGCGCCTCGGCGATGGCGCGCGAGGCGTGCGAGAGGTCGAGATAGACGATCTCCGCCGGGCTGCCGCGATCGTGCAGGTGCTGCGCCAGCATGATGGTGGCATCGCCGGTGCCGCCGCCGGCGACCAGCGCGCGGAACGGCTGGCGGAAGTCGCGGGCCCCGGCGAAGAGATAGTGGTTGAGCTCCAGCAGATGGCTGGGCGAGCCCTCGATCAGGCGCTTGGCCTCGTCGGCCGGATCGCGCGCCGGATAGGGATAGGCCTCGTATTGCTCGATCAACGGATCTGACATGGGCATGGTGATGTTGGGCCGGGCCGGATTGCCGGCGCACCATGCCCGCGCCGGCCGCAAGGTTCAATACGCCTTCGCCGGCGCTTGGGGCAGCCGGCGGTCAGCCTTCCTTGTCGACCTTGAACATCTTGGTCTGCTCGGCATGCACCTGCACGACCAGGGTCAGCTGGTCGCCCATCACCCGCAGGGATTTCTCGCCGCTGCGCGGCAGCGGCACGCGCACCTTGCCGCAATAGGTGATCATGGCGGCGGCGATGGTCGGCGCCTGCACGTTGATCTTGGCCACCGCGCCATTGGCGGGATTGCGGATGCCAAGCGTCACCACCAGGTCCGGCTCCGACACGAAGCTGCAGGATTCGACGGTGCCGGCCGGAAGCTGATGCTTCGAGGTGGCGAAATACAGCTTCAGCGCCATGATCAGCGCGTCCTTGCTGAAGCCGATATGGCGCAGTTCGCTCAAGCCCGGCAGCCGCGAGTTCAGACTCGCGTTCTTGCCACCCGCCGGAGAATTGCCCGTTTGGTTGTTCATCGTCCCCCGACATGAAAACAACACGGAATACGACTCGGCAGCACAACTGTCAGTCGCTGCTGCACCTTGCCGCCCCTATTTACACCGCACAAGTGCCAAATTGTGAAAAAAGGACGTCGAGAGTCGCCGTTTCCGCCTCTCCGGGCTCAGAATTTCTCCGCCCAGGGCCGGATGTCCAGCTCCTGGGTCCAGGCGCTGCGCGGCTGCAGGTGCAGGTGCCAGTAGGTTTCGGCGATGGCCTCGGGGCGCAATCTGCCGTCGCCTTCGGCCTGGCCGATCTGTCCGTCGATCAGGACATGGGCGACATGGATGCCCTTCGGCCCCAGCTCCCGCGCCAGGCTCTGGCCGAGCGCGCGCAGGCCGAACTTGGCGATGGCGAAGGGGGCGAAGTTCGCGCTGCCGCGGATCGAGGCGGTGGCGCCGGTGAACAGGATGGTGCCATGGCCCCGCGGCAGCATCGCCTTGGCCGCCGCCTGGCCGACATGAAAGCCGCCGAGGCAGCCGACCTGCCAGGCCGCTTCGACCTGCGAGGCGCTGAGCTCCAGGATGCCGCCGCGGGCAAAGCCGCTGGCGTTGAACACCACCAGCGCCGGCGCGCCCTTCGCCGCGATCGCCGCGGCGAACAGGTCATCGACGCTCGCCGCATCGGTGACGTCGCAGGCGATCGCCGCCGCGTCCTTCAGCCCGCGCTGGTCGAGCAGGCCGCGCAGCCGCTCGGGATTGCGCGCGCCCGCCGTCACCGCCATTCCCTCGCGCGCGCAACGCTCGACAAGTGCCGCGCCCAATCCGGGCCCGACGCCGATGATGATGGCATGATCCTTCGAAGCCATGAACCGCTCCCGCACATCGTGTCTGCAGCGCCGAGACTATAGCCACAGCGCTGCGCAGCGCGACAGCGGCTTCGTCCGAACGGCAGCCATGCGGCGGCTGCAAGACCTTGCATCGATGGCGGGTTTGCCGCGCGGCGCGCAGCAAGCGGGTCGCGGCTAGAGCGGCTTCGGCGGCAGGGTCTCGAGCACGCGCTTGGTGACGCCGTCGTCGAGTTCGACGCGCAGCTTCCAGCTTTGCCAGGTCTCGCGATAGAGCACCGGATTGGGAATGCGCAGCTTGGCGGTGGAATCGATCACTGCGCTGGTCTGGGTTGGTCCGCTGTCGGAAAAGATCGGGAAGCCGATGCCGATGCCGGTGGAGACATGGCCGGAGGAGCCGCCGCCGACACCGACGCCGATGCTGGGCTGCGGCCCGCTGTCGGAGCGGTAGATGCGGCGGTCGCGCTGGATGTCGAAGGCGGCGGTCTGCGCGCCGGTCGGATCGATCAGGAACACGCGCGCGGCCGGCAGCGGGTCGCGCACGGAAACCTCGATCACCGTCGGATCGCTGGCGAGGAAATGCGCGTCGGTGCCATAGGGCACGTCGACCGTGCCGCCATAGCCGCCGCCACCGCCGCGATGGCTGGAGCAGGCGGCCGGCAGCAGGGCCGCGGCGATGAGGACAGCGGAGAGGATCTTGCGCATGGGCCTATTGTGGTCCCGGCGTCGCGCCCGGCCAAGGCCGGAATCGAACACGGTCGCGTGAAGGGCGTGATGCGCTTCACACACCGCCGACGCCGGCCGGCGGTTCACCGCCGTCCGAGATGGCGCAACAAGCCGCCCGGATCGTCGGTCAGGATGGCGTCCACGCCGGCCGCGATCAGCCGCTGCCAATCAGCCGGGTCGTTCGCCGTCCAGGCCCAGACCGGCAGGCCCAGCCGCCGGCAGGCCCGCACCACTTCCGGCGTCACCCGGCTCTGCTCGTATTCCACCGCATGGGCGCCGGCGGCGGCGAGGTCGGCGGCGATCGCCGCGGCATCTTGCGCGTCGCGCGGCAATTCCTCGCAATCCAGCACCAGGCGGATGCGCGGATCGCGGCGGGCCACGCGTGCCGCCACCGCGCGCGGCAGGTTGGCGACGGCGCGGCCATGCAGCGAGAACTCCGCGAAGCGCGCGACCAGCCAAGCGGCGGCCAGGTCCGGCCGGCGGTATTCGCCGTCCTTGAATTCCAGGCACAGGGTCACGTCGCGGCCGGCGAGCAGGGCGACGGCGTCGCCGAGGCCGGGCACGCCGAGGCCGGGCATACCGGTGCCCTTGTACCGCGCGTCCTGTCCGGCGCCGGCATCGAGCCCGGCGAGCTCGGCCGCCGTCAGCGCGTCGATGGTTCCGGAACGCCCGGTGGTGCGGGCCAGCGCGCGGTCATGCATCAGCACCGCGACCTCGTCGGCCGCCGCATGCACGTCGAGCTCGATGACATCGGCGCCGAGCGCCAGCGCCTCGGCGATCGCCGGCAGCGTGTTCTCAGGATGGGTCGAAGAGGCGCCGCGATGGGCGACGACAAGAGGCGGCGCCATGCGTTCAGTTGCCTGCCGGCTTCTTGCCCAGCTGGTCGATCTCCTGCTGCAACTGCTGGCGCTCGGCCGAGCCCTCCGGCATCAGCAGCAGGACCTTGGCCCACAATTCCTTCGCCTCGTCGGTGCGGCCTTCCGCCCGCGCCACCACGCCGCCATAGAACAGGCCGAGCGGGTTCTCCGCGTCGAGGGTGCGCACGCGTTTCACCGTCGCGGCGAAGTCCGCCGGCAGCGTCTTGTCGAGGTCGGCGCGGCCTTCGATCAGCGACCCGGCATAGTCGAGTTGCACGTCGATGCGCCCGGGCGCCAGGGCCGCCGCCTTGGCGAAGGCGTCGCGCGCCTGGTCGCGCTGGTCCAGCACCCGGTAGGCGTTGGCGAGCTTCAGCCAGCCTTCCAGGTTCTCCGGGTCGTCCTTCATCTTCTCGGCCAGGCGCGCGACCATCGAGCGGATGAAGGCGTCGCGCTCGGCCGGCGACATCTGCGCCGCCGCCGCCATGTCATCGGAACTGGGGCCGGCGCCGCCGGCGGCGAAGCGGCTGCGCAACTTGGCCGGGTCCTTGCCCAGCTGCCGCGCCGCCTTGTCGATGTTCTCCGCCAGGGTCTGGCGCAGCGGGGCCGCTTCCGGCAGGTCGCGTTCCAGCGCCAGCCAGTCGGTCAGTGCGCCTTCGATGTCGTCGTTCTGCGCCCGGGCCAGCGCCAGGAAGAAGCGCGCCGTCGCGTCGGTCGGGTCGCTGGCCAGCACGCGGCGCAAGGCATTCTGCGCATCCGCCGCCACCTTGCCCTGCTGCGCCAGGATCGCCGCATGGGCGTATTGGCGCAGGATGTCGGGCTCGGTGCGGCCCAGCGCCATGGCCTTGGCGAAGGCATCCGCCGCATCCTTGTCGCGGTCGAGATCGGCATAGGCGCGCGCCAGGTCGATCCAGATCTGCGGATCGGACGGCGCCGCCGCGACCTTCGCCTCCAGCGTGATCGAGTCCGGCGAGGTACGCTGGCGCTCGGCTTCCAGCCGCGCCATCGCCGATTGCGAGGGCAGCTGCGGGGACCCCAGCTTGAGGTAGAGCGCGAAGGCGGCAAGCGGCAGGAACACCGCCATGGCCAGCGTCAGATGATGCCCCGGCGGCTTGGCCGGCAGGAACTTCTTGCCTTCGTCCAGCGCCAGGATGCGGCGCGAGATTTCGACCTGCGCCGCCTTGGCCTGCTCGGCGTTCAGCAATCCGCGCTGCTCGTCGCGCGCCAGCTCGGCCAGCTGGTCGCGATAGACGGCGAGCGGATAGGCGTCCTCGCTCTTGAACTTGCGGGTGTCGAACAAGGGCGCCGCCAGCACCACCGCGGCGACCAGGGTCAGCAGCCCGGCGATGATCCAGAACAGGATCATGCGGCACCCTCCCCGCCGTCGCCTTTCAGCAGCTCGGCCAGGCGCCGCTGCTCGGCGGCGCTCAGCGGCCTTGCGGCGGCGGGCGCCGCCGCGCGGCGGCGGAAATAGACGAGAATCCCGGCCAGCCCCAGGCCCAGCAGCGCGAAGGGCCCGAGCCACAGCACGTAGGTCGAGCCCTTGAAGGGCGGATCGAACAGCACGAAGTCGCCATAGCGCGCGACGAGGAAATCGCGGATCTCCTGGTCGCTCTTGCCCGCCGTGATCTGCTCGCGGATCAGGGTGCGCATGTCGCGCGCGATGTCGGCGTCGGATTCGGCGATCGACTGGCTTTGGCAGACGACGCAGCGGATCTGGTAGGACAGATCCCGCGCGCGCTGCTCCAGCGCCGGGTCGGCCAGCTGCGTCTCCTGCGCCAGCGCGGCGGCGGCGGCGAAAGTCAGCAGCAACGCCGCGAGGACCTGGCGCACCGGCTTCACTGCAGCACCGCCTTGATCGCCGGGGCCAGCTGCGCGTCGAGATTCTCCGGCGAGATCGGCCCGGCCAGGCGATAGCGCACGATGCCGTCGCGGTCGACGATATAGGTCTCCGGCACGCCGGTGATGCCGAACTCGATGCCGCCGCGCCCGCTCTCGTCCTGGCCCACCGCCGCATAGGGATCGCCAAGATCGGCGAGGTAGCCGCGCGCCGCGTCCGGCTTGTCCTTGTAGGCGATGCCGACGACCTTGATGCCGTATTCCGCCGCGATCTTCCCCAGCATCGGATGCTCGGCCCGGCACGGCAGGCACCAGGAGGCGAAGAAGTTGATCGCCACCGGCTGGCCCCTCAGGGCCGCGAGCGAAATCGGCGCGGCGCCGTCCTGGAGCGGCGCCAGCTCCAGCGCCGGGACCGGCTGGCCGATCAGCGCCGACGGCAAGGCGTGCGGGTCGCGGTCGCTGACCAGGCCATGCCAGAACGCCGCCAGCAGGGCTGCCACCAGCAGGATCGGCAACAGATACAGAAGCCGGCGCATCAGGCCTGCACCTTGGCGGCGACCTGCACCGCGCCCGGCTTCACCGGCGCGCCGACGCGGTAGCGCCGGTCGCTCAGGCTGGTGAGCCCGCCCAGCATCATGACCAGGGCGCCGAACCAGATCCACGGCACCATCGGCTCGTGATAGATCCGCACCGTCCAGCCGCCCGTGCCGTCAGGCTCGCCGATCACCGCGTAGAGATCGGCGAGGAAGGAGGAATGGATCGCGGCCTCGGTCGTCGGCATCGGCTGCACCAGGTATTGCCGGCGCTCCGGGAACAGGTCGGCGACGAAGGCGCCATCCTTGGTCACCACGAAATGCGCCCGGTCGGCGAGGTAGTTCTCGCCCCGCGCCGGGCCGACGCTGTCGAGCTTGAAGTCGTAGCCCTGCAGCACCACCGACTGGCCCGGCTGCAGCACCTTCACCTGTTCCGACTTCCACGCCGCCGAGCCGGTCATGCCGATGATGGCGATGGCGAGGCCGGCATGGGCCAGGCTCATGCCATAGGCGGCGCGCGGCAGATGGCGGGCGCGGTTCGCGACCGAGCGCCAGTTGCCGCTGAACGCCTTAATGCGCTCGAGGAACTCGATGATGGTGCCGACCAGCAGCCACAGCGCGCCGGCCATGGCGATGGGCGCCAGCAGCGGCCCATCGAACTTGATCCACAAGGCGATGGCGGCGCCGAGGATGGCGACGATGCCGGCAGCGGCCAGCCGTTGCAGCGCGCCCTTGAGGTCGCCGCGCTTCCAGCCCAGGAACGGTCCCACCGCCATCAGCAGGACGAGCGGCATCGCCAGGATGCAGAAGGTCCACATGTAGAACGGCCCGCCGACCGAGATCGTCTTGCCGGTGCTCAACTCCAGCAGCAGCGGATAGAGCGTGCCGAACAGCACCGTCGCGGTCATCACCGCCAGCAGCAGGTTGTTCATCACCATGGCGCCCTCGCGGCTGATCGGCGCGAACAGGCCGCCGGGGCGCAGGCTCGGCGCCCGCAGCGCGAACAGGGTCAGCGGCGCGCCGATGGCGATGGCGAGCAGGATCAGGATGAAGACGCCGCGGGTCGGGTCGTCCGCAAATGCGTGAACCGACGTTATGATCCCCGACCGCACCAGGAAGGTGCCGAGCAGCGAGAAGCCGAAGGCGAGGATCGAGAGCAGGATGGTCCAGGCCTTCAGCGAATCGCGCTTCTCCACCACCAGCGCGGAATGCAGCAGGGCGGTGCCGATCAGCCACGGCATGAAGGAGGCGTTCTCCACCGGGTCCCAGAACCACCAGCCGCCCCAGCCGAGCTCGGTATAGGCCCACCAGGAGCCGAGCGCGATGCCGCCGGTCAGGAACGTCCAGGACAGCAGGCACCACGGCCTGACCCAGCGCGCCCAGGCGGCGTCGATCTTGCCGTCGATCAGCGCCGCGACGGCGAAGGAGAACACGATCGAGAAGCCGACATAGCCCAGATAGAGCATCGGCGGATGCATCGCCAACCCGGGATCCTGCAGCAGCGGGTTGAGCTCGTCGCCCTCGAAGGGCGCCGGGTCGAGCCGCGCGAAGGGATTCGAGGTCAGCAGCAGGAACAAGAGGAAGCCGACCGAGATCAGCGCCTGCACCGCCAGGGTGCGCGCCTTCAGCCGCGGCGGCAGATTGGCGCCGAACAAAGCCACCAGCGCGCCGAAGACATTGAGGATCAGCACCCAGAGCAGCAGCGAGCCCTCGTGATTGCCCCAGGTGCCGGAGACCTTGTAGATCAGCGGCATGTCGCTGTGCGAATGCTGGGCGACGATGGCGACCGAGAAATCCGAAGTGACGAAGGCCCGCACCAGCGCCAGGAACGCGAAGGCGACGAAGACGAACTGCGCCAGCGCCGCGGGCGTCGCCAGCTGCATCCACGGCCGGATGCCGCGCTGGGCGCCGATCATCGGCAAGCTGCCCTGCGCCAGCGCCATGACCAGCGCCAGCACCAGCGCGTAGTGGCCGAGTTCGGGGATCATTTCGCCACAACTCCAAAATCAATACCCTTCCCCTCTTGCGGGGGAAGGCAGCGGAGACTTGGCGAACGTAGTGAGCCTAGTCGCAGCCGGAAGGGGGGTCGCGCGTTTCGCGCGCGCATCGCCGGAGGCGATAGGAAGCGACGACTGGCGGCCCATAGATCCTGCGCTGCAACACCCCCCTTCCCCACCTTCCCCCGCCCCGTCGGCGCATGCCGACATTTGTCGGCACGGGGGGGAAGGAGCGCACCCAGTGCGCTCATCCTTCCTTTGATGCTCACGGCGTCACCTTCTGCGTGCCTTGCCCGCCGGTCTCCTGCCAGCGGCCGGATTCCTTCAGCGCCTTGGCGACTTCCGGCGGCATGTAGGTCTCGTCATGCTTGGCCAGCACTTCCGCGGCGACGAACTGGCCCTGGTCGTCGAAGGCGCCCTGCACCACCACGCCCTGACCCTCGCGGAACAGGTCGGGCAGGATGCCGCGATAGGTGACGCGCACTTCCTTCGCCAGGTCGGTGACGACGAAGGCGATGGTCTCGCCGCCGCTCTTGTCGACGCTGCCGTTCTCCACCAGGCCGCCGATGCGGATGCGCTGGCCCGGCGCCGGCGGCTTCTGCGCGATCTCGCTGGGGCTGAGGAAATAGACCAGTTCGCTGTCGAGCGCACGCAGCACCAGGGCCGTCGCCAGGCCCAGCACGGCGAGGCTCGCCAGCACCAGATAGAGACGCAGCCGCTTGCGGTTCATGCATCATCGCCGAGATTGGGGTCGGCCTCGCTCAGCCGGTCGAGCGCGCGCTCGGCCGCCTTCAGGCGGCGCCAGCTGGTGAGCGCGAAGCCGAGCAGCACCAGCGCCGCCACGCCATAGGCCGGCCAGACGAAGGCCGCGTAACCGCCCATGGCGAAATAGCCGTTCAGCAAGGTGGCGCCCTCGTTCATCTGCCAATGCTCATACGCCAGTGCTCATACGCCAGTGCTCATACGTCAGTGCCCATGCGCCTGTACTCTCCGCCCTAGCGCGCGAATGCGGCGGCGCGATGGCGCGCTTCCAGCAGCATCGCCTTCATGCGCAAGGCCAGCAGCGCGAAGAAATAGAGCTGGAAGCCGGCCGTCATGGTGAGCAGCGGCCACAGCATTGCCGGATCGATCGAGATCCCGCCCGTGCGCATGATCGAGGCCGGCTGGTGCAGGGTGTTCCACCAATCGACCGAGAACTTGATGATCGGCAGGTTGATCACCCCGACGATGGCGAGCACCGCGGCCGAGCGCCGGCCGCGCTGGCGATCGTCGAAGGCGTGGGTCAATGCGATGTGGCCGAGATAAAGGAAGAACAGCAGCAGGAACGAGGTCAGCCGCGCATCCCACACCCAATAGGTGCCCCACATCGGCCGGCCCCAGAGCGAGCCGCTGACCAGCGCGATGAAGGTGAAGCCGGCGCCGAGCGGCGCCATCGCCTCCGCCGCCACCTCGGCCAGCGGATGCCGCCAGATCAGCGCCGCGGCGCCGGAGAGCGCCAGCAGCAGATAGGTCGACATCGCCATCCAGGCCGCCGGGACGTGCACATACATGATGCGCACCGTGTCGCCCTGCTGGTAATCGGGCGGCGAGCCGATCAGCGCCAGATAGAGCCCGCTGCCGAGCGCGACGATCGCCGCCGGCGCCAGCCAGGGCAGCAGTCGGTCGGCCAGGCGCAGGAAGCGTCCCGGATTGGCAAAACGATGCAGATTCAAGCCGATCGCCATGATGGAGCCTCTTATACAGGCCCCCGGCCGGGGATGACCAGCCGGGGCGCATCGGCGGAGAGTCGCAGTCGCGCAGCTGTGGAAGGGCAAAAACCCTACAGAAAAAAGGGCGCTGCCTTGCGACAGCGCCCTTCTCGCTCTACCCCCAAAAGAACCCTCGAACTACCCCGTACTATTCCCCGGACTATTCCCCGTACGCTTCACCCCAAACCCGCGCGGGACACAGCCTTGCCGGCCGTATCCCAAGATACGCGCCGGGCCGGTCCCCCCGGAACCGGCCCGGGGCGCGCCGTTACTGGCCCTTGTTGAAAGTGCCGTGCGGCGCGACCAAGACCTCGACGCGGCGATTGTTCTGGTCGGCCTGCCCATCGGCAGCGCCTTCCGGTTCGCCCACGCCAACAACCGAAACATTCGTCGACAACGGCGCCCCCGCGCCGCGCAATGCCGCCGCCACCGCCTCGGCCCGGCGCTTCGCCAGCGCCTTGTTGGCGTCGGCCGAGCCCTGGGTGTCGGCGAAGCCGGTGATTTCCACCGTGGCGATCGGATACTGGCTGAGGAAATTCGCCGCCTCTGCCAGGATCGCCTTGTCCTCGTCGTCCAGCGCCGCCGAACCGGTGTCGAAATAGACCGCCTTGGTCAGGGCGCCGATGTTCTGCGGCACATGCAGGGATTCGAGATAGGCGATGCGGGCGCGCAGCGGATCCAGGATGCGGTTCAGCGCGTCCTCGGCCCGGCGGCGATGCTCCGCCGCCTCTTCCGACAGCTGCACCGCGCGCTGGCGCGCATTCAGGTCGGCGTTGAGATAGGGCGGCACCGCGGCGAGATCGTCGTGGATCTCCTGGGCCTGCCGCGCCTTGTCGCCGGCTTCGTTGAGATTGGTCAGCAGGTCGCCGAAATCGCCTTCCTGGGTCTGCGCCACGTTGGCGCTGATGTTGTCGAGGTCGGGCTGGCGATCGGGAACGGCGCAGCCGGCAAGACCGGTCAGGCAGGTCGCCAGCAGGGCCAGCTTCAAACGCAAATTCATCAACCCGCGACTCCCGGCATGCTCGGCGGTGATTTCGGTCAGCACCCAGGTGATGCTGAACGGCCATACAATATGTTCAAATTGCTTATTGAATCCATACGGATTTTAGGGGGGCTGTGACGAACAATCATCACATGTGGCGGAAAGGACACGATATTTCGCGGCGGCCGCGCCGCGCCGCTGGGGACTAGGCCCGCAGCGCCTGGCGCAATGCCGCGGCGGTGGCCCAGGGCGTGACCGCCAGCAAGGCGAGGTCGATCCCGCCCAGCAGCAGCAGATGGGCGCCGAAACCGTGGCCGGCCGCCTCAGCCGTGAGGCCACCGGCTGTACCGGAGAAGCCGATGGCCCCGGCGGCGAAGATCAGCACCGGCACGTAGAGCGGCAGGATCAGCAGGGTGAGCAGGATGCCGCCGCGCCGGCTGCCCATGGTGAGTGCTGCCCCCAATCCGCCCAGCAGGCTCAAGGCCGGCGTCGCCAGAGCGAGCGCCAGCAGCATCGCGCCATACTGGTCCACGGGTGCATTCAGCATCAGCGCCAGGACGGGGGCCGCCGCCAGCAGCGGCAATCCGGTCGAGAGCCAATGCACCAGCGCCTTCGACAGCACCGTCAGTTCCAGCGGCAAGGGCGACAGCGCGATCTGGTCCAGGCTGCCATCGTCGAAATCGGCCTGGTACAGCCGGTCGAGCGACAGCAGCGCCGCCAGCGCCGCCATGCTCAGCACCACGCCGGTCGAGACCCGCATCAGCGCGTTGGGCTCGGGCCCGATGGCGAAGGGAAACAGGATGCCGGCGGCGAGGAAGAACAGCACCACCACCCAGCCGTCGATGCCCTGGCGATAGGCCAGCAGCAGATCGCGGCGCAGCAGGGCGGCGAAGGCGCTCATGCCGCGGCCTCCGGCTGCGGTTGCCGGCGCCGCGGCGTCTCCAGGGCGAGGCTCTGCGCGGCGATGCCGAGATCCTCGTGGGTGGCGATGACGGCGATGCCGCCTTGCCGGAGATGACCCTGCAGCAGGCCAAGAAAGGCCTGGCGCGAGGCCGCATCCAGCGCATTGGTCGGCTCGTCCAGCAGCCACAACGCGGTCGGCCGCAGGGCGAGACGGCTCAGCGCCAGTCTCCGTTTCTGCCCGGCCGAGAGGAACCGTGCCGGGCGTTCTGCCAGCGGCGCCAAGGCGAAGGCCGCCAATGCGGCCTCCACCTGGGCCACCCCGCCGGCGAGTCCGGCCCAGAAACGCAGGTTCTCGGCGACGCTGAGGCCGGGCTTCACCGCGTCCTGGTGGCCGACGAAGCAGAGCCGCGCGCGGTGCGCCTCGGCAGTCTTGAAGATGTCCGCGCCGTCCCAGGCGATGGCGCCGGCGATCGGCAGCATCAGCCCGGCCAGCGCCCGCAGCAGGCTCGACTTGCCGCTGCCATTGGGTCCCGTCAGCAGCAGCGCCGCACCGCTTGCGACGCGCGCCGAGACGCCGTCGACCACGCGCCGCTCCGCGCGCTCCAGGGAGAGATTGTCGAGGGAAAGCTCCGCCATGCGGCGGCCAACTTATGCGGCAGGCCGGGAAAGGTCCACTGGCCGGCCATCCCCACTCGCTCGACCGTCACTTGTCATGCCAGGGCTTGGCCCTGGCATCCACGAGTTTCGATAGGCGAAACCGGGCGCGGGCAAGCAAAGTCGTGGATCCCAAGGCCAAGCCTTGGGATGACAGCGAGGGAGCAGGAAACACTGGG
>JBGAGP010000114.1:0-15303 GCA_044226685.1 Dongiaceae bacterium
TCAGCACCTGGTCGCGCAGCGCCAGCGCCTCCTTCGCCGTCGCGCCGCGGCTGCCCTCGTATTCGAGCACGCCGAAGACGGCGTTGGGCAGCACGCTGTCGTCGGTCTGCGCCTGCAGCATCCCGGTGAAATAGGCGCGCAGCTCCGCCTCGGTCTTCAGCAGCTTGGCGTCCTCGGCGACGAAGGGCACGCCGCTATGGGCGAGCGCTTCGCCCACGTCCTTCTTGCGCAGGGCCTTCAGGAAGGCGAGCGCGCAATCGTTCACCGCCTCGTCGCTGAGCGCCGCCTCTTCGGCCAGCGCTGCGCCGGCGTCGAGGCTCGGCGGGGCGGCGAGCATCAGGGCCGCCGCCAGGACTCCCACCCGGCTCAATCCACCCATGGGGTCACATCGCCTCCCGCAGCATCCGCGTGTAATCCTCTGGCGTGGCCTGTCGCGGATTGGTCTTGTGGGTGTGGTCGGCCAGCGCGCCGGCGATGATGCGCGGAAACAGCGCCTCTGTCACGCCGAGCGCGGAGAGGCCCTTGGGCAGGCCCAGCCGCGCGTTCATGCGCGTGATTTCCACGTCGATCTCGGCGCCCGGGTGCAGGCCCATCGCCTCGGCCAGCCGCTCCATCTTGCGTTCCCGCGCGACGCTCTCATGCGCGGCGTTGAAGCGTAGCACCGGCGGCAGGAACAAGGCATTCAAGGTGCCGTGATGCAGCCTGGGCTCCAGCCCGCCGAGCGAATGGCTCAGCGAATGCACGCAGCCGAGGCCCTTCTGGAAGGCGAGCGCGCCCTGCATCGAGGCGCTCATCATGTTGAGCCGCGCTTCCGCATCCTGGCCGTTTTTCGTCGCCCGCTCGATATGCGCCCAGCCGCGCCGCAGGCCGTCGAGGGCGATGCCATCCGCCGGCGGATTGAAGGCGGCGGACAGGAAGGTCTCGATGCAATGGGCGATGGCGTCCATGCCGGTCGCCGCGGTCAGCAGCGGCGGCAGGCCGAAGGTCAGCTCCGGGTCGCAGATCGCCACGCGCGGGATCAGATGCGGCGAGATCACCGCCAGCTTGCGCCCGTCGGCCATGATGAGGACGGCGCCGCGCCCCACTTCGCTGCCCGTCCCCGCCGTGGTCGGGAGCGCGATGAGCGGCGCCACTTTCGCGGTGATCTTCGCGGCACCACCCTCGATCACCGCGTAATCCTTCAGCGCGCCGTCATGGGTGGCGAGCAGCGCCACGCCCTTGGCGAGGTCGATCGAGGACCCGCCGCCCAAAGCGATCAGCCCGTCGCAAGCCTCGCGCCGGTAGAGCTCCACCGCCGCGCGCACCGCGCCTTCGTGCGGATTGGGCGGCGTGTCGTCGAAGACCGGCAGCGCCGCGCCCTGCTCCAGCTGCGCGGTCAGCCGGTCGAGCAGACCCGCCGCGCGCACGCCCTTGTCGGTGACGATCAACGGCCGCGCAATGCCAAGCTTCGTACATTCGCCCTGGGTCAGCTTCACCGCGCCGGGCTCGACCTGGATCTGGGTCAGATAATTGATGAGGGCCATGCGCGCGAACTCCCAGAACGTGGTCCCGTCATCCCGGCTGCGCGGAGCGCCGGGATCCATTCGGCAGCCGCACGACCCGATGACATTCCGCTCCGCTCTTGCGGCGGATGTGTGGATCCCGGGTCAAGCCCGGGATGACGAATGGGGGGAACGCGACGCGCCCGCCTCACCAGTGATTGACGCCAACTTCCTCGCCGTTGACCAGGACCCGCACGCGGTTCTCGCCGTCGGGCACCCAGGTCTCGCAGACTTCGGCGCCGTCGTCGAATTCCTTCCAGGCGCGGCAGAACTGGTCGCCCTTGATCGACCAGGTGCCGGTCAAGGTCAGTTCGTCGCCTTCGCTGGTCGTGGCCTGGCCGGCGCCGGTGCCGTCGGCGTTCAGCACCAGCTCGCCGTCATAGCCGGCGCCCGGCCCGCCGAGGCCGATGGTCTTGCCGCCGGCGAGCAGCGCGGAGAGCTGGTCGCCGGTCATGCCGGCTTCGTCCGCCAGCGCGACGCCGCAAGCCAGCGACACACCAAAAAGCGATGCGAGAAGAAATCTTGAGCGAGGCATGACGGGGCTCCGGCTACCGGCGCGCGGCTATTTGTGATGCGCCGTGGTCAGGAACTGCTTCAGCCGGTCGGAGCGCGGATTGGCGAAATGCTCCTTCGGCTCGCCATGCTCCTCGATCCTGCCCTGGTGCAGGTAGACGAACTTGTTGGCAACCTCGCGGGCGAAGCCGATCTCGTGCGTCACCACCAGCATGGTGCGGCCCTCTTCCGCCAACTGCCGCATGACGCGCAGAACTTCGCCCACCAGCTCCGGGTCGAGCGCCGAGGTCGGTTCGTCGAACAGCATCACCTTCGGCTCCATGGCCAGCGCGCGGGCGATCGCCGCGCGCTGCTGCTGGCCGCCGGAGAGGTGGCTGGGGTAGTGGTTGCGCTTGTCGGCGATGCCGACCTTGGCCAGCAGTTTCTCCGCCCGCTCGACCGCGTCCTTGCGCGGCAGCTTCAGCACATGCACCGGGGCCTCGATGACGTTCTCCAGGATCGTCATGTGGGACCACAGGTTGAAGCTCTGGAACACCATGCCGAGGGTGGAGCGGATGCGGTCGACCTGCTTCCAGTCTTCCGGCACGGCGTGGCCGTCGCGGGTGGGCCGCATGCGGATCAGTTCGCCGCTGACCGAGACCTTGCCGGAATCCGGCGTCTCCAGCAGGTTGATGCAGCGCAGCAAGGTCGACTTGCCGGAGCCGGAAGACCCGATCATGGCGATCACGTCGCCGGTCTCGGCCTCAACCGAGACGCCCTTCAAGACTTCAAGATCGCCGAAGCGCTTGTGCAGATCCTCGACCAGCAGCGCCTGTTCCGTCATCCCTGGACCCCCACCGTCAACCCTGTCGCAAGTCCCCTGTTCCGGCGCTGCCCGCGCTATACGCATTTGCTGCGCCGCGCGCATTTTGCCCTGCGCCCGAGCCTATCGGCTTGTTAACGCGACCTTATGCCGGGGGCGGACATCATGCAACCGTCCCGCCCAGGCAGTTCGCCAAGGACCCGGTCAAGCGACAAGGGCGCCGCACGCGGCAAGGGAAATGGGCCGGGTGCCCTGCCGGCGAGACGCTGGACGCCCGCCGCCGGACAGGCCAGACTTGCCGGGCCAAATTGACGGGTCAAGCCTGTCGGCCGGGTCCGTCAATCGGCCCCGCGGCGGACCAGGCAGCGGCAACAGCGGGCGCCCAATGGGGTGGGCGACCAGCGGGATGGATCCCGGGCGGCCGCCCAGAGGCGTGACGGATATTGGCGCGGTAATTTTGACGAGGGCAATTCGCATGCAGGCATTTTTCGACGGCTCGTTCCGCCGCTGGCGGTCGCTGATGATGTTCGGCCTGATGGCGGCGGCGCTGGCGCTGCCGGCCGGGACCGCCCGGGCGGCGTCGGACGACGAGCCGATCGATTGCAGCGAGACGCCCTTCGTGTTTTCCGGCCAGGGCTTCTTCGTCGATTGCCTGCGCATCAACGGCCGCGCCGCCAAGGACGGCGCCAGCGGCGAGACGCGTTCGGACCTGATCAGCATCACCTCCGAGGACCGCTCCATGTTCCTGACCGTGGTCAGCGTGCGGCTGACCGCGACGCGGCTCTATCTGCGCCGCCAGGATCTGCGCGAGGGCACCCGGGACTTCTTCAACTCGATCGAGCTCGAGGGCTGGAACGGCCTCGGCAACAAGAACGGCTACGACACGGCCGAGTTCAAGGCCGATATCAGCGGCCAGCCCTCGCACTGCCTCGCCATCCAGCGCTACATGAACCCGATCGAGACCGGCTTCAAGCGCCGGGTCATCGGCATCGGCTGCGCCGCCGCCGGCCTCGACATCGTCTACGACGCCCTGTCCAAGCTGCGCGCGCCTGGGGATTAGCGCTTAGCAGAACGACACTCGCGCGGATCTCCTAAACTCCGTCATGCCAAGGCTTGGCCTTGGCATCCACGAGTTTGTCGAAACTGCGCCGTAGGGAGTTGATGGCAGGCCGGGTCTACATCATGGCCAACAAGCCAAACGGCATCCTCTATGTCGGAGCCACCAGCAGCCTGCGGCACCGGGCCTGGCAGCATCGCACCGGCGCCCTGCCGGGATTCACTAAGAAATACGGCCTGAGAAGGCTTGTTTTCGCCGAGGAGCACCAGACGATCCAGGGTGCCATACGCCGCGAGCGGGTGATCAAGGGCTGGCCCCGGGCCTGGAAGATCCGGCTGATCGTGGAGAACAACCCGGATTGGGCCGATCTTTACGATCAGTTGGTCTAGCGGCTCCAAACTCGTGGATGGCAAGGCCAAGCCTTGCCATGACGCGGGGGCATAGTGCCCCCGCGTCACTTTCCCTTAACCCCTGCTGCGCCTATGTTGAGGCCATGAATATCCAGGCCGCCCGAGGCAAGAGCGAATCCAGTTCCGACCGCGACATCGCGCGGCAGCGCGATATCCTGGACCGCCGGGCGCTGACCCAGGCGCTGAAGGATGCCGTGGCCGTTTCCCCCGATCCCGGCATGGAGACCACCGCCATCGGCGCGGTTCTGCGCGAGCACCTGGCCAAAGGCCGGGCGGAGATCCGCCGCCGCTTCGACGCCGACCCGCGCGCCGCCGAGAGCGGCCGCCGCCTGTCGCGCGAGATGAGTTTCCTCATCGACCAGCTGATCCGTGGCATCTACGATTTCACCACCGAATTGCTCTACCCCCTCGCCAATCCGTCGGCGGCCGAGAAGCTGACCCTGGTCGCCATCGGCGGCTATGGCCGCGGCGAGCTGGCGCCTTTCTCCGACATCGACCTCTTGTTCCTGCTGCCCTACAAGCTGACGCCGCATTGCGAGCAGGTGGTGGAGTTCATCCTCTACCGCCTGTGGGACCTGGGGCTGAAGGTCGGCCAGGCGGCGCGCTCCATCGACGAATGCCTGGCGCGCGCCAAGGGCGACCTCACCATCCTCACCAGCCTGCTGGAAGCGCGCTACCTGTGGGGCGACCAGGAGCTCTACGACAAGTTCCGCAAGCGCTTCTTCAAGGACTGCGTCGCCGGCCAGGGCGAGGCCTTCTACCAGGCCAAGCTCGCCGAGCGAAAGGCGCGGCACGAGAAGTTCGGCCCGTCGCGCTACCAGCTCGAGCCCAACATCAAGGAAGGCAAGGGCGGCCTGCGCGACCTGCAGACGCTGCGCTGGATCGGCAGGTTCCTCTACCGCGCCGACACGCTCGACCAGCTGGTCGACCACGGCGTGCTGACGGCGAAGGCGGCGCAGCGCTTCGACAAGGCCGAGGCCTATCTGTGGACCTTGCGCTGCCACCTGCACTATTTGCGCAACCGCGCCGAGGACAAGCTCACCTTCGACACGCAGCTGGAGATCGCGCGCCGGCTGGGCTACCGCGACCATGCCGGCAACAACGCGGTCGAGCGGCTGATGAAGCACTACTTCCTCACCGCCAAGAACGTGGGCGAGCTGACCCGCTTCTTCTGCACCGCGGTCGAGGCGCAGCATCTGAAGCGGTCCTTCATCCGCCTGCCGTCGATCGGCCTGCGCAAGCGCGAGATCGAGGGCTTCGGCCTCGACGGCGGCCGCCTTTCCGTGCCGAAGGCAAAGCATTTCGACGAGCATCCCATCGACCTCATCCGCATCTTCCGGGTGGCGCAGAAGCACGACCTCGACATCCAGCCGATGACCTTCACCTGGATCGCCGAGAAGGCGAAGCTGATCGACCGCTATTTGCGCGAGGACGTGAAGGCGAACGCGCTGTTCCTGAAGATCCTGACCTCGTCGAAGGGGCCGGAGCAGACGCTCCGCCGCATGAACGAGGCCGGCGTGTTCGGCCGCTTCGTGCCGGATTTCGGCCGCGTGGTGGCGCAGATGCAGTTCGACATGTACCACCACTACACGGTGGACGAGCACACCATCTTCGCCCTCGGCCTGCTGCACAAGATCGAGACCGGGGCGCTGAAGGACGAGGCGCCGATCGCCAGCTCCGTGGTGCACGAAGTGCTTTCCCGCCGCGTGCTCTATGTCGCGGTGCTGCTGCACGACATCGCCAAGGGCCGCAACGGCGACCATTCCGTGCTGGGCGCCGAGGTGGCGGAGCAGTTCTGCCCGCGCGTCGGCCTCACCGCCGAGGAGACCGAGACCGTCGCCTGGCTGGTGCGCTATCACCTGCTGATGTCGAACACCGCCTTCAAGCGCGACCTCGACGACCCCAAGACCATCGCTGATTTCGCCGACCAGGTGCAGTCGCTGGAGCGCCTGCGCCTGCTGCTCGTCCTCACCGTGGCCGACATCCGCGCGGTGGGGCCGAAGACCTGGAACGGCTGGAAGGCGCAGCTGCTGCGCGACCTCTACAACCGCGCGGTGGAATATCTCTCCGGCGGCCTGGTCTTCGCCGGGCGCGAGGCGCAGGTCGAGGGCATCCTCGCCGAATTGCGCCAGAAGCTGGCCGACTGGCCGGAAGCCGAGATCGAGGCGCATTTCGCCCGCGGCCATGCCGCCTATTGGCTGTCCTTCCCGCCCGCCATCCTGGAGCGCCACGCGCGGCTGATCCGCGAGGCCGAGCTCGACAAGCGGCCGCTCTCGGTCGATTTCCGCATCGATGCCTGGGAGGCGATGACCGAGGTCACCATCTACGTGCCCGACCGCGTCGGCCTGGTCTCGCAGCTGGCCGGCGCCTTCGCCTTGAGCGGCGCCAATATCGGCGAGGCGCGCATCTTCACGCTCAAGAACGGCATGGCGCTCGACGTCTTCGTGATCCAGGATTCCGAGGGCGGCCCGTTCGACCAGCCGACGCGGCTGGCGCGCCTCAGCTCGACCATCGAGCGGGTGCTGGAAGCCCCCGAGCCGACGCTCGCGGCGCTGAAGACCCTGCCGCCGCATGTGAACCCTGCCGTGCGCGCTTTCCCGGTCGCCGCCCGCGTCCTCATCGACAACAAGGCGTCCACCGCCTTCACCGTGATCGAGATCACCGGGCGCGACCGTCGCGGCCTGGTCCACGCCTTGACCGCCGCGCTGATGGCGCAGGACCTGCGCATCGCCAATGCCAAGATTTCGACCTTCGGCCACCGCGCCGTCGACACATTCTACGTCAAGGATCGCTTCGGCCTGAAGATCGAGGCCGAACCCCGCCTGAAGGCGATCCGTGCCGCCCTGATGGAGGTGCTGAAGGACGGCGACACGGCAGCTGCGAACACGGCGGCGGCGCAGTGAAGCCATTCCCCTCCCCCTTCAGGGGGAGGGTCAGGGAGGGGGCAGTCGCGTTCCCGCTGGAGCCGATCTTCGCGCGCTGCCCCCGCCCCTGCCCTCCCCCGTCCCGGGGGAGGGGGATTGCAGCAGCGCAGTGGTGACGCCAGCGCGCGAATCTGCCACATCTAGCATCTCAAACTCGGTCCACTGACTCGCCCCATGTTCTCCATCCGCTCCGTCCTCAGCGTCGGCATGTTGACCCTGGCCAGCCGCGTGCTGGGCTTCGTGCGCGACGTGCTGATCGCCAACTATCTCGGCACCGGCTTCGCCGCCGATGCCTGGTTCGTGGCGACGCGGCTGCCCAACCTGTTCCGGCGCCTCTTCGCCGAGGGCGCCTTCAACTCGGCCTTCGTGCCGATGTTCGCCGGGCGGCTGGAGCAGGGCGGCCAGATCGTGGCGCGCGCCTTCGCCGAGCGGGTGCTGGCCAGCATGCTCGCCTTCCTGCTGCTGCTGACCCTGGTGGCCGAGATCGGCATGCCGCTGCTGATCCTGGTCTTCGCGCCCGGCTTCGCCGACGACCCGACCAAGTTCGGCCTCACCGTCCTGCTCACCTCGATCGCCTTTCCCTACCTGCTCTACATGTGCCTGGGGGCGCTGCTGGGCGGCATCCTCAACTCGCTGCACCACTTCGCCCATGCCGCGGCCGCCCCCATCCTGCTCAACGTGGTGCTGACCCTGGGCCTGCTGTTCATCGCGCCGCATGTCGAGCAGCCGGCGCTGATCCTGGCCTGGGGCGAGACCTTCGCCGGGCTGCTGCAATTCATGTGGCTCTATCTGGTGGCGGCGAAGCTCGGCTACGGGCTGCGGCTGCCCAAGCCCAGCTTCGGGCCGGAGATCCGCCAGGTGGTGAAGCTGATGGTGCCGGGCCTGATCAGCGGCGGCGTCGCCCAGATCAGCATCATGATCGCCGGCATCCTCGCCAGCCTGCAGGACCAGGCGGTGTCGTATCTGTCCTACGCCGACCGGCTGTATCAATTGCCGCTGGCGCTGATCGGCGCCGCCATCGGCGTGGTGCTGCTCCCGGTTCTGTCGCGCGCCATCCGCGGCGGCCGCGAGGTCGAGGCGATGGCCGCCTTCAACCGCTCCATCGAATTCGCCCTGCTGCTGATCCTGCCCTCGGCGGTCGGGCTCATCGTCGCGGCGGAGCCGATCGTGCGCGTGCTCTACCAGCGCGGCGCCTTCACCGCAGAGGCGACGCACAACACCGCGCTGGCGCTGATGGCGATCTCCATCGGCCTGCCCGCCTTCGTGCTCAACAAGGCGCTGCAGCCCGGCTTCTACGCCCGCGAGGACACGGTGACGCCGTTCAAGTATTCGGTCGCCACCATCATCCTCGACATCCTGATCTGCCTGTCGCTGTTCTGGTACCTGTCGCGCTGGCAAATCGGCTTCGTCGGCATCGCGCTCGGCACCGCCATCGCCGCCTGGGCCAATTGCACCCTGCTC
Organism: Dongiaceae bacterium; assembly: GCA_044226685.1. Lineage (GTDB taxonomy): Bacteria > Pseudomonadota > Alphaproteobacteria > Dongiales > Dongiaceae > Dongia_A. Next base: position 8,709 of record JBGAGP010000114.1, read on the forward strand.
TATCGCAAGCTGCACCGCATGGGCTACCTGGTGCTGGACGCAAGGCTCCGGCGCAACCTGCCGCGCCTGGCGCTGGCCAACATCGTCATGGCGGGCGCCCTGTTCGGCGGCGAATACCTGCTGGCGCCGCGGCTGGCCGGCGGCGAGGTGGATCGCACCATCGCGCTCATCGTGCTGGTCGGCGCGGCGGCCGCGGTCTATTTCGCGGTGATCCTGGCGACCGGCGCCTATACCCTGACCGATCTCAAGCGCAACGCGCTGCGCCGTTAGCCGGCGCCCCTAGGAGCCTTCCAGCAGCCGCGGCACGCCCTCGAAGGGCGAGATTGCGGCGTCGGCCGCCAGCGGCATGGTGAACCAGACACCGAGGATCTTGTCGACGCTCACGCCATCGCTGGACAGCGGCAAAGCAAGGCGGCCGATATCCTCATGCGCGTCGCTGCGCGCGGTGACGCGGCCGACCAGATAGGCCGGCCGCAGCTGCTCGACCGTCATGGTCAATTGCCGGATCACCGGCGCGGTGCGCTCCGCCGGCCCGAGCTCGTCGAAGCAGAGGCCGGTGACGTCGCGCCCGGCGATCTGCCGGAAGGCGGTGCCGGCCAGGCGGAAGCGGAAGCGCGGCCCGGTCGTCGCAGGGGCCGCCCCCGGCACCACCTCGAACAGCAGGATGTAGGGCAGGATCGCTCCGCCAAGATCCAGCGGATCGATCTCGCGCCGGGTCGGCAGCTTGCCGTCGCGCCTTTTGCCCTCCCAATAGCCGAGCACGGTCGAGAAGATCGGCTCCACGCAATCGGGAGGAAGCTGGAACATGCGGATGGGCTCTTGGAGTCGCGCGCGAGATGCCGCCAGCTTCCACCACTTGGCCGCGCAAGGTCAATGCGTCGATGCGTCTACTCGTTGCGCAGATAAGGCGCCGCCTTGGCCCCTAGCGCCTGCCACGAGCCCCAGAAGCCGAGCAAAAGCGCCAAGCCGAGGGCGATCGCCAGCACCGTGGCGATCAAAGCCGGGGCCAGCACCAGGCTGGCCTCCACCTTCAGGGTCAGGAACAGCCAGGCGCCAAATGCCCCCAGCGCCACCGACAAAGCGGCGCTGACCAGGGCCAGCAGGCCGAATTCCCACAAATAGCCCAGGGCGATGTCCCGCCGGCGGCCGCCCAGCATCTTCAGCAGCACGGCCTCGTAGATGCGTTTCTCGCGCCCCGCGGCGACAGCGCCGGCCAGCACCAGAATGCCGGCGCCGAGCGTCGCCAGCGCGGTGCCGCGGATGGCGCCGCCGACCTGGGACATCAGGTCGAGCACCGTGGCCAGCGCGTCCTTCACCCGGATCGCCGAAATGTTGGGAAAGCGCGCCGCCACCTGGTTCATCAGCTCGCCCTCGGTCGCCTCCGGCACGCGCACAGTGGCGATGTTGCTTTGCGGCGCCGATTCCATCAGGCCGGGCGAGAATACCATGACGAAGTTGATCGACAGCGACGACCAGTCGACCTTGCGCAGGTTGGCGATGGTGCCGGTGATTTCGCGGCCCAGCAGGTTGACCGTGATGCTGTCGCCGAGCTTGAGGCCGAAGCCCTCCGCGGTCTCCTGGTCGAGCGAGATCAGCGGCGCGCCCTTGTAGTCCGGCGCCCACCACTGGCCGGCGACAATCTCCGCGCCCTCCGGCGGGGCCGCCGACCAGGTGAGCCCGCGATCGCCGCGCAGCACCCATTCCAGGTTCTTGGGCGGCGTGATCTGCTCCACCGGCACGTCGTTGAACTTGGTGATGCGGCCGCGCAGCATCGGTACGCGCTCGAAATCGCCGGCGCCCGGCACCGCCAGCGCCATCGACCGCAGGCCGTCGACCTGGTCGGGCTGGATGTCGATGAAATAGAAGCTCGGCGCGCGGGCCGGCAGGTTGCGGGCGAAATCGGCGAGGATGCTGCCCTGGATCAGCGCCACCGCGATGAGCACGGTGAGGCCGAGGCCGATGGACAGCACGATGGAGGCGACCGGCGCGCTGGGCCGGCCCAAGGTCGCCAGCGCGAAGCGCAATGACCGGCGATGCTGCGTACGACCGGCCGCTCGCAGCCAGCGCTGCAGCCGATGCGCGAACGCCTGGATCGCGGCGGCGAGGCCGCGGAACGCCGCCAGGGTTACCGCCGCGGCCAGCGCAAAGCCGGCCGCCAGCAGCTTGTTGTCGGAGCTCGCCACCACCAGGGCGACGAGCGCCAGCGCCGCCAGCGCGATGACCAGGATGTCGCGGCGGCTGGCGCCGCCCAGCTCCAGCGCCGCCGCGCGGAACAATTGCGCCGGCTTGGTGCGCGCGGCGCGCAGCAGGAACGGCAGCGCGAAGGCGAGCGCGGTCAAGGCGCCGAACCCGGCGGCGCGCAGCAGCGGTGCCGCATAGATCCCGGTCCGGAGGTCGAGGCCGAGCCCGCCCAGCGCGGTGGCGAACAGGTAGGGCGCGGCAGCGCCGAGCGCCAACGCAATAACCATCGCCAGTGCCGCCATGGCGCCGATGGTGAGGAGATTGACCGCCGCCACCTGCCGGCTGGTGGCGCCGAGGCATTTCAGCACCGCGATGGCCCGCGCCTTGCTCTCCAGATGCGCGCGCACCGCATTGGCGATGCCGAGCCCGCCGATCAGCAGCGCGGAGAGGCCGATGAGGTCGAGATAGGCGCGGGTGTTCTCCAGGAAGTCGCGCGTGCGCTGCCCGGCATCCTCGAGCTGGCGGATGCGCCAGCCGGCTTCCGGGAATTGCGCGTTGAGGGCCGCGGCGGCGGCGATGCGATCGATGCCCGGCGCCACCTTCACCCGGTAGGCGTGATAGACCAGGCTGCCCGGCTGCACCAGGCCCGTCGCCGCCAGGCCCGCCTCGGAAATGAGCAGGCGCGGGCCGAGGGCCCAGACCTGGGTGGTCGCGTCGGGCTCGCGGGTGATCGCCGCGGTGATGACAAATTGCGTGTTGCCCACGGTGAGGCGGTCGCCGAGCTTGAGATGCGCGCGCTGCAGCAGCACCTCGTGCGCCGCGGCGCCGTAGCTGCCGTCGGGGCGGCGCGCCAGCAGGTCGGCGATGGGTGCTGCCGGCGCCAAGGCGAGGCCGCCATAGAGCGGATAGGCCGCGTCGGCCGCTTTCAGCTCGACCAGCACCGGCAGCGATGCCGCGGTCTCGACGGGCTTGGCCATGGCGCGCATCTCGACCACATGCGAGACCTGGCCCAGCCGGTCGATCGCCGCCAGTTCCTGGTCGCTCGCCGCCCGGTGGGTCAGCCGGATCTCGACATCGCCGCCGAGCAGGGCCTGGGCATTGGCGGCGATGCCGGCGATCGCCGCGGCGCTGATCGACCCGATGCCGGCGATCGCCGCCACGCCCAGCACCAGGCAGGCGATGAACAGCCGGAACCCGCGCGTCCCCGCGCGCAACTCGCGCGCCGCGATGCGGAGGGAGATCGGAAGCGTCATGCGCCTACTCTCCATTCGTCATCGCCGGGCGAAGACCCGGCGATCCAAGTTTGTCGCCAGAATGCGCCGTCGGCACTTGGATCACCGGGTCTCGCCACTGCGTGGCGGCCCGGTGATGACGAAGAGGGGAATCCGTCTCTCACGCCGCCACCCAGGCGCTGTCGCTGATGATGCGGCCGTCTTCCATCTGCAGTTGCCGGGCGCAGCGCGCGGCGAGCGTGGGGTCATGCGTGATCAGCAGCAGCGTCGCGCCGATCGCATGGGCCTGGGCGAACAGCAGGTCGATGATGCGGGCGCCGGTGTCGTGGTCGAGATTGCCGGTCGGCTCATCGGCCAGCAGCACCTGCGGCCGCGGCGCCAGCGCGCGGGCAAGCGCCACGCGCTGCTGCTCGCCGCCGGACAATTGCGCCGGATAGTGGCTGAGCCGGTGCGCGAGTCCGACCGCCTGCAGCGCAGCCTCCGCCCGCGCGAAGGCATCCGCCGCGCCGGCCAGCTCCAGCGGCACGGCGACATTTTCCAGCGCGTTCATGGTCGGGATCAAATGGAAATTCTGGAACACGATGCCGATGTGGTCGCGGCGCAACAGCGCCAAAGAATCTTCCGACAGTTTCGTGAGGTCGCGTCCGGCGATGCTGATGCGCCCGCCGCTCGCCTGCTCCAATCCAGCGATCAGCAGCAACAACGAGGTCTTGCCCGAGCCTGACGGCCCGACCAGGCTCACCGTCTCGCCCGCGGCAATGTGAAGCCCTATATCGTTCAGGATGTTGACGCGGCCGGCTTCGCTCGCCAGTGTCAGATGCACGTTCTCCAGCTGGATGGCCGGTGGGGGACTGCCCTCTCCCGCGTTCTGGCTTCGGGTGTCGCGCTGCATGCTGCCGTCGTTCAAAATTCGCTTCCTTGCACCAGGTCTACTTGCCGTCGTCGCGCGCGCCTGCTGCGCCCTGCTGCTGCTCGTCTCGCTCGCGCACCAGCCGGCCGCGGCGGCGGCGGAGCCGATGCGCATCCTCGCCTTCGGCGATTCGCTCACCGCCGGCCTCGGCCTCACCGAGCCGGAGACGCTGAGCGCCCAGCTGGGCGAAGCCCTTACCAAGATGGGGCGCGCGGCAACCGTGATCAATGGCGGCGTTTCCGGCGACACCAGCGCCGGGGGTGCGGCGCGCATCGACTGGGCGCTGGCCGACAAGCCGCAGGTGATCATCCTGGCACTGGGCGCCAACGACATGCTGCGCGGCCTCGACCCCGCCGCGACCCGGACCAATCTCGAGGCCATCATCGCCAAGGCCCAGGCGGCCGGGGCGGAAATCGTGCTGGCCGGGATGCTGGCCCCGCCCAATCTGGGCACGGAGTACAAGACCGCTTTTGACGCGCTTTATCCCGATCTCGCCAAGGCGCATGGTTTGTTGTTCCTGCCCTTCCTGTTGCAGGATGTAGCCCTCGAATCCGACCTCAATCAGGCGGACGGCATGCATCCCAATGGCAAAGGCGTGGCGGTGATCGTGCAGCATCTGCTTCCCCTGGTGACCGAGGCGATGGACCGCGCCCGGCAAAGGAGCGCGTCATGACCCGCTTCCGCGCCGGCCACGCCTCCGGCCAGGACTGGCGCCAGGCGGTCGACTCCTGCCTGGCCGAGCTCAGCGCCGCCAGCACGCCCGCCACGAAGCCCGGCACCGACCCGCTCGGCTTTCTCTACGTCACCGACGTGATCGCCGATCACGCCGTCGAGATTCTCGACCGCCTGCGCGACGCCACCGGGGTGGAGAACTGGATCGGCGCCACCGGGATGGCCATCCTCGGCAATTCGACCCGCGGCCCCGGCGAATATTTCGACCAGCCGGCGGTGAGCGCCCTCATCGCCGACCTGCCGGGCGATTCCTTCCGCGTCTTTCCCGGCCGCGGCGACGATGCCGCCGGGGCGGGCAGCGAGTGGTTCGAGGCGCAGCGCCCGAACGTCGCCATCGTCCATGCCGATCCGCGCGCCCAGCGCCTGCCGATGATGCTCGACCGCCTGGCCGAGGCAAGCGGTGCCTATCTGGTGGGCGGCCTCGCCTCCTCGCGCAGCAAGATGGTGCAGATCGCCGGCGAGGTCAGCGAGGGCGGCGCCTCGGGCGCCTGGATGAGCTCGCACATCAACCTCATCGCCGGGTTGAGCCAGGGCTGCTCGCCGATCGGCCCGGCCCATGTCGCCACCACCGCGCAGAAGAACGTGGTGATGGAGATCGACGGCCGCCCGGCTCTTGACGTCTTCAAGGAGGAGATCGGCGAGATGCTGGCGCGCAACCTGGAGCGCTGCGCCAACTTCATCTACGCGGCCCTGCCGGTCGGCGGCTCGGACACCGGCGACTACCTGGTGCGCAATTTGATGGGCATCGACCCCAACAAGGGCTGGATCGCCATCGGCGACCAGATCGATTCCGGCGACGGCATCATGTTCACCAAGCGCGACCGCTCGACCGCGCGGGACGACCTGGTGCAGATGCTGGAAAAGCTGAAGAAGCGCATCTCGCGGCCGATCCAGGGCGGGCTCTATTTCTCCTGCCTGTCACGCGGCCACAACCTGTTCGGCGAGGCCGGGATCGAACTGCAGATCGTGCGCGACGTCATCGGCGACGTGCCCTTGGCCGGCTTCTTCGCCAATGGCGAGATCAGCCACCGCCGCCTCTACGGCCATACCGGCGTGCTGGCCCTTTTCCTGGAACCGTGAAGTAGCCTAGACGGCGGAGGTCTTGGCCGGGGCGGGGGCGCCGCTGAGCGCGTCCGGCAGGCGGTGGCGGCCGGCGACCAGGGCCAGCGCCCGGCCGGCGGCGAACCAGCAGAGCGGCACGATGACCAGCGCGGCGAGGCCGTCGACGGCGTAGTGATAGCCGAAATGGATCGAGCCCAGCCAGATCGCGAGCGCGAAGCCGATGGCGGCGAGCCGCAGCGCCAGGATGCGCCAGCTGGCGAAGACATAGAGCACCGCGACGCTGACATGGACCGAGGGGAAGGCGGAGATGCCGCCGCCCTTCACCGCCTCGCTGTAGTCCCAGTATTTCGCCAGGTACATCTGGCTGAGGCGGATCAGGTCGTTGCCTGGCAGCAGCTGCGCCAGGCTGTCCTGCAGCGGCTGGAACCGCGCCGCCAGCTCGGGATGGAACAGATAGGCGAAGCACGGCCCGGCCGAG
>JBGAGP010000115.1:0-14968 GCA_044226685.1 Dongiaceae bacterium
TTGAAGGCATCGCCGGCGCCGGTCGTTTCGACCACTTTCCCGGCGGAAAACGCCGGTACCAGCACCGATTGCTTGGCCGTGTGATAGAGCGCGCCGGCTTCGCCCAGGGTGATCAGGGCCGTGCCGACACCACGTTGCAGCAGGCGGTCGGCGGCGGCCTTGGCGCTGTCGAGCCCGGTGACCTCGATCCCGGTCAAGGTCGACGCCTCCGTCTCGTTGGGCGTGATGTAGTCGCAGAGCGGGTAGATCGCATCCGGCAGGGGCGCCGCAGGGGCGGGGTTGAACACCGTCGCGACGCCGGCCTTGCGGGCGATGTCCAGGCCGTGCATGGCGGCCGGGATCGGCTGTTCGAGCTGGGTGACGAAGACCTTGGCGGCCCGGATCTCCGCCGCCGCCTGGTCAACGTCGGCCGTGCCGATGGCGCCAGCGGCGCCTGGAACGACGATGATGCAGTTCTCGCCGGTGTGCTCCTGGACGAAGATGTAGGCTGCCCCGGTCGGCAGGTCGCCGGTCAGCGCCACCTTGTCGGTGCGGATGTTCTCCGCCTTCCAGGTGGCCAGCGCGATCTCGCCGAAGGCGTCGCGGCCCAGGCGCGAAACGAAGGTGACATCGGCGCCGGCCCGCGCCGCGGCAACGGCCTGGTTGGAGCCCTTGCCGCCCGGGCCCATCTTGAAATCTGAGCCGATGATGGTTTCGCCCATCTGCGGCGGGCGCGGCGCGCGGAACGCCAGGTCGGCCACGAAAATGCCGAGGATGGTAACTTTGCCCATGTCGCGCGCCCTGTTCCGCTAGGCCCCGGGCCCGATGACGCCCTTTTTCAGGATGAAGCAGCCATAGAACCGGCGCTCACCCGTGGTGATGACGCAATAGGCCTTGCGCGCGCGTTCGTAGAAGGCCATGCGCTCGATCGTGCCCATGGTGAGGGTTTTTCCCTCAGCCTTGTTGATCACCTTCTGCACCTCGCGCTGCACCTCGGGGATCTCCTTCGGCTTGCCGACGATCTCCATGCGCAGCGCCGGGTGATCGACGAAGCTGTCCAGCGGCATGACCGACAGGATGGCGCGGACGGCATCGGCGGCGGTGACGTTGGCGATCGAGAGCAGCCGACCGATCTTGGTGTCACGGGCGACGGAATCGGACGGAAAATTGGTGTCGGAGACGACCAGCTCGTCGCCGTGGCCCATGGCGCGGAGCGCATGGAGGACATCCGCGTTGAGCAGCGGGTCGATGTTTTTCAGCATTCTGGCTTCTCCGTTTCCGTCCCAGACCGTGGTTTCTTGTTCGTCGCGAGGGGGCTTGTCGCCGCGCCGTCTCCTTGGAATGATAGCGGCGACAGAAAAAGAGGGCCAGCGTGAAGACAACGACATTCACCGCGCCGTCGGGCGCCAAGATCCGCTTCACCAGGCTCGGATTCGGTTCGGCCCCGCTCGGCAACCTCTACAAGGCGATCAGCGAGGAGCAGGCGCAGGACACGCTGGAGGCGGCGTGGAAATCCGGCATGCGCTATTTCGACACCGCGCCGCTCTACGGGTTGGGGTTGTCGGAAACCCGGATCAACCACTTCCTGCGGAGCAAGAAGCGGTCGGACTACATCGTCTCGACCAAGGTCGGGCGGCTGCTACAGGCCTGTGACCCGAAGCAGCGCACCGGCATCGGCAAGTTCTTCGCGACCCCGTCGCGGCGCGAGGTCTACGATTACGGCTATGACGGGGTCATGCGTTCCTTCGAGGCGTCGCTGGAACGGCTCGGCCTCGATTCCGTCGAGATCCTGTTCGTGCACGACATCGACGTCTTCAACCACGGCAGCGAGGCCGCGCGCGACGCCAGGGTCGAGGAGCTGATGAAGGGCGGCTACCGCGCGCTGCTGAAGCTGCGCGACGAGAAGGTGATCAAGGCCTTCGGCGCCGGGGTGAACGAATGGCCGGTCTGCGAGATCCTGGCCAAGCGCGGCGATTTCGACCTGTTCCTGCTGGCCGGCCGCTACACGCTGCTCGAGCAGGAATCGATCGACAGCTTACTGCCGCTGTGCGCGCAGCGCGGCATCGGCATCGTGCTGGGCGGTCCGTACAATTCCGGCATCCTGGCGCGTGGCGCGAAGAAGGGCGTCAACTACAACTATTCCAGCGCGCCCAAGGCGGTCCTGGAGCGGGTGGCGGCGATCGAGGCGGTCTGCCGCCGGCACAAGGTCAAGCTGCCAGTGGCGGCGCTGCACTTCCCGTTCTTCCACAAGCAGGTGGTGTCGGTCATCCCTGGGGCGGCGGCGGCCGCGGAGATCAAGTCCAACGTCGACTACCTCAACACGAAGGTGCCGAAGGCGTTGTGGAAGGAGCTGAAGGCCGCCGGCCTCATCCGGGCGGAAGCGCCCACCGGCTGACCTTTCCTCAGGCGCCCTGTTTCCTGGCGCGGGCCATGAAACGCCGGTTCATGGCCTCCTGCGCTTCCTCCGAGCCGTCATGGAAGGTGCCGAACCACTTGTCGATCGGCAGCGCGCCATCGGCGTAGTTGCATTCGAAATACTTGTGATGGAGGTAGTGGGCATAGCCTTCGGTGTCGAAGCTGTGCTCGCTGCCGAGCTTGATGCGGTCGAAGCCGGTATGAACCGGTGCCGGCGACAATCCCGCATGCAGCAGGTGGAACAGCGCGTGCACCGGGTGCGACGGCACCACCCAATGCAGCAGGATGCCGGAGAAATAGAGCAGGTGCTCGACCGGATGCATGGCGAGGCCCGACCACGGCCCCGGATTGACGTTCAGGTGATGCAGGCGGTGCACCGCGCGATAGAGCGGCGGCCAGTGGATCAGCCGGTGCACCAGGTAGAAATGCACCTCGCGGAACAACGGGATGAACAGCAGCAGGGCGACGAAATAGACGGGGTGCGCTTCCCAGCTGACGAACGGGATGTAGCCATTGGCAAAGGCCCAGAGCGTCACCGCCTCATAGGCGGTCCAGATCGGCAGGCCGCTGGCCAGGCTCCAGATCATGTTGTCGATGGTCTGGTCGCGGAACAAGAAGGCGCCGCCATTCCCGTCCTGCCAGCGGCCATTGTATTTGAACTGCGTGCCCTGGCGCTTCCACGTGTAGAGCCAGAGGTGCATGCCGCCGAAGAAGACGAGGATCAGCACCAAGTTGCGCAGCAGCAGGAAGGCGACCCAGCCGGGGGCGAAGTCGCGCATGGTATCCAGCGCTGGCGTCGCGTAGCGCCAGATCAGCACGGCCAGGATCGCGTAGACCAGGTTCCAGGGCAGGACGTAGCCCGGATAGCCGAGCAGCCATTTGACGAAGCCGGCCGGGCGCGGCGGCCAGACGACGACCGGCGGATATTCGATCAGCCGGCTGGGTTTCCAGTCGCCTCGCTTGTTTCGCGTGCCGTACGCGGTGTCATCCATGGACGCCCCCTCAGGCGAGCGCCAGCCGCATGGCGCGTGCCACGATCTCCGTTTCGCCATCCTGCAGGCAGATGGGATTTACGCCGACGATGCCGCGATCGCAATGGGTCGGATCGACCTGGATCGCCGGGTCGCCGTTCTGCAGTGCGATGACCAGCTCCAGCGCGGTGAGCCTGGCGCCCTTGCCGAGCGCCAGCTCCAGCCCGGGAACCGCGTCCGTGCTGTCGGCGCCGGTCAGGGCGACCGTGACGCCCGGCAGCGCCCCAAGGCCCGTGGCGAGGCTTTGCATTGCCGCCAGCCAGCGCCGGTGACGCGCCGCGTCACCCTCGGCGACGAACAGCTCGAGAGCGGTCAGCAGGCCGATGACGTCTTCCTTGCCGACCTTGCAGGGGCGGCCGATGCCGTGCTGGGGCACGCCCTTGAGCCGGCCCTTGTCGATCAGGCTGGGCGGCGGCGCCCATTGTTCCCAGAAGATGTCGAGGTCGAGCTGCTGCAGCGCCGCCGACATGATCAGGTCGCGCCTGCCGCAGAGGATGCCCGTCGCCTGCGGGCCGCCGATCGCCTTGCCGCCGGAAAACGCCACCAGATCGGCGCCCGCGGCGATGAAGCGGCGCAGATTGGCCTGCGGCGGCAGCTGCGCCGCGGCGTCGACGAAGACCGGCACGCCGGCGTCGTGGGCCACCCGGACAACTTCGTCCAGGCTCGGCCGCGCATAGCGGTCGATCACGTAGTGGATTGCCGCCGTACGCTCGGTAATGGCGTCGGCGATCTCCCAGGCTTCCGCGTCGCGCACCCCGGCGCCGGCGAAGCGGTCGGGCAGGCCGACCTCGACCAGTTTCACCCCTGCCGTGCGGATGGCGTGATCGTAGAAGTTCCGCTGGCTGCGGACGATGACGACTTCGTTCTTCATGCCCGTGGTGTCGGGCAGGCGGGCCATCTTCGACGGTTCCAGCCCGGCGACGCAGGCCGCCGTCGCCAGCAGCAATCCGGCGGCGGCGCCCGAGGTCACGTAGCCGGCCTCGGCGCCGGTCTCGCGGGCGATCACCTGCGACGCGTGGGCCTGCAACTCCGCCATGTCGACGCAATACTTCGCCGCTTCCGCCATCGCCGCCGTCACCTCCGGCCGCATGATGCCGCCGGACAGCCGGGTCGCCGTGCCCTTGGCGTTGATCAGCGTGCGCAGCCCGCGCTTCTCGTAGAGGTTCATGGCGGCTCCGGCGGCGTCCCTCAGGCTCTGACCGCCATGATGGCGGTGATCTCGACCGAGATGTTCATCGGCAGGGTGCCCATGCCGACCGCGGCGCGGGCATGGCGCCCGGCCTCGCCGAACACCTCGACCATCAGGTCGGAACAGCCGTTGATCACTTTCGGGTGGTCGCCGAACCCCGGCACGGCATTCACCATGCCAAGCACGTTCAGCACCTTCTCGACCCGGTCCAGCGAACCCAAGGCGGCGCGGGCGGCCGCCAGCAGCACCAGCCCGGTCCGGCGCGCATGCTGGTAGGCCTGCTCGATGGTGAAATCCTTGCCGACGAGGCCACAGGCGAATTCACCGTTCTCCAGCAACGGACCCTGCCCGGACAAATAGAGGATTCCGTTGTGCAGATTGGCCGGTACATAGGTGCCCTTGGGCGAGGGCAGGTCGGGCAGGACGATGCCGCGTTCCTTCAGTCTCTGTTCCGCGCTCATGGCTCTACATTCCTTTCAAACTGCTGACGGCCTCGGCATCGCAGAGCAGCGTGCAATCGGAGTGGTGCCGCAGGGCCGAGGCGGGACACGCAGCACTTATGGTCCCTTCGACCGCCGCCTGCAATGCCGCGCGCTTGGAGGCGCCGGTCACCAGCACCAGGATCGACTTCGCCTCCAGGATGGTCGCGATGCCCATGGTCAGGGCCTGCTCCGGCACGACCGCGTCCGGCGGAAAGAAATCGCGGTTCTGGTGCCGCGTCTCGTCCGTCAGCGTGACCAGCCGCATCCGGGAATCGTGCGGCGAGCCAGGCTCATTGAAACCGATATGCCCGTTAGTGCCCATGCCCAGCAATTGGAGATCGATGCCGCCGGCTTGGCGGATCGCCGCTTCATAGCGCGCGGCCTCGGCTGCCGGGTCGGGCGCCATTCCGTTCACGCACGTGAACTGCTCCGGCGGCAGATCGGTGGCGCCGACGAACAAGGATCGCAGGGTGTGGCTCATGGATTGCGGCGAGGACGCGGGAAGCCGCCAGTATTCGTCGAGATGAAAAAAGCGCGCCTGCCGGAACGACACCTCCCCGCGGCGATGGCGGCGCAGCAATTCGGCGAAGAGCGGTTCCTGCGTCCGTCCCGTCGCCAGGCCGATGACCGCTTCCGGTTTCCCGGCCAGCAGCGCGCAGATTGCGCCCGCGGCGGCCGCCGTCACGTCTTCGCGCCGGTCGAAACGTCGTAGCTTGATCATGCCGCCTCCCGATTGCGTCGTGGACCTGCGGCGGGTTTTGTGGCCTTCCCGGCGAAGAGGCTATCCGGCAGGTCGGCGATCGCGGTGGCGATGGCGCCCAGCAGCGTCGCCTGGTTGCCGAGGACGCAGATCGCGACCGGCACCGGTCGCGCCACGCAGGTCTTCAGATACCGTTCCACCTGGGCCACGAAGTCCGGTTGGGTGCCGATACCGCCGCCGAGCACGACCAACTCCGGGTCGACCAGGGCGACGACGGCGGCGATGCCGAGCGCCGTCCAGCGCGCGGTGTCGTCGATCACCCGGATCGCCGTGCTGTCGCCCAGCTTCGCCGCCGCCAGAATGGCGCGCACGCCCGTCGCTGCGCCGCCACCAGCCGCCGCGTAGCGCTGCAGAATGCCGGCGGTGCCGACCACGGATTCGAAGGTGCCGGCGGTGACATTCCCCGGTGCGAAGGGGTCGCCGCCCATCGGCAGATACGCGATCTCGGCGGCGGCGCCATGGGCGCCCCGCACCAGGCGGCCGTCGCAGAGCAGGCCCATGCCGATGCCGGTTCCGAGCGCGATGAATGCCAGGTTCCCGCAGCCGCGGCCGGCGCCGCGCCAATGCTCGCCGATGACGGCGAGGTTGACGTCGTTCTCGATGCGGACCGGGCAGCCGAAGGCGCGGCTCATCGCCGCGACGACGTTGGCCTTGCCGAAATCGGGGATGTTGGGACTGAGCGAAAGCGCGCCATTGGTGGGATCGATAACGCCCGGCATGCCGAGGGTCGCCCCGAGGACGCGCCTGCGGTCGATTCCGGCCTGGCGCAGTACCTCCCCGGTCAGACGCCGGATCTGCGCCAGAACGGCGCGACCCGAATCCTGGTCCGTCTGCTCGATCGCCTGGGCGACCAGCGCTCCGGTCAGATCGGCGACGGCGACGTGCAGCTTGCTGCCGCCGAGATCGCAGCCGAGGACGAAGGTGGTACCGGCAAATGGCGCGACCCTGCGGGCGGCATTGCGCCGGCCGGTTGCGACGATCCAACCCCGTTCGGTCAAGCCGCGGATGGCGCTTGATAGTTGGCGTTGCGGCTGGCCCGTGGCGCGGGCCAGTTCGGCGGCGGACACGGCGCCGGCCGCGATGATCGCGCGCATGATCTCCGCGTCGGGTGCCGCCCGCGGGGCGCGGCGGGCGACGGGCTTGCGTGCTGGCGATCTTGCTCTCTTGGTCTTTGCAGTCATGCCGGCCTGGCTAGTACGTGCTGGTAATGCCGCCATCGACGACGAGCACTTGCCCGGTCATATAGCGGCTGTCGTCGCTGGCGAGGAACAGGATCGGGCCGGCGACGTCGTCGACTGTGCCAGGCCGGCGCAGGGGCAGACGGCCGTAGAAATCCACCGCCATGCAGCGCGTCAGGTTGACCACCGCGCCCTTGGCCGAGGCATAGGCCATCGCGTTGGCCTGGCCGCGGATGCCCTGGATCGAGGCGATGTTGATGATGCTGGGCGAGGGGCTCTGGCGCAGATGCGGCAGGGCGGCCTTGGCGCCGAACAGCACGCTGTCGAGATTGACCGCCATGACCTTGTGCCAGCGCTCCGGCGTGATGTCGGCGATGGCCGCGTCGTCGACGATGGCGGCGTTGCTGACCAGGATGTCGAGGCGGCCCCAGGCTCTGACGGCCTGGTCGATCATGCGGGCGATGCTGGCCGGGTCGGCGACGTCGGCGATGGTCGCCGCCACGCGCAACCCTTCCTTCAGCAAGGCCTGTTCGGCCTTGTGCAGTTCTTCGGCGTCGACATCGCTCAGCAGCACCCTGGCGCCTTCGCCGGCGAGCTTGCGCGCCGCGCCCAGGCCGATTCCCCGGGCGGCCCCGGTCACCACCGCGACACGATCCTGGAGACGGCCTTGCCTCTCGGTCATATTTCCTCCTCGCGACGCAACCCGGCCTTGACCGGATGCGCGCCGCCCTTCAAGCATGGCGGCACCATCGCACCAGTCGGGGCAATTGCATGTCGGTCGAGATCGTCAGCATCGGCGAGCCGCTTTACGAACTGAACCAGCAGGCGGATGGCCGCTTCCTGCCGGGGTTCGGCGGCGACACCATGAACGTGGCCATCGCGGCGGCGCGGCTCGGCGCAGCGTCGGCGATGGTGAGCAAGCTCGGCGACGATCCCTTCGGCGACGCGCTCGAGGCGCTGCTGCGGGCCGAGGCGGTCGACGTGTCCGCCCTGTCGCGCCACGCCAGCGCGCCGACCGGCCTCTATCTCGTCACTCACGGAGCGGATGGCCACCATTTCACCTACTACCGGAAGGGCTCGGCGGCGAGCCTGCTGACCGCGGCCGACATACCGGAAGGCATGATCGGCAGCGCCCGCTACCTGCACGTCTCGGGGATCAGCCAGGCCATCAGCATGGCAGCGCGCGAGGCGGTCGATCATGCCCTTGGCGTGGCGCGCCGGGCGGGCGTGAAGCTGTCCTACGACACCAATCTGCGCACGCGGTTGTGGACGGCCGAAGAGGCGCGGCCGGTGGTCGAGCGCACGGCGCGGCAGGCCGACTTCCTGAAGACGTCGCTGGAAGATTCCGCGGCCCTGCTGGGCCTCGACGATCCGGCGCGCATCGCCGTGCATTTCCTCGGGCTCGGCTGCCGTATCGTGGTGGTGACCCTGGGCAAGGCCGGCGTCTATCTCGCGCGCGCGGAGGGCCACGAGACCATCGCCGGGTTTCCCGTCGACGCCGTCGATGCGACGGGCGCGGGCGATGCCTTCACCGGCGCCTTCCTGGCGGAGCTCGTCGCCGGCCGGGACGCGGCGGATGCCGCGCGCTTCGCCAACGCGGCGGCGGCCTTGTCCACCCTCGGCTATGGCGCAGTGCAGCCCTTGCCGCGCCGCGCCGACGTCGAGCGTTTCCTCCGCGAAAGGCGTTGATCCGGTCGCCATCGCGCGGTCAGTCGGGGGTGAGGCGGAAATCCTTGCCTTCGGGCAAGGTCTGGCCGCCATCGACGATGATGGTGGTGCCGGTGATGTAGGAGGCGTCGTCGGAGGCGAGGAACAGCGCGGCATTGGCGATGTCGCGCGGCGTGCCGAGGCGGCCCAGCGGCACCGCGTCCTCCATGCTCTTGATGAAGGCGGCGCTGCGCTGCGCCTGCATGCCTTCGGTCAGGATGTTGCCGGGCTCGATGCCGTTCACCGTGATGCCGTAGCCGGAGAATTCCAGCGCCGCCGCCTTGATGAAGCCGTTGATACCGGCTTTGCTGGCGGAGTAGTGGCCGTGGCCCGGGCTGGTGACGCGTGGCCCGGTGATCGACGAGGTGAAGATCATCCGGCCGGATTTGCGCGCCTTCATGTGCGGTAGGGCCGCCTGGGCGGCGAGGAAGGTGCCCTTGAGGTTGACCGCCAGCACCTTGTCCCACTCGTCCGGGTCGGTGTTCTCGATCAGGGTCCAGGGATAGATGCCGGCATTCTGCACCAGGATATCGAGCTGGCCAAAGGCGGCGAGCGTCTCGGCAACGGCGTGCTCGGCGTCCGCCTTGCGGCTGATGTCGACGGCGACGAAGTGGCCCCGCAACCGCGCGGCGGTCGCCTTGCCGGCTTCGACCTCGGCATCGGCGATGACGAGCCTGGCGCCTTCTTCGATGAAGCGCGCGGCGATGCCTTCGCCGATGCCGCGCGCGGCGCCGATGACAAGGGCAACACGGTCCTGCAGGCGTCCGGTCATGCGTGCCTCCCTACGCCAGCCGCTGCCGGATCTGCAGCTTGACCGTGTCGATCAGCACGGCGGCCAGCACCAGGGCGCCCAGGATCATCTGCGTGTAATGCGCCGGCAGGCCCATCAGGTTGATCGCGGTGTGGATCGAGGACAGCAGCAGCACGCCGGCATAGACGCCCGGCAGGCGGCCGATGCCGCCCTTCAGGCTGACGCCGCCGATCACCACCGCGGCGAAGGCGTTGAACAGCATGCCGACGCCGAGATTGGCGGTGGCGCCCGAGGTGCGGATGGCGAGCAGCCAGCCGGCGACGCCGGAAATGGCGCCCGCCAGGATGAAGGTGATGAAGACCAGTTTGTCGACCTTGATACCGGCCCGGAACGGCGCCACCGGATTGCCGCCGATCATGGTCACGTGCCGGCCGAACGGGGTCTTGCCCATGATGAAGGTGAACAGGGCGAAGCAGGCGATTGCCACCCAGGCGATCAGCGGGATTTGCCGTACGGTCTCAAACGGAATCCAACCCATCAGAGGAAGGTCGCTCAACGTCTTGATCCCCATGACACGCAGCGACGGGTCGAGGTCCTGCGCCGAGCGGCCGCCGGAAATCGCCACCACCAGGCCGCGCACCCAGATATAGGAGGCGAGGGTGACAATGAAGGCATTCATCTTGAGCCGCACCACAAGCCAGCCATTGGTGGCGCCGAGGAGGCCGCCGATGCCGATGGAGAGTAGCAGGGAAACCGGGAGCACCAGCCATTCCGGCGTCAAGGTGTAGCCGAGGCCGATGCCGTGCGAGCAGAACAGGATGCCGGTCACCATGGCGGTCAGCGCCGCGATGGATTCGACCGACAGGTCCATGTTGCCGGCGATGATGACGATGGCGAGGCCGATTGCCATGACGCCGACGAAGGTCGATTGTTCGACGATATTCGCGAAGATGCCGGGCTGGAAGAAATTGGGGATGGTCGCCGAAAAGACTGCGAGCACGATGATGAGCATCAGCCAGACCAGGTTGTCGAGCAGGAACTCGATCAGGGCGCGGCGGTCCTTGGAGATCATTGATTGCGGCTCCGGAAAATCACCCCCGGGACGTGATGTCCCGGGGGCTTGCGGGGTGACTTACTCGACCGGCGTGATCGGGTCGGTCGGGGCCTTCATGTTGCCCCAGAAACGCGGCTCATCGACATTGTCCTTGGTGATGGCCGCGCCCGGGATCTTCAGGTTCGGACCCCAGGATTCGATGGTGAGCGTCGAATCCAGGCCGAGGACCTTGTAGGTGCCAGGCTTGATCTCCTGCTTGTTCGCCACCTTGTCGGCGAACATGGCGATGGCCGCAGCCTGGGCGTAGAGCGGCTGCTCGACCTCGACCTGCTCCCAACCCTTGCGGATCAGGTCCAGGCCGACCGGCGCGCCGTTGGACGACACCAGCAGCACGTCGCCCGGCTTCTTGCCCTTGGCTTCCAGCGACGCCACGGCGGCGACGGCCAGATGTGCCGCATGCACGAAGATCAGGTCGATGTCCGGGTTGGCCAGCAACTGGTCGGCGACGATGGTGCCGGCGTTGGAGGCCTCCCACTGCATGGCGGGCAGCGAGATGATCTTGACGTCCGGGAAGGCCGCCATCTTCTCCTCGAAGCCCTTCTGGATGTCGAGGGTGTAGGGATCCGACGGATCGCCCAGCACCTGCAACACCTTGCCCTTCACCGCGCCGTTCTTCTCCTTCAGCAGGCGCTCGATCTCGCCCGCCGCGACATAGCCGATCTCCACCGTGCCGGCGACCGAGGTGAAGTCGGTCGGGGTGGCGGTGATCTGGCGGTCGAAGATCATCACCGGAATGCCCGCGGCGCGGGCCTTCTCGATCGAGGGCTGCAGCGCGTTGAAGTCGACGGCGGCAAGCACGATCGCCTTCGGCTTCAGGTTGATGACGTCGTTCATCTGGCTCTGCTGCAGGTCGGTCTTGTTGTCGGCATTGAGCGTCACCGGCTCATAGCCGACATCCTTCAGGAACTTCTCGATGGCCGAGACCGATTCGGTCTGGAATTCGTCCAGCAAGGTCGGAACCATGTAGTAGATCTTGCCCTTCGACTCCGCCCAGGCGGGCGACGCCAGCGCCGTGCCGACCATGGCGGCGGCGCCGATCAGAGTACGCATCAGACGCTTCATCGTGCTTCTCCTCTGTCCGTTAGTGTTGTTGCAGGCTCGTTGTGGTTTCTTGGGCATCGGCCGGCATGGCCTCGCCATTGATGGCCCCGCCGGTGATCATCTGGACGACCTCGTCCGGAGAGGTTTGCGTGCGCATGACATTGCCCGCGACCTTGCCCTGGCGGATGACCACGATGCGGTCGGCCACCTGGAAGGCCTGGGCCATGATGTGGGTGATGATGACGACGCCGATGCCCTGGGCGGCGATGCGCTTGATCATCTCGAGGCCGCGCCGGGTCTGCTCGACGCCGAGGGCGGCGAAGGGCTCGTCCAGCAGCACCAGCTTGCCGCCCCAATGGACGAAGCGGTTGAGCTCGATCGCCTGGCGCTGGCCGCCGGACAGGTGCTCCACGTTGGTGCGCAGCGAGGGGATCCTGGTGCCGGCATTGGCCATCGCCTTGGCGACGGCGGCCTCCATCTCGGCCTCCTGCAGGATCGGGATGCCGAACCAGCGCTTCACGATCTCGCGGCCCATGAAGAAATTGGCCACCACGTCGACATTGGTGCAGAGCGACAGGTCCTGGTAGACGGTCTCGATGCCGGCCGCCTTGGCCTCGGCGGGCGAGGTGAAGTTGCGCTCGACGCCCTCGAAGATCACCTTGCCGCCGCTCTGCTGCATTCCGCCCGAGATGATCTTCACCAGGGTCGACTTGCCGGCGCCGTTGTCGCCGAGCAGCGCCACCACCTCGCCGCGGTTGATCTCGAAGCTGATGCCGCGCAGGGCCTCGATGGCGCCGAAATTCTTGGTGATCTCCTCGAGCCGGAGCAGGGAAGTCGCCTCGGTCATGCCGCCTCCGTCCGGTTGGTCATCATCGGATCGCGCGACGCGCGCTCCTCGTCGCCGGCGAACAGCACGCCGAAGCGCGGCGACAGCACGCCGGAGACGGCGAGCGCGGCCGCGCCGCGCAGCACCGCGTCGGGGCCGCTCGCGGAGAGCGTGACACGCGGCGCCGCGCGGCCGGTCCGTTCCGCCACCGAATGGGGCAGCGGCGATGCGGCCGTCAGCAGGTCGGTGAGCAGTTCATGCTCGGCCAGACCGCCGATGACGATGGTCTCGGGATCGAACAGGTTCTCGATGGTGACGATGGCGCTCCGGAACAGGGGTGCGGCCTCCTTCACCCAGCCGGCGCGGCCGATCTTCCTCGCCCGCCGCTCCAGCGCCTCCAGCGACAGGTAACGCTCCAGGCAGCCGCGGTTGCCGCAGGGGCAGGGCTCGCCGCCCGGCATCAGGGGCAGGTGTCCGATCTCGCCGGCATTGCTATGGGCGCCGCGCAGGGGCGCGCCGTCATGCACCATGCAGCCGCCGAGGCCGACGCCGAAATAAAGGTAGTAGAACTCGCGCAAATCCCGGCCGATGCCGTAGAGCCGCTCGCCCAGCGCTGCGGCGGCGAGGTCGACCTCGATGAAGGCGGGCAGGTCGGCGGCCTTGGCCAAGCGCTCGCGCACCGGCACGCCTTTCCACCCTTCCAGCGTGGTGGGGCCGACGAAGCTCATGGCTTCGACGTCGAACGGGCCGGGCATGGCGAGGCCGATGCCGAGCATGCGGCCCTGCGGCTTCAGCTTGCGCAGGCTGCCGACCAGCTTGCCGATCTCGCGGAAGGCCGTGTCGGGCGCCAGATGCGACAGCTCGCGCTTGCGCCGGCCGATCACCTCGCCGGCCAGGTTGATCAGCGCCGCCTCCAGGCCCAGCGGCGTCACGTGCACGCCGATGGCGAAGCCGCCCTCGGGGTTGATGTTCAGCGACGTCGCCGGATAGCCGCGGCCCTTCGGCGCCTCGCGCGCGCCGAGCACGAAGCCCTGCAGCTCCAGCTCGCGGATGATGGTGGAGACGGTCTGGACGGTCAGGCCGACGCGCTTGGCGATGTCGCCGCGCGCGATGGGGCCGTGCAGCCGGATCGTCTCGAGGACGATCCGCCGGTTGTACGGCCGGCCGTATTCCTGATTGGTCCCCTTCAAGGCCATTTTCGACCTTCTTTTCTCCCTGTGCCGTCACGCTAGCACCGGTAAAAATATTAAGTCAAATGGATTTCAAAAAAGAGACGCGCGCGATTCCGCGGAGTGTCTGTATTTGGCGGGCGTCGCAGGGGCCGTCAGGCCGCGTCCCGCAACATGCGCTGCAGGAACACGAGGTCGAGCCAGCGGTCGAACTTCCAGCCGACCTCGTGGAACTGCGCGACCTTGCGGAAGCCGAACTTCGTGTGCAGACGCAGGCTAGTCTCGTTGGCGGCATCGATTCCTGCCAGCATGGTGTGGAAGCCGCGCTGGGCGGCCGAGGCGACGAGGGCCGGCAGCAGGACCGAGCCGATCCCGGCGCCGCGCCGGTGCGCGGCGACATAGATCGAGTTCTCGACCGAATGCAGATAGGCGGGCCAGGGACGGAACGGACCGTAACTGCCATAGCCGACCAGCGTGCCGTCGTCCTCTGCCGCCAGCACCGGCCAGCTTTCGGCGCGCTTGGTTTCGAGCCAGGCGGCGTGCGCTTCCAGGCTGCGCGGTTCGTAGCTGTAGATCGCTGTGGTGTTGGCGATCACCTCGTTGTAGATCGCGAGCATGGCGGGAATATCCGCCGCCTCGGCGCTCCGGATGCGGATGGTCATGGTCGCCTTGCCGTTTCTGAAAAATCTACTATAGTGGATATATGGATACGATCATAGAAGATTCGCTGGATGCCCGGATCGCGCAGCGCGTCCGCGCCGAGCGGGAGAGCCGCGCCTGGAGCCTCGAGGAGCTGGCGCAGCGCTCCGGCGTCTCGCGCGCCATGATCAGCAAGGTCGAGCGCCAGGAAAGCGCGCCGACGGCGGCACTGCTCGGCCGCCTGTCCGCGGCATTCGGCCTGACCTTGTCGCAATTGCTGGCGCGGGCGGAGCAGGGGCAGGTTGGCCTTGCCCTGCATCGTCGGCGTGCCCAGCAGGCATGGCGGGATCCGGAGACGGAGTTCGAACGGCGGTCATTGACCCCACCGGGAGGCGCCACGCCGCTGGAATTGGTGTCGGGCGAACTGCCAGCCGGCGCCGCGGTTGGCTATCCCGCCGCATCCTTCGCCATGATCGAGGATCAGCAGATCGTCGTGCTGAGCGGCAAGCTCCGCTTCACGCAAGGGACCGCGACCGATGACCTTGGCCCCGGCGATTGCTGCCGCCTCGGACCGCCGGCCGATTGCCGGTTCGAGAACCCCGGCGCCGCGCCCTGCCGCTATATCGTCGCGGTGCTGCGGAGGACAAGCTAGGCCAACATCATAGATGGATTCGGCTTTGGCGCTTA
>JBGAGP010000116.1:0-15134 GCA_044226685.1 Dongiaceae bacterium
GAGATCGGCGAGGTGATGCTGGTGACCGGCGTCGCGCAACTGCTGATGGCGCCCGTCGCCGTGGCGCTGGAGCGCCGCGTCGACGCGCGCCTGCTCTCCGCCGCGGGCTTCGCGCTGTTTGGCATCGGCCTCGCCTGCAGTTATTTCCAGACCTGGGAGACGGATTTCGCGCAGATGTTCTGGCCGCAGGTGATCCGCGGCTGCGCCATCATGCTCTGCCTGCTGCCGCCGACGCGCCTGGCGCTCGGGCACCTGGCGCCGGAGCTGATCCCCGACGCCAGCGGCCTGTTCAACCTGATGCGCAACCTGGGCGGGGCGATCGGCATCGCGGTCATCGACACCATCATCTGGGTACGGGCGCCGGCGCATGTCACGGCGATCGTGGAGCGGCTGAAAGCCGGCGACGCGGCGACCGCGCTGTTCGTCGGGCTGCCGACCGACCGCTTCAAGGGCGTGCCGCTGGGCGAGATCGATGCCGACACCCAGGAATTCGCCCGGCCGCTGGTGGAGCGCGCCGGGCTGGTCGCGGCGGTCAACGAGGCCTGGGCGGCGATGGCGCTGGCCATGGCGCTGGCCCTGCTCGCGTTGCTGCTGCTGCGCCGCCGCAAGTCCAGATCGGTATCCTGTGACGGTCGGTAACAATGGCCGTCCGCATAGTCGTCTGTTGCAAGATCGGCTGCGCGCGACATCGTGCCGTTACCGTCGGCTGAAACGATCCCCTTCGCCGACGCGCATCGACATCCACGCCGACGCTGCACGCCCCGCGCGTTGCAAGCTCACCCTGATGTCGCTTCGAAGGAGATTGTCATGAAACGGACCCTGATCGCCGCCAGCACCCTGCTGGTGTTCGGCGCGCCGATCGCTTTCGCCGCCAACAGCGCCAACACGCTCCGGCCGGCCGCAGGCAGCGAACTGCTCGCGGAGATGACGCCGGAGGAACATTGCACCGCCCTGGAGGAGCAGTTCACCAGGGAGCTGGCCAACCACAAATCGGCCGCGGAACTGGCCCAGGCGCAGACGCTGTACCAGGACGGCATGGCGCTGTGCAAGGTGCACAAGCACCAGGAAGGCATGCGGAAGATCCAGGACGGCCTGAAGCTGATGGGCGTCTCGCCGGTGAAAGGCTGATGCCGGCACGGCCGCACCGAATCCCACGCGAAACTGACAAGCCCGCCCCCTCCGGCGCCGCCGGAGGGGGTTCGTCGTTTCCGCCAGCCGGCGAACGATCACGGATGACGGACCCTGCGCGGGAAATCGGTGACGGATTGTAACGCCTTGGCCAGCCGAAACGCCTTGTTGCTGAATCCCCGCCGGCGCGACATGCGGCCGTTACACGAGGCTGCGAAATTTCCCCTCGCCGACGCGTTCCGACATCCACGCCGACGCCGACCGCGGAAAGCGCGGCAGCTCACAAGATGTCGTTTCGATGGAGATGATGATGAACAAGACCCTGATCGCCGCCACCACCATGCTGATGCTCGGCGCTCCGATCGCCTTCGCCGCCAGCAACGTCAACGGCGGCACGCCTTACGTCACCCCGGCCAAGCCGACGACGATGCATGTCGCGGCGGCGACGCCGGCCGAGCAGTGCACCGCGCTGGAGCAGCAGTTCAAGAAGGAAGAGGCCAGCCACAAGACGATGAAGTCCTACAAGGACGCCGCCAAGATGCGCGACGAGGGCAAGACGCTCTGCGCCGAGAACAAGGCGACCGAAGGCATCAAGAAGCTGGAAGACGGCCTGAAGCTGATCGGCGTCACCCCAGCGGTCAAGAGCTGATCCCGACCGACGCCGGCAATTCCCTGTAGTCCCGCGTTCCCCGCAAGGCGCCCCCTCCCCACCCGCGGGAGGGGGTGCCGCCGTTCGCCGCATCAAGCGCACATCGCCCCCGGCGCATCTCCCTGCCCCTTGCCGGGCGCGCGGCGCTTCCGCTAAATGGCGCGGCATGGCCCTCCTCGCATCCGACCGCGTCTTCGAAACCGCCCGCCGGTTCATCCCCCTCGCCGCAACGCTGCTGCTTTGCAGCCTGGCGGGATGGAACCTCTATCGCGTCAGCCAGACGGTCTCGCTGGGCGATATCGGCGGCGCGCTCCATGCCGTCCCGCTGTCCGCGGCGGGGGCGGCAATCTGCACCACCATCGGCAGCTTCGCGGCGTTCATCCTGCAGGACTACCTGGCGCTGAAGCGCGCTTCGGCGGCCTTGAGCCTGCCACGCGCCGCGGCGGGGTCCTTCATCGCGCAGTCGATCGCCCATGTCACCGGATTTGCCATCCTGGTCGGCGGCGCGCTGCGGGCGCGGTATTTCCTGGCAAGCGGCCTGGCCCTGACCGCGATCCTCAGCGTGCAGGCCTCGTTCAGCGTCAGCTTCGGGCTGGCGGATTCGCTGCTGGTCGGATTGTCCACGCTGCTCGAGCCCGTACTGGCCGCCAAGGCCACGCACCTGCCGGTCGCCGGGCTGCGGCTGGCGGCGCTGCTGGTGATGCTTGCCGCGCTCGGCGTCTTCGCCCTGGTCACCCTCCTGCGCCGGCACCGGCTGGCGCTGCGCTTCAACCTGGCGGTGGCACCGCCGCGCACGCTGGCCCTGCAGGTGCTGTGCTCCGTCATCGACCTGCTGTTCGTCGCCGCGACGCTGGACCTGCTGCTGCCGGCGGGGCTGGACATCGGCTATGTGCAGATCCTCGCCTGTTACGTCATCGCCGCGACGCTCGGCCTGTGGAGCCACGTGCCGGCCGGGCTCGGCGTGTTCGAGGCGACGATCCTGCTTCTGATCCATCCGCCGCACGCGCAGCTGGCGCATGTGCTGGCAGCGCTGATCGCGTTCCGCGCCATCTACCATCTCATGCCCTTCGCGCTTGGCTGCGCCATGCTGGCCGCGGTCGAGACCGCCCGCCGCTTCCGCCGGCCGCGATGACCCGGCGCAATCCAAGATGAAGCCGATCCTGGGCGGCATCGGCGCGGCCCTCGCCGATCGCAATTTCCGCGTCTATACAATCGGTTCGGTCACCTCCTGGATCGCCTTTTTCATGCAGGTGGTGGCGGTGTCGTGGACCGCGTGGCAGCTTACTCACTCCACCACCTGGCTCGCCATCATCGCGGTGCTCGACATCGCGCCCAACGTGCTGCTGGTGCCGCTCGGCAGCGCGCTGGCCGACCGGCACGACCGGCTCAGCATCGTCGTCATCACCTATGTGCTGGCACTGCTGCAGGCGGCGGCCCTCGCCGTGCTCGCCTATGGCGGCTGGCTCACGATCTGGCCGTTGGCGGTGCTGGTCTTCCTGCACGGCGCCATCCATTCCTTCAGCGTGCCGGCCACCTACGGCATGCTGCCGCGCTTCGTCGCACGCGAACGCCTGGCCTCAGCCATAGCCGTCAACAGCGCCTATACCCAGATCGCCATCTTCGCCGGGCCCGCGCTGGCCGGCTGGCTCATCCTGCATCACGGCACGGCGCTCGCCTTCGCGGTGAACGCCGCCGGCTATGTGCTCTATCTCGCCTCGGTGGCGTTCCTGCGCTCGCCGGCCGATTACCAGCGGCCGGCGCCGAGCGGCCGCTCGGTGTTCGGCGACCTGGTGCACGGTGCGCGCTACATTTTCGGCCACCAGGGCATCGGCGTCCTGCTGGTGCTGATGCTGCTGGGCGACATGCTCTCGGTCTCGATCTACCACATGCTGCCGGCTTTCTCCGCCGACAGCCTGGGCCTCGGCGTCGAGGGAATGACCACGATCCTCGCGGTCTATGGCGCCGGCGCCACGCTGGCGGCGCTGTGGCTGGCGCATGGCGGTGCGGCGCGCATGACGCCCCAATTGGTGCTGCGCGCCTTCGTCGTCTATGCCTGCGCCATCGGCGCGCTGGTGCTTGCCGGCCAGTTGTGGCTGGCGGCCGGGGCGGCGCTGCTCTGGGGCGTCGCCGGGCAGATCCGCAGCACCGGCACCATCGCCCTGCTGCAGATCTCGATCCCCGACGACCAGCGCGGCCGGGTGATGGGCACCGAGTTCCTGTTCTCGCGGCTGGCCGGTGGCATCGGCACCTTCCTGATCGGCACCATCTCCGAACGCCACGGATTGCAGGCGCCGATGCTGGCCGCGGCGGCCCTCTGCCTCGCCGCCTGGGTCTATGCGTTCACCCGCCGCAAGCGCATCGCGGCGGCGTTTCAGCCGACTTCCTGATGCGCCTTGGGCAGCCGCACGAGGGCACGCAAGCCGCCTTCCTTGCGGTTCTGCAGCGTGATTGCGCCGCCATGGGCGAGCACCACCGAGCGCACGATGGCAAGGCCCAGGCCGGCGCCGCCGGAATCGCGGTTGCGTGAGCCTTCGATGCGCACGAAGGGGCGGAACACGTCGGCCATGCGGTCTTCCGGGATGCCGGGGCCCTGGTCGTCGACGGCGATCTCGACGGCGTCGGGCCGGTCGAACACGCTGATTTCGGCGCTGTTGCCGTAGCGGATGGCGTTTTCCACCAGGTTGTTGAAGCAGCGGCGCAACGCGGTCGGCCGGGCCAGGATCATGACGGTGGTCTCGGCATCGCTGTTGCGCACCAGGTTGAGGCGCGCCGGCGGATGGCCCTCCGCCACCTCGCGCAGCAACGCCGCCAGGTCGATGAGCACGGTCGGCTCGGCGTCGTTGTCCTCGCGGGCGAAGGCGAGCGTCGAGCGGATGATCGCTTCCATCTGGTCGAGGTCGGCCAGCATCTTCTGCTGCTCCTCCGGGTCCTCGACGAACTCCGCGCGCAGCTTCAGCCGGGTGATCGGCGTGCGCAGGTCGTGCGAGATCGCCGCGATCATCTGGGTGCGGTCCTCGATCATGCGGCGGATGCGGTCGCGCATGCGGTTGAAGGCGCTGGCGGCGCGGCGCACCTCGCTGACGCCGCTTTCCGGCACGTCTTCCGGCTGGCCGCCGCGGCCCAGCTCCTCCGCCGCGGTCGCCAGGCGGTCGATCGGCCGGGTGATCAGCCGCATGGCGACGACACCGAAGACCAGCAGCGCCGAGATGCCGATGCCGAGCACCAGCAGATGCGAGACCGAGGAGAGCGGCAGGCTGCGCACCGAGGCGAAGGCGAAGTTGAGCCAGGTGCCGTCCATCAGCTGCATCGAGACGTAGAAGGCCTGGCCGCGGTCCTGCAGCGAGAGCAGCTGGTCGGCGCGCTTGCCCTTGTCGGGGTCCCACAGGCTGGGCAGCCAGGACCAGACGGTTTCCGCCTCGCTGCCGGTGCTCTTCCCGTTGCCGTAGTCGACCCGCAGCTCGCGCCAGCGCATGCCGACCATCCGCGCCGCGATCACGTCGCGCAGACGCTCCGTGCGGTTGTCCGGCGGCGCCACCGCCTCGACGCGGCTGTTCGGCGAGGCGACGATGTAGAGCGACGAGCCGCTGATGGAATCGGCGATCACCGGGCGCAGCACCGGCGCCGAATGATCGAGAAAGCGCGCCGCGGCGGCGATGCGCTCGGCCGCACGCAGGTCTTCGAGCGCTGTCACCGCCTCGTCGCGGCTGAACGCATGGAAGGCGGAGACCGCGATCAGCGACAGGGTGATGCCGGCGGCCAGCACCAGCGCAAACCAGGTGAGCATGGATTGCGGCAGCAAATGGCGCAGGATGAAGTTCATGCCTCGCTCTCGCGTCCGCTCCCGGCGTCATCGTCGGCGTCGCCACGGGGACCCGGCTTGGCGCCGCTGACCGAGGCGGTGAACATGTAGCCGCCGCCGCGCACGGTGGCGATCAGGCCCCCGGCCCCCGGCGCCGCATTCTCCAGCTTGCGCCGCAGGCGGCCGATCTGCACGTCGATCGAGCGGTCGAACAGCGAGGCGGCGCGGCCCTTGGTGAGGTCGAGCAGGCGGTCGCGGCTCAGCACGCGCTGCGGCCGCTCGACCAGGGTGACCAGGAGATCGAATTCGCCGCCGGTGAGCTCGACCGGCTGGCCGGAGGGATCAAGCAACTGGCGCCGCGCCGGATGCAGCGCCCAGCCGTCGAAGCCGAAGACCGGGTCGCTCTCGGCCTCGGCGGCGACCGCCACCGCCGCGCGGTCCTCGGTCCGGCGCAGGATGGCGCGGATGCGGGCCAGCAGCTCGCGCGGGTTGAACGGCTTCGGCATGTAGTCGTCGGCGCCCATCTCGAGGCCGATGATGCGGTCGGTCTCCTCGCCCACGGCGGTCAGCATCAGGATCGGCGTCGAGGTGGTGGCGCGCAGCTGGCCGCAGAGCGTCAGGCCGGATTCGCCCGGCAGCATGACGTCGAGCACGATGAGGTCGATCTTGGCCTCGCCCAGGACGCGGCGCATTTCGCGCCCGTCGCCGGCGACACTGACCCTGAGGCCGTTCTTGGTCAGGAACTTGGACAGGAGGTTGCGGATCTCCTTGTCGTCGTCGACCACCAGGATATGAGCGGAGCGTTCCATCTACCGTCTTCCCCCCGTCAGAGGCGGGGGCCCGAATTGCTGCGCCATGATGGCGTTAACCAGTTAACACGGCCCGAATGGCCGGGAACAGGCCGGCCTTCCGGCCCGCGAAACCGGCCCTCCGGGACAAACTGGGGTCCCACCGGTAACAGGGAACACCCCTTCATCGTAACGAATTGTAACAGCCGGAGGGGGTGTCGCAATCCGTTGCCAAAAGCCCTTTCGGCCGACACTTGCGTGTTACCCGGAAGGCCCATCTTCCAGGTCATGGATCAGCGCCGCGGGAACAGAGCTTGGGGCCGCCCCGACCCCCGAACTTTGTTCCCCGGCGGCGCCGCAGAACCCCCGGAGATGAACATGCGTAGCCTCGTTAGCCTCCCCACCCACCAGCCCGCCCGGACCCGACCCGGGCGGGTCGCTGCCCGGGTCGCCGGCGGCGGAGCGGCCGCCCTCCTCCTTGGCCTCTCCGTCGTCGCACCCAGCAACGCCACCACCCCACCCGACAGTTTCGCCGACCTCGCCGCCAGGGTTTCGCCGGCGGTCGTCAATATCTCCTCGACCCATACGCTGGACCAGAAGGATGCCCAGCAGATGCCGTTCGAGTTCCCGCAGGGCTCTCCCTTCGAGGAGTTCTTCAAGCCGTTCATGGAACAGCAGCGCCGCCAGCAGCAGCAGCATCCGCGCAAGGTGACCTCGCTCGGCTCCGGCTTCATCATCGACGGCAGTGGCTACATCGTCACCAACAACCACGTCATCGACGAGGCCAAGGACATCGAGGTCACGCTGACCGACGGCACCGAATATCCGGCCAAGCTGATCGGCGCCGACCCGAAGACGGATCTGGCGCTGCTCAAGGTCGAGGCCAAGACCGAGCTGCCGCATGTCTCCTTCGGCGATTCCGACAAGATGCGGATCGGCGACTGGGTGATGGCGGTCGGCAATCCCTTCGGCCTGGGCGGTACGGTGACCGCCGGCATCGTCTCGGCGCGCGGCCGCGACATCCACGAAGGACCCTATGACGACTTCCTGCAGATCGACGCCGCGATCAACCAGGGCAATTCCGGCGGTCCGACCTTCTCCACCAACGGCGACGTGATCGGCATCAACACCGCGATCTTCTCGCCCTCGGGCGGGTCGGTCGGCATCGGCTTCGCGATCCCCTCCAACCTCGCCAAGCCGATCATCGCCGAGTTGAAGCAGCAGGGCCATATCGAGCGCGGCTGGCTCGGTGTCGCCATCCAGGATCTGACGCCGGATCTCAGCCGCGGCCTTGGCCTCACTTCCGACCAGGGTGCGCTGGTGTCCTCGGTGCAGGACAACAGCCCGGCGGCGGCGGCCGGCCTGCAATCCGGCGACGTGGTGCTGAGCTTCGCCGGCCACCAGATTGCCTCGCCCAAGGACCTGTCGCGCGTCGTCGCCGAGACGCCGAGCGGCACCCAGGCGCCCGTCGTCATCTGGCGCAAAGGCGCCCAGCAGACCGTGACCGTGACCATTGCCCAGCTCACCGAAGACGTCGCCAGCGCCGCCGCCCCGACCGGCGCCGGCGACGTCGCCCCGGGCAATGACACGGTGGCCCAGCTCGGCGCCACGCTGGCACCGGTGAACGACCAGACCCGCGAGCAGTTCGGCCTGGCCGACGAGGCGACCGGCGTGGTCATCGCCGATCTGGACCCGGACAGCGCCCTGGCCGGCCAGGGTGTGCGCCCCGGCGACATCATCGAGCGAGTGAATGATCGCGAGGTTGCCACCACCAGCGACGTCAGCCATGCCCTGGACGAAGCGCGCAAGGTCCACCGCGACGTGGCGGTGCTGCTGATCGGACGCGACGGCAACGACCGGTTCGTCGCCGTGCAGATCGGACAGTCGTGAGACCCAACGACCGGATGACCTGGCAACCGTAAGAAGCGAAGCTACAGAAGTGAACACCTAGCGCGGTCTCTCGCTCACCCCCCCGAAAGCGCGAGATCGCAGGTCCGGCGGCCACCATCCCACTCAGCCCCACCCGCTGAGCCGGCCCCCGACCCCGGCACGGTTCCCCCGCAAGGCCCCCCGCACGGGCAGCGTCGGGAACCGTGCCGAACTCTTTTCCGGAAAAGAACAATGCCAAGGGCGGCGTTCGGCGCTAGCCTGATCGCGCGCTGGGCGATTCGGTCGCTCAGAGCAACGAAGCATCGCGCCGCGACGCGTTCCCGGGGGATCGTGCGAACGCAGGCGGCGGGACTATCACCGGCAAAATCGACGGCAAGATCGACGGATGGGGGAGCCAGAGTTGCCGCAGCCGCTCCGCGCGGAGTTCGAAGCGCTCAGCACACGTTGGCGGCAGCATTGCCGCGGCGGCGGCTTGCCGCGCCGCAGCGACTTTCCCCCCGAAAGCCTGGCGCCCTGGATCGGCCATATCGAGGTTGTCGAAGCGGTGCGCGAAGGCGGCACCACGCGGTTCCGCGTCCGGCTGGTCGGCACCCGCATCGTCTATTACGAGGGCCATGACAATACCGGCCTGTTCCTCGATGAGGTGGTGCCGGCGGATGACCGCGACGTCGTCCTGGCGCCGTACCGGCAATGCCTGGAAAGCCGCGCCCCGGTCTACAGCCAATTCTACAGTTGCGGAGCGACGGCGATTTCCTCTTTGCTGGAGCGCCTGATCCTGCCATTGAGCGTGGATGGGGAGGCGGTGGACCAGTTCCTGGTCGCCATCTACCGCGCCGCGCCGATGGAAACGCCGCCTTGAGGCCTCGTGCGGGATGTCGATCCCGACGAGGCCCGGTCCGGCACGGTCTGTCCCAGCGGTGCCTATTCCCGGGTGCAGTCTTGGGAATATTGTTGCTATTATTGTAAAGAAACTCATTTCCTGAGGGAGGATATCGCCATGACCTCAGCCCGATCGATGCGGATATTCTCTCATGCGCGCGGCGAAGGCCTCGACGATTGGCCGGTCGTTCCGGCGGCCGAGCTTGCGTCTGGCGCGCCGATCCAGCAGGGCCGTTATTACTTCAACGCCCCGAAGCTCGGGTTGACCATGGGCATGTGGAGCAGCACCGCGTTCGAGCGCAAGCCGAAGGTCTATGCGGTCGACGAATTCGGCCTGGTGCTGGACGGAACCGCCAGCATCACCGAGGCGGACGGCCACGTCACGCAGCTCTCCGCCGGCGACGCCTTCGTCATTCCGCGCGGCCTGGAATGCGCCTGGAAGCAGCCGGGCCATGTGCGCAAGGTCTTCGTCACCTTCGCCAACGCCAAGGCGCCGGCCAAGCCGGCCGCCGGCCATGTGGTGAAGCTCGATTACAAGGCGACGCTGCAACCCTGCGCCGGCCCCGATCGCGCGGTGCTCAACGGCCCGGAGCCACGCTGCGCCGAGCATGTCGCTTATACCGACGCCAGCGGCCAGTTGACCGTCGGCCTGTGGTCGGCGACCGCCTATGACCGCAAGGCGACACCCTTCCCGCGCTACGAGCTGATGCATTTCCTGGAAGGCCAGGTCGATCTCACCGACGATGCCGGCGGCGAGCAGAACTTCCAGGCGGGCGAGACCGTCTTCGTGCCCAAGGGCGCCCCGCTCGGCTGGCGCGCCCATCGCAGCGTGAAGAAGATTTTCGTGATCCTGACACCGGAAGGCTGACTCTAGGCCGCGGGCGGCAGGGAGCCGTCGGCCGCGTAGAGGGTGTGGGTGAAGGTCGTGTCACGGAGCAGGCGCAGGCAGATTGCCGTCGCCGTGCGGTTGTAGCCGGCAGGTTCCCGCGTCAGGACCCGCTCCAGCTCGGAGATCGGCAGGGCCTTGCGGTAGGGGCGGTCCCAGGTCATCGCCTCGGCGGTGTCGGCCACGGCCAGGATCTGCGCTTCGAGCAGGATCTCGTCGTCGCGCAACCCATCGGGATAGCCCTTGCCGTCCAGCCGCTCATGATGCTGGCGGACGATCTGGGCGACCGGCCAGGGCCAATCCATGCCTTTCAGGATGTCGTAGCCCGAGGCGGCGTGCTGCTTGATGACGTTGAGCTCCGCGTCGGAGAGCTTCACCGGACGGGTCAGGAATTCGATCGGCACCGAGATCTTGCCGATGTCGTGCACCAACCCGGCGAGGCGCAGCCCGTCGATGCGCTCGCGGCCGAGGCCCATCTCCTCGGCGATCTGCACCGCGATGTTGGTCACCCGGCGCGAATGGCCGGCCGTATAGGGATCGCGCGTCTCGATGATCGACGCGATCGAGGCAATGGCCTGGCCCGAGCGCTCCACCAGGCGTTCGTATTCGTCGCGCAGCGATTCCTCGCCGCGCTTTTCCGAGGTTATGTCGGCAAGCAGGCCCTCCAGATAGACCGCTCCTTCCTGGTAGCGCGGGCCGCCTTTTTCGATGAACCAGCGCAGGCGGCCATCCGCCGTCACCATCTGGTAGCGGACATCATAGTCCTGTCCCGTGGCGATCGCCGCCTCGATCGCGGCACGGACAGCGGCGCGTTCGATCCGACCGCTGCCGGACAGGGCCCAATGCTCGTCGAGCGCCGTCACCTCGCCCACCGGCCGGGCCAGCAGCGTCGCCATCGCGTCGTTGGCCAACTCGACTCCGAATCGCGGCTGCCAGTGCAGGCGAAACACGCCCACCGGCAGCTTGGCCATCAGCTGCTCGAGGCGCCGATGGACGGTGTGCAACTCGTCCTGATAACCGCGCAAAGACGCCACCATGGCGTCGAAATGCGCGGTCAAGGCACCGAGCTCGTCGGCCCCATAGGGCGGGCCGAGACGGACATCGAGATCGCCGCCGCCGATGCGAGCGGCCGCCCGCTCGAGCCTGCGGATTGGCTGGCGGATCAGTTGCTGGCCGATCTTGATCGCCACCACGCAGGCCAGCGCGGCCGAGAGCAGCAGGATCCCGATCTGCAGCAGGGCGGCGCGCATCGCCCGCTCCGCCGCCAGCGTCGCGGGAGTCCCGATCGCCAGGACCGGGGCGCCCAGCAGGGCGGTGATCGGCTGCACCGCGTAGAGGCGCTGGTCCTCGTCCGGCGGCGCGGCGGCGACGATGGCCGGAAGGCGCGCGCCGCCCAGCGCCTCCTCGCGCAGGCCACGCAGAAAATCAGCGGAATAGGCCGCAGTCTCCGGCCCGGATTGCGCCATCAGCATGCCCGCGCTGTCGACGAACAGCACGTTTCCACCGTCCGGGACGTGAATTCCGTGGGCAAACCGCTCCAACACCGCAACGCGCACGGAGATGGCGACGACCCGCAGCACGTTGTCGAACCGGCTGCGGATCGCCTGTGCGACATGAATGACCTGCTCTCCCGAACGCTCCTCGCGCGTCAGATCGCCGAAGACCGGGCCGTCATGATGCAGGGCTCGTACGAACCAGGTCGGTGTGCCGACATTGGTGCCCGTCGATTGCACCTCGCTGCTGCAGATGACCGTGCCGTCGGGACCGGTGATCGTCGTGGTGCCAAAGGCCTCGAGCTTGGCCATCATCTGTCCGAGGATCGAGGCGCAATGCCCGACGTCGCTTGTCTGCACCGAGGGAAAGGATGAAACCGTGAGCAGGAGGTCGGTGGCCGAGGCGAACAGCGCCGTGGCGCCCTGCCCAGCCAGCGCCGCGTTGCGCTGGGCGGCGACTTCCGTGTCGCGCCGGGCGTCGCTGACCTGGCGGGTGGCGGTCACCGCCAGCAGGATCAGCATCGGCAGGACGACGATCAGGACAACAACCAGCAGGCGGCCGTTGATGCCGGTGAAGTCTGTTCGACGCAGGACGTATCGGATCAGCTTGGTCACGGAGGGGCGCCAGGTCGTGGGGTTCCAGGCAAATGCAGCATCAAATTAGGCCATCTTGTAGGAAATAATGTGTTAACAATAATAAAATCAGATGCTTATGCCATTCGGCCTAAGCCGCTCCGTTGAGTGCTTGACGCTCAATTCCGGGCACGGGAACAGTGTCGGGCACGCCTCGTGACCAGGAAGGACCCGGCAATGCGCGATTCTTCGACCTGCGACCTGCTGATCCAGCGGGCCTTGCTGTTCGACGGCGTCGGCTCGCCGCCGGTGGCCGGCGACCTGGCCGTGACCGGCGACCGGATCGCCGTCATCGGCGATCTGCGCGGCTGGCATGGGCGGGAAACCATCGACGCGCACGGCCTGGCCCTGGCGCCCGGCTTCATCGACGTCCACACCCATGACGATCGCGCCCTGCTGGTCGGCGACATGGCGGCCAAGACCAGCCAGGGCGTCACCACCGTCATCACCGGGAATTGCGGCATCTCGCTGGCGCCGCTCGGCCTCGGCGCGCCGCCGCCGCCGCCGCTGGATTTGCTGGGCGCGCAGGAAGACTACCGCTATCCGACCTTCGCCGCCTATCTCGACGCGCTCGACCGCCAGCCTCCGGCGGTAAACGCCGCCTGCCTGGTGGGCCATTCGACTCTCCGGGTCGGCGCAATGACAGAACTCGACCGCCCGGCGATGCCCGACGAGATCGCGCGGATGCGCGACATGTTGCAGGAGGCGCTCGATGCCGGCGCCATCGGGCTGTCGACCGGCCTCGCCTACGCCACCGCGGCCGCCTGCGAGACCGCCGAGGTGCAGGCACTGGCGGCGCTGCTCAAACCGGCGGGCGCCATCCATACCACGCATATGCGCAACGAGGAGGCGCACGTCACCGAGGCGATGGACGAGGCCTTCGCCATCGGCAAGTCGGCGGACGTGCCGGTGGTGATCTCGCACTTCAAGGTGCACGGCAAGGTGAATTTCGGCCGCTCGGTGGAGACGCTCGCCAAGTTCGACGCGCAGCAGCGCAGGCAGCCGCTCGGCCTCGACGCCTATCCCTATTCAGCGTCCTCCACGGTGCTGCGGTCCGAATGGGTCGACGAGGCGCCGCAGGTGATGGTGACCTGGTCGGTGCCGCATCCGGAGATGACCGGCCGCATGCTGGAGAAGGTCGCGGCGGAATGGAACTGCACGCAGGAAGAGGCGGCGAAGCGGCTGCAACCGGCCGGCGCGGTCTATTTCGCCATGGACGAAGCGGACGTGCGGCGCATCCTCAGCTATCCGCACACCATGATCGGCTCCGACGGCCTGCCGCACGACGCGCATCCGCATCCGCGCCTGTGGGGCAGCTTCCCGCGCGTGCTCGGCCACTATGCGCGCGACGAGCACCTGTTCCCGATGGAAGAGGCGATCCGCCGGATGACCTCGCTCTCCGCCGAGCGCTTCGGCCTCGCGGGGCGTCTGGGTGAACGGCGAAGCCGTGTGGCGCGATGGTCGCGCGACAGCCGCGCGTCCCGGCCGCGCCTTGCGGCGGCAATCTTCGCGGACAATTGCCTAAAATTCGTCGCGACTTCCGACAAAATTCGATTGAAGTTCGGCACCACTTTTAGATCCCGTACGGGAACGCGCATTCTCATACACGCATCTGTATTGTTCGCGCGCGCTGCGCGCGATCTTAACGACGAATAAACCTTGGCAGCTTCCGTTGCCGCTCGTCTAATTGTCCGCATATCGGAGCGGCCTGTATCGGCCGCGGCATCGCCAGGTGGCTTGGCCACGTGTCTTGGGGAACGGCAATGAGACCATCGACGCTGGAAGCGCTGGGGGCGCATATGCGGGCTGTGGAGCGGCCTGTCGCGGTCGTTGGCGCGACGCCGGAAGCGAATCTGCTGGCCCGCGTGCTGCACAGCCTCGACCCGCGGCGGGTGCTGGCGCTGCTGCCCGGGCTGGGTTCCCGCATCTCAGCGCGCGACATCTTCACCGGCTGCGCCGACGGCCTGCTGGTGCTTGACGCGCAGGGCATCGTGCGGAGCGCCAATCCCGCGGCCGGGCGGCTGCTGGGCCAGCCGGCGCAGGACCTCATGGGCGCGCATTTCTTCGACCTGATGGCGACGGCCAGCTTCCAGCCGCCGATCCACGGCCTCATGCAAATGGCGGCGGCTGCCGCCCCGGTGCAGATCGAGGTGACCAGGCCCGACCGCACGACCTGCGTCGTCGGGGTCTCGATCGGGCGGATCCG
The DNA here is from genome assembly GCA_044226685.1 of Dongiaceae bacterium. Taxonomy (GTDB): domain Bacteria; phylum Pseudomonadota; class Alphaproteobacteria; order Dongiales; family Dongiaceae; genus Dongia_A. The sequence goes on from JBGAGP010000116.1 coordinate 14,352, forward strand.
CGGCGCCTTCGTCGCCACCCTGCACGACGTGACCGAGCTCAGCCGGCGCGAGGCCGAGCTGAAGCTCGCCCGCGACCAGGCCGAAGCGGCGAGCGAAAGCAAGACCCAGTTCCTCGCCAATATGAGTCACGAACTGCGCACGCCGCTGAATGCCGTCATCGGCTTCTCCGAGATCATGCATAGCGAGCTGCTGGGCCCGATCGGCACCGAGAGCTATCGCGGCTACAGCGGCAGCATCCACGACAGCGCCACGCATCTGCTCGCCATCATCAACGACATCCTCGACATCTCCTCGATCGAATCCGGCACGCCGAAGCTGGTCGAGGAATTGCACGAGCCGACGCAATTGTGCCGGTCCGTGGTGGCGCTGGTGGTAGGCCGCGCCAATCAGGCGCAGGTGGCGCTCGAAGTCATGGTCGACCCGCAGATCGACCTGCTGCATGCCGATGGTCGCATGGTCAAGCAGATGCTGATCAACCTGGTCGGCAACGCGATCAAGTTCAGCCCGAAGCGGGGCAAGATCGAGATCACCGCGGCGCCGACCGGCGACGGCCAGGGCGGCATGATCTTCACCGTGCGCGACCATGGCATCGGCATCGCGAAAGAGGACATCCCGCGCATCATGAAGCCGTTCGAGCAGGTGGAAACCGCCTTCTCGCGCAACCATGACGGCGTCGGGCTGGGCCTGCCGCTGGTGAATTCCATGGCCCGGCTTCACGGCGCGCTGTTCACCATCGACAGCGAGCTGAACCGGGGCACCGCGGCGTCGATCCTGTTCCCGCC
>JBGAGP010000117.1:0-14990 GCA_044226685.1 Dongiaceae bacterium
GTGCTGAGCCCGTTCCAGACCTATCTGAGCTCCCTGCTGCGCGAAGGCTTCGGCTGGCGGATGGAGACGGCGTCGCGCTGCTGGAGCGCCATCGGCATTGGCGGCATGGTCGGCGGCTTTCTGCTGGGCGCCGCCGCCGACCGGATCTCGACAAAATGGGCCATGGTGGTGGCCTATGGGCTGCTGATCCTGGCGGCGCTCAGCGTATTCCTGGCGGACAGCATCTGGCCGGTCTATGCCGGAACGCTGCTGTTCGGCGCCGCCTTCAACGCGATCTTCGGCCTGATCGCTGCCTATATCGCCAAGCACTTTCCGCCCCGGATCGCGGTGCCGCTGCAAGGCGCCACCATGGTTGCGCTCGGTTGCGGCAGCATGCTCGGCAACTATCTGGGCGGCCTGCTGGCCGATCGCAGCGGCCGGTTCGAGGGCATCTACATCGCCGTCCTGTGCGGGGTCATCGTGCTCCTGGTCTGCGCCCTGGCGGCGCCGCGCGAAGACCGGGCGCGGGCGGCGGTCGAGGTGCCGGCCGGCTGAGTCCACGCCGCATCGCAGCATCGCCGCTCAAGACGACAGGCGTCGATGAACAGGATGCCTGACAATTCGATTTAACCCGCCTGGACGGAGGTGTAGCCTTTCTTTCGCAGGTCCGGGTCGTGCAGCGACGCGACCCCTGGATGCTGCCGAACGCATCGCCGTGATTCCGCACAATCCACCGGATGGAGAGGCATATGGCCGAGAGCGTCTACAAGGTCATCGAATTGATCGGCACCAGCAGCGAATCCTGGGAGAAGGCCGCCGTCGCCGCACTGAAACGCGCCGGCAGGACCCTGCGCGATCTGCGCGTCGCGGAAGTGGTCGAGCAGGACCTGGTGATGGACAAGGGCAAGGTCGAGGCCTTCCGCACCAAGCTCAAGGTCTCGTTCAAATACGAGGACGCGAAGAAGTAGCGCGCTAGAATCGCGCCTCGCCCCTCACGAAAGGCTCCAGCAGCGCCAGATCGGCAGCGCCAAGCCGGTCGCGTGCGGTGCTGGCCTGGTGCCAATAAGGATAGATCAGCGTCGGTGCACTGACCGCGTCGAGCTTGCCACGCTCCTCCGCCGTGAGTTTCAGGTCGACCGCCGGCAAATTGGCCTGCAGCTGCGCCTCGTTGCGGACGCCGATGACCAATGACGCGATGGCGGGGCGGCCGAGCGACCAGGCCATGGCGACCTGCGCCGCCGGCACCTTGCGCGCGGCGGCGATCTCCACCAGCACCTCGATGGTGTCGTAGAGCTTGGCCTCGTCATACAGCGGCGGCTCGCCCCAGTTCTGCAGGTGGCGGCCGCTGTCGGGCTGCGGCTTGCCGCGGCGGTATTTGCCGGTCAGCAAGCCGCCGGCCAGCGGGCTCCACACCAGCACGCCGAGGCCCTGGTCGAGCGAGATCGGCAGCAGCTCGTATTCCGCCTCGCGCCCCTGCAGCGAGTAGTAGATCTGCTGGCTGACGAAGCGGGCGCTGCCGGCGCGCTCCGAAATTCCCAGCGCCTTCATGATGTGCCAGCCGGAGAAATTCGAGCAGCCGACATAGCGCACCTTGCCGGAGCGCTGCAGCGTGTCGAGCGCCTCCATGGTCTCTTCCAGCGGCGTCTGGCCGTCCCATTCGTGGAGCTGGTAGAGGTCGATGTGGTCGCGCCGCAGCCGGCGCAGGCTGGCCTCGCAGGCGGCGATCAGGTGGCGGCGCGACAGGCCGCGATCGTTCGGCCCGTCGCCCATCGGGAAGCGCGCCTTGGTGGCGACCATCATGTCCCGGCGGGCGCCATCCAGCGCTTCGCCGCAGATCTCCTCCGACAGGCCCTTGGAATAGACATCGGCGGTGTCGAGCAGGTTGATGCCGGCGTCGCGGCAGATGTCGATCAGCCGCCGCGCCTCGGTCACGTCCGAGGAGCCGGTCTTGGCGAAAAAGCCGGCGCCGCCGAAAGTCATGGTGCCGAGGGTGAGCACGGAGATCTTCAGGCCGGAGCGGCCGAGCAGACGGTATTCCATAAAAGCGTCCTTGAACTGAGGGCTATTTGGCCCAGGGCTCACCAACTTGCGAAAGCTGCGGTCAGAAACAACCGACCAAGCTCATTGAGCTCAAACCATTGGTCAGCGCCCACCCCGTCGATAGTACCCCAATTTTCGCCCGTCAAGGTCACGATCCCAAGCGCTTGCAGATAGTTCGCCGCGATTGGGTCTACATGATCGCGTGACTTCAGACGAGTCAACTCAATCAAGTCCGGTAGATGTGCACGATCGACAATCATACAGAAGCGCCATAGTTGATCGAAGGTTATTCGATCATCAATCTTTGCTCGGTACAGACGGCCTATGATCTTTGGCTTCTCCAAATCATCGAGCCGCTCCAAGGCTAGCGCTATTGCCGCTCCAGCCCTTGCACTCGTACCAGCACTGCGTGAGAGCTCCTCTGCGAAACGTTGCCGACTTTCTCGGGGCACCCCCTCCAGTTCTTCGAGGAATGACAGGACCTTCAGCAGGAACAATCGATCTCTGATCGACGCAATGCTCTTGACTGACCTGGCGATCAGCCCAACAACTGGCACAGCTGCTACGATTTCGTCATCCAATACCTGATCGAGTGTGAAACGAGCTACTTCTTTGCCAATCCTCCCAAGCTCCGCGTTTGCAACAGAGTCTAGTAGCGAGACGTCAGTCGACTGAGTCATGAGTGTCCCGATAGTGAAGATGGAGTCAGCAAGCACTAATTTCGTTGGTCTAGCGCCGCCCGAACAGGCGCTCGATATCGGCGAGCTTCAGTTCGACATAGGTCGGGCGGCCATGGTTGCACTGCCCGGAATGCGGCGTCGCCTCCATCTGGCGCAGCAGCGCATCCATCTCCGCCTGGGTCAGGCGGCGGCCGGCGCGGACCGAGCCGTGGCAGGCCATGGTCGAGCAGACTTCCTGCAGCCGCTCCTTCAAGGAGAGCGTGTCGCCCAGCTCGGCGAGTTCATCGGCGAGGTCCTGGATCAACCCGCGCACGTCGCTCTGGCCCAGCAGCGCCGGCACCTCGCGCACCACGATGGCCCCGGCACCGAACGCCTCGATGACAAGGCCGAGTTCGGCCAGCTCGGGCGCGCGGGCGACGAGGCGTTCGGCGCTCGGCCCGTCGAGTTCAACCACCTCGGGTATCAGCAGCGCCTGGCGGGCGACGCCGCCCGAGCCGAGCGCCGCCTTCATCCGCTCATAGACCAGGCGCTCATGCGCCGCGTGCTGGTCGACGATGACGATGCCGTCGGCGGTCTGGGCGACGATGTAGGTCTCATGCACCTGGGCGCGTGCGGCGCCGAGCGGATTGTTGATCGCCGGCGCTTCGGTCGAGGAGACCGGCTCCACCCGCGCGCTGGGCCGGTCGAGCTCCGGCGCCAGCGGGGCGAAGGCGGCCAGGGCCTGCGCCGCCAAAGCCGGGCTGGAGCGGGCACCGCCTGCGGGGAAGCCATGCCAGGGCGCCGCCGGGGTCGAAAGCTGGTTGGGCACGCCGAAGGAACCCAGCGTATCCGCCGCCACGGTGGTGGAGGCCCGGTGCCCCGCCGCGGCCAGGGCCTGGCGGATCGCGGTGACGATCAGGCCACGCACCAGGGCCGCGTCGCGGAAGCGCACCTCGGCCTTGGCCGGATGCACGTTGACGTCGACCTCCTCCGCCGGCAGGTCGACGAACAGCGCCACCATCGGGTGCCGGTCGCGCGCCAGGAAGTCCTGGTAGGCGCCGCGGATGGCGCCGATGATCAGGCGGTCCTTCACCGGCCTTCCGTTGACGAAGAGGAATTGCTGGGTCGAGGTGGCGCGGTTCAAGGTCGGCAAACCTGCAAACCCCGTGAGCCGCACGTTTTCCCGGATCGCGTCCAACCGCGCCGCGTTGTCGGCGAAATCGCGGCCCATGATGCCGCCGAGCCGCTCCAGGCTCGCCGCTGCCGGATCGGCCAGCAGGTCGCCGGAAATGGCCGGCAGGCGCAAAGCCAGCTTCTCCTCGTCGCGCAGGCTGAAGGCGACATCCGGATGCGCCATGGCCAGGCGCTCGACCATCTCCTGCGCAGCGTTGGATTCCGAGCGCGGCGATTTCAGGAACTTGAGCCGCGCCGGCACGGCATAGAACAGGTCGCGCAACTCCACGCGCGTGCCCTCGCCGCGCGCCGCCGGGACCGGCGCCGATTTGTGGCCGCCTTCGACGCCGATCGACCAGGCATTGTCCGCGCCGCGCTTGCGGCTGGCGATGGTGAGGCGCCCCACCGCGCCGATGGACGGCAGCGCCTCGCCGCGGAAGCCGAAGGAGTTGATGTGCACCAGGTCGTCGTCCGGCAGCTTCGACGTGGCGTGGCGCTCGACCGCCAGCGACAGCTCCTCCGGCGACATGCCGATGCCGTCATCCTCCACCGCGATCAGGGAGCGCCCGCCGTCGCGCAGATGCACGTCGATGCGCCGCGCCCCGGCGTCCAGCGCGTTTTCCACCAGTTCCTTGACCACGGAAGCCGGGCGCTCGACCACCTCGCCGGCGGCGATCTGGTTCACGAGATTGGCGGGAAGAAGACGGATTGTCATGGTGACAAGTCTAGCACTGGAAAGGTGGCATACAAGGTGGCGAAGGCCGCGCCCGAGTCGCTAGTATGACGCCGGATGCGCGGGGGAGGAACGATATGGGCGCCGCCGACAAGGAGTTCATGCCGGCCGATGAATACGGCCGCGGCCTGAAGGGTCTTGGCATCAACCTGCTGGTCCGCGACGTGGGCCGCAGCGCCGCCTTCGCCCGCGACGTCCTCGGTGCCAAGGTGGTCTTCGCCGACCAGGATTTCGCCGTCATCCGCTATGCCAACGGCCCGACCCAGGCCGAGTGGATGCTGCATAGCGACGGCACCTATCACAGCAACCCGGTGCTGAACCTGCTGGGCGATGCCCAGATCCGCGGCGCCGGCGCCGAGTTGCGGCTCTATCACTGCGATCCCGATGCGGCGGTCGAACGGGCCAAGGCGCATGGCCATCACGTGCTGGCCGAAGCCGCCGACAAGCCGCACGGCCTGCGCGAATCCTACATCCTCGATCCCGACGGCTATTGCTGGGTCCCCGGCGTGCCGAAGAAAGGCACCTAGATCTTCGCGTAGTCGCGGTACCACGCCACGAAGCGGCCGATGCCGGTACCGAGATCGGTCTTCGGTGCGTAGCCGAGGTCGCGGCGGCTGACCGAGATGTCGGCCCAGGTCTGCGGCACGTCGCCCAGCGGCATCGGCTTGTCGACCCGGATGGCCTTGCGCCCGCAGGCCGCTTCGACCGCGTCGACCAGTGCCGTGACCGTTTCCGGGTTGTCGTTGCCGAGGTTGTAGAGCCGGTGCGGCTCTTCTTCCGCCGGCGAAGGCGGGCGATCCAGCGCCGCCAGCACACCAGCGACGATGTCGTCGACATAGGTGAAGTCGCGGCTGAGCAGGCCATTGCCGTAGACCTCGATCGGCGTGCCACCCAGGATCGCCGCGGTGAACTTGTAGTAGGCCATGTCGGGCCGGCCCCAGGGCCCGTAGACGGTGAAGAAGCGCAGGCCCGTCTGCGGCAGCTTGTAGATGCGCGCGTGCGAAATGCTCAGCAGCTCATCGGCGCGCTTGGTGGCGGCATAGAGCGACATCGGATGATCGGCGGGGTCGTCGAGCGCGAAGGGCACCTTCTTCGAGGCGCCATAGACCGAGCTGGAGCTGGCATAGACCAGATGACGCAGATTCGGCGCCTGGCGGGCGATCTGCAGCATGTTGAAATGGCCGGAGAGGTTGGCGCGCGCATATTCCTCCGGCTGCTCGATGGAATAGCGCACGCCGGCCTGGGCGGCGAGATGGATGATCTGTTCCGCCTTCGGCAGCGCATCGGCGACCGCGTCCCGCAGCGCCGCCGGCTCGGCGATGTCCACCTGGCGGAAACGGAAGCCGTTGCGCCCTCGCAGCCGCGCCAGGCGTGCGTGCTTCAGCGCCGGGTCGTAGTAGGAATTGATGTTGTCGAGACCGAGAACCTGCTGCCCGCGATCGAGCAGGGCCTGCGCCACGTAGGAGCCGATGAAGCCGGCAACGCCGGTGACGATGATCTCTGGCATCGATCGGTCAGGCCTTGCGGATATGCGCGCCCTTGACTTTGGCCCGCGCCATGGCGTTTCGCGTGTCTAGCACGAGGCCGGCATGGCGTCCAATCAGCGCATAGTCGACGGCATCATGGTCGGTGACGATCAGCACCGCATCCGCCGACGACAGCGCCTTTGGCGTGAGTGTGACGGATTTGCGTCCGGTCAGGTTCGCGTGCTCGCGGCTCGGCTTCACTGCCGGGATGAAGGGATCGTGATAGGCGACCTTGGCGCCGGCCTGCTCCAGCAATTCGATCAAGGTCAGCGCCGGGCTCTCCCGCATGTCGTCGACGTTCTTCTTGTAGGCAAGGCCGACCATCAGGATCCTGGCCCCCTTCATCGCCCGGCCGCGCCGGGCGCTCAACTCCTCCGCCAGCCGCGCCACGACATAGCGCGGCATGGCGGTGTTGATTTCGCCGGCGAGTTCGATGAAGCGGGTATTGATGCCGAATTCGCGCGCCTTCCAGGTCAGGTAGAACGGGTCGATGGGGATGCAATGGCCGCCCAGGCCCGGGCCCGGATAGAACGGCATGTAGCCGAAGGGCTTGGTCTTGGCGGCGTCGATCACCTCCCAGACGTCGATGCCCATGGCGGCGCAGATCACTTTCAATTCGTTGACCAGCGCGATGTTGACGGCGCGGAAGATGTTCTCGGTCAGCTTCACCGTCTCCGCCGCCTCCGGCGAAGTGACCGGCACGGTCTTCACCACCACCTGGTCATAGAGCGCGACGGCAAGCTGCAGCGCGTCCGCGCCATCGCCCCCGACCACCTTGGGAATGTCGTTGGTGCCGAAATTGGGATTGCCGGGATCTTCGCGCTCCGGCGAATAGGCAAGGAAGAAGTCGCGGCCGGAACGCAGGCCGGAGCGTTCCAGGATCGGCTTCAATTCGTCGCGGGTGGTTCCAGGGTAGGTGCTCGATTCGAGAACCACCAGCTGCCCGGCGCGCAGGCGGGGCAGGATTTCCTCGCCGGTCTTGAGGATGAACTGCAGGTCCGGCTCCCGGTGGCGGGTCAGCGGCGTGGGCACGCAGATGATGATGGCATCCATGGCGCGCAGGCCGTCGAAATCGGCGCTGGCCGAAAATCCGCCGGACTTGCGCAGCTTCGCCACCCGCTTTGCCGGAATATGTTTGATGTAGGAGCGGCCGGCGTTGAGCGCCGCAACCTTGCTGTCATCGATGTCGAAGCCGGTCGTGGCGAAGCCCCTTTCGGCAAACAAGCAGGCCAGCGGCAAGCCGACATAGCCGAGTCCGATGATGCCGACTCGCGCACTGCGATCCTGCAATCGCGCCTGTAACCGCGAGACTGCCCTTTCTGACTTGCCGGCTGCGCGCCTGCGCGCCGGGCCGTTTCTTCTGATTTTGTTCACGTCACCCTCGATTTATCGTTAGTTCGTCTTTTCAGATCTAAATGGTTTCGTTATGAACACTTGCTCACACAGGGGATTATTTATCAGTAGAGCTGATTAACAGCTCTCCTGGGACCGGGGCATAGTGATGGCAGACGAGGTTTCGAACAAGCTGCTGGGGGGACTGAACCGGATCGGCTTGGCCATGCGCAGCGCGGCCTGGGGCGAGGCCACCGAATCGGGCCTGACGCCGACGCAAAGCCAGATCCTGGCCTTCATTGCGGCGCGCGGGCCGCAAAGCCCGCGTTCCGGCGACGCCGCCGACGCACTCGGCATCACGCCGCAGACCGCCAGCGTGGCGATCGCCGCGCTGGTGGCGAAGGGCCTGGTGATCAAGACCCCGGACATCAACGACCGCCGCGCCTCGGCGCTGCGCCTGACCCGCCAGGGCGAAGTGGCGGCGCGGGTGGCGACGCAATGGCCCGAATTCCTCACCACGGCGATGCGCGACCTGGATGACGGCGAACGCCAGGCGTTTCTGCGCATCCTGATGAAACTGATCCATCGTCTGCAATCGGACGGCGAGATCGTGCCGCAGCGCCTGTGCGTCACCTGCGCGCATTTCCAGCCGAACGTGCATTCGGGCCGCAACGGCGGGCCGCATCACTGCGCGCTGCTGAACCAGCCCTTGGGGGAGATCGATCTGCGTCTCGACTGCTCCGAGCACCGCGCGGCCGCCAGCGAGGTCGCCGAAACCGCCTGGCAGAGCTATTCCAAGCGCTCGCCCGTCGCGGCGGAATCCTGACCGCGGCGGCGGGCGGGTCGTAGTCCGACTTAGCGTCCCGGGCCCTCAGACCTGTTCGTAGGTGGAGGCTTCCCAGGCTCCGTCGGGATGCTGGCCGCGCAGGTCGACGACGCCATCGGCATTGGTGTCGTACAGCGAATAGTCCCATTTGCCGTCACTGTTGCTGTCGACCACGGCCTTTTCCCAGCGGCCGTCGCGGTCGAGGTCGAGCTCGACGACATAGCCGATGGTCGGATCGTCGAACCACAGTTCGACGACTTCAGCATAGTCGTCGCAATCGAAGTCGGTTTGCCGGATATCCGCGGTGTCGGCATCATTGCGGCCCTCGAACAGCACCGCGGGCGCGCATTCCTCCGCCTGGTCCTGGGCATCGGCTGCTTCCGCATAGCGGTTGTCGGTGGCATCCAGGAACCGGCGCACCTCGCGCACCGAGACGGCGAAGTTGAGGCCCTGCGCATCGCCCTCGCCGAAGGAATTGACCCCGATCAGCCGGCCTTCGTCGTCGAACAGCGGACCGCCGGAATTGCCGGGATTGATCGGCGTCTGGGTCTGGATCACGTCGGCCTGGTGCTTGAACTCGCCATCATAGACCCAGGAATAGCCGTTGCGCATGGCGCTGATGACACCCTTGGTATAGGTCCAGGTCTCGCCCTTCGGATGGCCGATGGCGTGCACGTCGTCGCCGACCGAGACGGCGTCGGGGTCGCCCAATTCCACGAACAGCCAGCCGGGCCAGTCGCGAATCTTGAGCAGCGCCAGGTCGGCCACCTGGTCGACCTTCACCACGTCGGCGGTGAAGGCGTCCGCATCCGTCGGTGCAGCGCCCTCCTTCACCGGCTTCAGGATGACCGTGGCCTGGTCGAAGCCGAGGATCACATGATTGTTGGTGAGCACATAGCCGTCGGCGGAAATGAGCGAGCCGGAACCGAGCCCGTCATCGGTCACCACCAGCACCACCAGCGGCGCCAGCCTGCGGTAGAGCTCGGAGGAATGCGAGCCGCCGATCGAGGCGACGAGGTTCGGCTCATCCGGCTTCGGCAGCGCGTTCAGCGCCGCCTCGATCCGCTTCGGATCGGTGCCGGCGCCGCCGAGCGGGATCTCCTTCAATTGCGGCGCCGCGATGGTAGCGGCGGCGCCCGGCTTCGGCATGGCGGCAGCCAGGTCCGCAGGCGACTTGCCCCAGGCCGGCGCCCCCGCAATCCGACCGGCAATCCCGCCCTCCAGCCACAGCGCCGCCGCGAAGGACAGCACGACGCCCACGAATACCCGCGTTCTCCGGCGCATTCGACCCTCCCCAAGACCGCAACTCGGCAGCGGCGAATCCGAGCCCCGATTTGCCGCGCTGTCAATCGCGCCGGCGAGACCGGGACCAGTATTTGGTCGGGAACATCGGGTCCCCGGTTCGAGCCGGGCGAAGATTTTTTCGGGGCAGCGCCTTCCGGGGGCGCCAGGGGCGGTTTCAGTCGATCCGGTGGCCTTCCCGCACCAGGTCGTCGGCGGACGCCTTGATCCCGGCGGCCAGGCCGGCGATCAGCTCGTCCACCTGGCCCTCGGTCAGCACCAAGGGCGGCGACATGATGTTGAGATGCGCCAGCGGGCGGACGATCAGCCCGTGCTTCTCGCAATGCTCGGAGATGCGCCGGCCGATATTGACGCCGTCGGGCAGCAATTCCCGGGTCTTCCTGTTGGCCACGTATTCTGTGCACATCATGAAATGGCTGCCGCGCACGTCGCCCACCAGCGGCAGGTCCCTGAGCTCGTTCAGCCGCTTCTCGAGATAGGGCCCGACCTTGCGGATGTGGCCGCAGATGTCGCGCTTTTCCATAATCTCGATGTTCTTCAGGCCGGCGGCGCAGGCGACCGGATGGCCGGAATAGGTGAAGCCATGGGTGAACCAGGCGTCGGGGTCGGGGCTTGAGATCACCTCATAGATGCGGTCGCTGAAGATCACCGCGCCCAGCGGCACGTAGCCCGAGGAGATGCCCTTGGCCGAGACGATGATGTCCGGCTCGATGCCGAACACATCCTTCGAGGCGAACCACTGGCCCAGGCGGCCGAAGGCGGTCACCACTTCGTCCGAGACATAGAGCACGTCGTATTTCCGGCACAGCTCCCAGCTGCGGCGATGATAGCCGGCGGGCGGCACGATGACGCCGCCGGCGCCCATGACCGGCTCGGCAAAAAACGCCGCGACCTTGTCCGGGCCGATCTCCAGGATCTTGCGCTCCAACTCGTCGATCAGGTGGTCGCAGAACTCCGCCTCGGTCATGCCTTCCGGCCGGCGGTACACATACGGGCAGGAGACGTGATGGATGAAATCCGTCGCGTATTGGAACATCGGCGAGCGGTCGCTTTCGCGCCCGGTCAGTGACATCGCCAGATAGGTGCTGCCGTGATAGGAGCCGATGCGCGAGATGACATGGCGCTTCTCCGGCTTGCCGCGCCGTGCGTTGTAGTAGTGCGCCAGGCGCACCGCGGTGTCATTCGCCGCCGAGCCCGAGCAGGTATAGAAGACGCGGTTGAGATCGCCCGGTGCCAAGCTGGCCAGCTTGGTCGCCAGCGCCACCGCCGGCGGGTTGGTGGTATCGACGAAGGCGGAATAGAAGCTGAGGCGCCGGATCTGGTCGGCGACGGCTTCCGCCATCTCCTCCTCGCCGAAGCCGATCGACATGCACCACAGCCCGCCGATGCCGTCGAGATAGCGCTTGCCGCGGGAATCGAAGATGTAGGCACCCTTGGCCTCGGTGATGACCAGGGACCCGTCCTTCTTGAAGCTGTCGAAATGGGTGAAGGGGTGGACGAAATGCGCCTTGTCGTCGCGCCAGATCTGGTCGGTGTCGTAGTTGGAGGTGGGCGCGATCTGCGGCTGGGTGGCGGCCTGGACCATGTCTGAACTCCCGGGAAACCGATGCCCGGGAGTGTCACGGAGCGGCGCCGGGCGGACAATGGCCCAGATTGGTCAGCGGGCTGCCTCAGCGTGCCGGTGATGGCGCGGGCGTTAACCTGGTCAGCGGATCGCCCTCGAAGCCTGGTTCCACCCGCTCCAGCGCGCGGAAGAACAGCGCAAACAGCTCCGCCTGGGACGTGACCCTGAGCTTCGGATAGATGCGCTTCAGGTGGTTGCGCGCCGTGTCGGGCGAGATGTTGAGCGCGCGGGCGATCGCCTTGGCCGAGTTGCCCTGCAGCAGCAGATGCACCACCTCGCGCTCGCGTTCGGTCAGGATCGCGGCGCCGAAATTCCGGTATGCCGCGCGCAGGCTGTCATGCAGCGCGCCGGCCTTGCGCGCGACGGCGCCGCCCGGCCGCGCGGCGTCGGCACCCATCCGGCGCAACGCATCGCGTGCGATCGGCGCGGTGGCGCCGAGCCATGCTGCATCCAGCTTGCTGAAGCGGATCTGGCTGCGCTGGCGGAGGATCGAGACATGGGCGCAGGTGTCGGCATCGATCGCCGCCAGCATGCCCAGCTCGTCCTTGATCTCCAGCAGCCGGTAGTAGGTCGAGAAATACTCGCTGCGCAGGAAGCCCTCCGGCGCCAGCTCGCCGAGCCGGAAGCAGCCTTCGCCACCCCCGGCGAGGAAGTGGTTGTAGAAGGGATCCAGCAGATAGGGACCCTCGTGATAGGCCGGGCTCGGCTCCCCCGCGACGCTGTAATACGGCACCATGGGCGCGGAATCCCGCCGCAGGATCGCCAGGAAGGCGGTATCGAAATCGAGCACCACGCGCAGCGCCGCGACCAGCGCCTCGCCGATCGGTGTCGGCCCGCTGGCCGCGCCAATGCGCTGCACCGCCTCGTTCCAGGCGGCGAAATCGGCTGCGGCAAAGCCTGCCCGCTGCGTCATGCGCTCTCGCTTCCCCCACGGAAGGCCGGCGCCGGCCGGCTGCTCCGCGGTCAGGATAGAGCGGAACCGACCGGCTGTCGCCACCACCCGGAGCCACGGCCAAAATTTCACTTGCGTGGGGGGATCGTTTCCCGTAACTGCGGCGGCTGACGCGGCCAAGGCTGCGCACCCGCGGATCGCGCAGGATCGGTCGCGTTCCCCTCAACCCCCGGTCAGGCCGCGCTGACCGGCCCCTGGTCACCCCACAGCATCGAAACAAAAGGCGCGCTGCGGGGGGCAGTTCCGGAGGTCCCAGAATGACGAAGAAGTTCCCCTACAGCGGCAGCATCCTGATGATCGGCTACGGCTCCGTCGGCCGCTGCACGATGCCGCTGATCGAGAAGCATTTCGACATGCCGCTATCGCGCGTGACCGTGGTCGACGGCCACGACCACACCAGCGACATCAAGCGCTTCATCGACAAGGGCGTGAACTACATCGTCCAGCCGATCGTCCCGGCCAACCTCGAATCGACCCTCGGCAAGTATTGCAAGAAGGGTGACGTGATCCTCAACCTGTCGGTCGAGGTGTCCTCGCTCGCCATCATCGAATGGTGCCAGAAGCACGGCGTGCTCTATCTCGACACCTGCATCGAGCCGTGGGCGAACTACTACGACAACACCGACATCGCGGAAGAAGAGCGCACCAACTATTTCCTGCGCCATTCCGCGCTGGAGCTGGCGAAGCGGCTGCCGAAGAACGGCCCCTCGGCGCTGCTGACCCATGGCGCCAATCCGGGCCTGATCACCCATTTCATCAAGCAGGCGGTGCTGGACGTCGCGAAGTTCAGCGGCCTCGACGCCACCAAGCCGACCACGCGCGAGGGCTGGGCCAGGCTGATGCAGGCGACCGGCACCAAGGTGATCCACGTCGCCGAGCATGACTTGCAGGTCACCAACGTGCCGAAGCGGCAGGGCGAATTCTGCAACACCTGGTCGATCGCGGGCTTCGTCGGCGAAGGCTGCCAGCCGGCCGAACTGGGCTGGGGCACCCACGAGAAGCGCCTGCCCGACAACGGCGTGGAGCACAAGGTCGGCTGCAAGGCGGCGATCTACCTGCGCCAGCCGGGCTGCATCACCGAGGTACGTTCGTGGACGCCGAAGGGCGGCCCGATGATCAGCTTCCTGATCACCCACGGCGAATCCATCACCACCGCCGACTACTTCACCGTGCGCGATGCCGCCGGCAAGGCGGTGTTCCGGCCGACCGTGCACTACGCCTATCATCCGTGCGACGACGCGGTGCTGTCGGTGCGCGAGTTCCAGATGAAGAACTTCGAGATGCAGCCGAAGATTCGCCCGCTCAACGCGGAGATCGTCGACGGCATCGACGAATTGGGCGCGCTGCTGATGGGCGATTTCGGCGCCTGGCTGGGTATGGTTCGCAGCTATCGATCCACGAGGCGCGGGAATTGCTGGGTCCCGACTACAACGCCACCTCGATCCAGATCGCGGCACCGGTGCTGGCCGGCGCCATGTGGCTGATCGAGCATCCCGACCGCGGCATCGTCGAGCCGGAAGACCTGGACCACGATTACGTGCTCGACATCCGCCGGCCCTATCTCGGCCCGGTGGTCGGCGTGCGCTCCGGCTGGACGCCGCTGCAGCATCGCAACGTGCTGTTCTCCGAGCCCAACCTGGGACACCAGCGATCCCTGGCAGTTCGAGAACTTCCGCGTCCGGCGGTAGAAGCGGCGGCCTTTTCGCCTGTCATCCCGGGCGGGCAGCGCTGCGCGGCCCGGGATGACAGTTCCAGCGACCACCGTTCCGGGGACTACGGCCAGACGATCGGCGGCAGGGTCAGCAGCGGCGCTGGGCCGAAGCTGACGGCGCGGCCCTGCACCGAGAGCGCGAATTTCGCCTGCTTCGTCGACATTCTCGCCCAGGCGCTCCAGCGCGCCTGCACGGTGGTGCGCGCAAGCAGCGCCCGGTCGGCCGGGATCAGCTCCTGTCCTTCAACATAGATCTCGACGGCGTCGCCCAGCCCCGTCGTGGTGACCGTGCCGGCGCCCAGCAATTGCAGGTCGCCGTCCAGCGCCAGGGTGGCCTCGCCGCTGGCGGCCAGCGGACCTTGGGCAAAGCTGAAGCGCTTGACCTCGACATCGCCGCCGGCATCGCGCCATGCGGCCAGGATCTGGGTCAGCGACGGCGGCGGCGGCGGCGGTTGGGACTGGTCCAGCGCCTGCGCCAGCGGCGCCGCCAGCGGGTCTGCGGATGGCGGCATCGAGCGATGCCTGGTCGATCGGGTCGGCGGTCAGCAGTCGCGTGCGCCGTGCGGCAACACGGCCTGGGACACGTCCAGGGTGACGCGGGCGAAAGGCTGCGAACAGTCGACGGGTGCGCTCTCCGGCATCGCGAGGCCCAGCGTGGCATGGCTGGCGGCGACGCAAGCTGCCCGGCAGCGCCGCATCGGGCTGGCTCAACTCCGCTCGCACCTTCATTGAGGGTGCCGTTCTGGTGGATGGAAGCTTCACCGGTGAGGCCGATGGTGGCGAGCCGCCATTGGCCCTGCTGCTGCAGCGTCTGGAGCCAGAGATTGTGCTCGCCCGCCGAGGCGAAACGGATGGTGCGGAGGTCCCAGGGCGCGATTTCGGCGGCGAGGTCGTTGCCCTGCCACGCGATCTCCGCGCCGACTGGCGCAGGCGCAAATTCGGCTGGCGAAACGCCGCGCGGAAGGCGAAGGGAAAACCGCCGATCCCGTCCCAGGTGAAATCGACCTGGTTGCCGAGCGCCCGCTGGTCCGCCGCCCAGGCCTCGATCCCCAGGGTGAGTTGCGCGGCGACGTAGCGCCAATATCCGTAATAGGCCGCCCCCAGCGCGCAGAGGCCAAGGAAGGCGGCGATCA
>JBGAGP010000118.1:0-14963 GCA_044226685.1 Dongiaceae bacterium
AGCTCGTCGCCCAGCTTCAGCGCCCGTTCCAGGTTGACCGGATGGCCGACCTGCCAGTCGCCGAGATTGGTCTTGTCGAGCGTCTCGCGGCTGGCCTCGAAGGCGAGCCAGCCGGGTCCCTTCTCCACCACCGACAGGCAGCAGCCGTTGCAGGCGACCGAGGCGCCGAGCGCCACGCCCGCCGTGTCATACGCGGTCTCGATCTCCAGCCGCGTGGTCGGGCCGAAGGCAATGGCGCGGACCCGGCCGAGATCGGTGATGATGCCTGTGAACATGGAGAGCCGAAAAGTTAACGCCGCGAAACCGGCGCCAATCTAGGCAGGGCGGCGGTAGAGTTCCAGCACATCATTTTCGAGCCGTCGCTGGCCACCCATGCAGAATCCGAGGGCTTCGCCCACGCGCTCAACGTCCAGGGGCCCGACCCCGGCAGCGCCATCGCCGCCGATCAGGATCGGCGCCCGGAACCAGTAGATCTGGTCCACCAGGTCGGCCTCGAGGAAGGCCGTGGCCAGGGTCGCCCCGCCTTCGACCAGCAGCCGGGTGATACCCCGCTGGGCGAGCGCCTCGCAGGCCAGGCGCAGCCAGGCCCCCGGACCACCATTCTCCTCGATTTCAAGGGCTTCGTGGGGTTGCTGCACCCGGCCCTTCAACATGCCGGGCGCGGTCACCAGCCAGGTCGGCCGTACCCCGCGCAGGATCGCGGCGGTTGGCGGCGTCCGGCCGCGGCGGTCGAAGACCACGCGCTGGGGGGAGCGATGCGCCAGCCCTGGCAGGCGGCAGGTCAGTTCCGGATCGTCGGCCAGGACGGTGCCGGACCCGACCGCGATGGCGTCATGGGTCGCCCGCAGCCGGTGGCCGAAGGCGCGCGCCGCCTCGCCGGTGATCCATTTGCTGTCGCCGGCGCGCGTGGCGGTGCGGCCGTCAGCGGAGGTGGCGAGCTTGAGCGACACCAGCGGCAGGCCGTCGCGGATGCGCTTGAGAAAGCCGGCATTGAGATCAGCCGCAGCCTCCGCCAGCAGCCCGCTCTCGACCGCGATCCCGGCGGCGCGGAGCTTCGCATGGCCGCCACCGGAGACACGGGGATCGGGATCCTCCAGCGCGCTGACCACGCGCTTGATGCCGGACGCGACCAGCGCCTCGGCGCAGGGCGGCGTCTTGCCGTGATGGGAACAGGGTTCGAGCGTGACATAGGCGGTGCCGCCCTTGGCGCGGGCGCCGGCCATGGTCAGCGCCTCGGTCTCCGAGTGCGGGCGGCCGCCCGGCTGGGTGCTGCCGCGCCCGATCACATGACCCGCGGCATCGACGATGACGCAGCCGACGGCTGGGTTGGGCCAGGTCTGTCCGAGGTGGCGCGCCGCCAGCGACAGGGCGGCGCGCATATGCTCCTGATCGGCGGCCGAGAAGGCTTTTCCGTCAGTCTTCGTCACTGCCGAGTTTGCCGATGAAAGTCTCGAAATCCTTGGCCTCGCGGAAATTGCGATAGACCGAGGCGAAGCGCACATAAGCGACCTTGTCGAGGCTGGCCAGCGCGTCCATCACCGCCTCGCCGATGGCCGAGGTCGGGATCTCGTTCTCGCCCGAGCTCTCCAGGCGGCGGACGATGCCGTTCACCACGCGCTCCAGCCGGTCCTGATCCACCGGGCGCTTGCGCAGCGACACCTGCATGGAGCGCAGCAGCTTCTCGCGCTCGAAAGGCTCGCGCTGGCCGTTGCTCTTCACCACCACGAGCTCGCGCAGCTGCACGCGCTCGAAGGTGGTGAAGCGGGCGCCGCAATTGGTGCATTGCCGGCGTCTGCGGATGGCCGAATTGTCGTCGGTCGGCCGGGAATCCTTGACCTGGGTATCCTCGTTTCCGCAAAACGGACAGCGCATCCACTACTCCCCAAACTCATGCCGGCGTCGCGCCGGTCAGCCCCCGTAAATCGGGAAACGCTTGCACAACTGGCGTACTTCCTCGCGCACCTGCGTCTCCACCGCGCTGTTGTCGGCGCGGTTGGCGGCAAGGCCGTCGAGCACCCGCACGATCAGCTCGCCAACCTGGCGGAACTCCTTCGGCCCGAAGCCGCGGCTGGTCGCCGCCGGCGAGCCGAGGCGGATGCCGGAGGTGATCGCCGGCTTCTCCGGATCGAACGGAATGCCGTTCTTGTTGCAGGTGATGCCGGCCTCTTCCAGGCTGTGCTCGGAATCCTTGCCGGTCAGGCCCTTCGGCCGCAGGTCCACCAGCATCAGGTGGTTGTCGGTGCCGCCGGTGGTGATGGCGAGGCCGCCCTTGACCAGGGTTTCGGCGAGAACCTTGGCGTTCTCCACCACGGTCTGCGCGTAGACCTTGAATTCCGGCCGCAAAGCCTCGCCGAAGGCCACCGCCTTGGCGGCGATGACATGCATCAGCGGGCCGCCCTGCAGGCCGGGGAACACCGCCGAATTGATCTTCTTGCCGAGATCCTCGTCGTTGCTGAGGATCATGCCGCCGCGCGGGCCGCGCAGGGTCTTGTGCGTGGTGGTCGAGACGACATGGGCGTATTGCAGCGGGCTCGGATGCACCCCGCCGGCGACCAGGCCGGCGAAATGCGCCATGTCGACGAAGAGATAAGCGCCGACGGAATCCGCGATCTCGCGGAAGCGCTTGAAGTCCCAGAAGCGCGGATAAGCGGAGCCGCCGGCCAGGATCAGCTTCGGCTTGTGCTCACGCGCCAGATCGGCGACCTGGTCCATGTCGATCTGCATGTCCTGCTGGCGCACCGTATAGGGCACCGGCTTGAACCACTTGCCCGACTGGTTGACCGGCGAGCCATGCGTGAGGTGCCCGCCCGCGGCGAGGTTGAGGCCGAGGAAGGTGTCGCCCGGCTGCAGCAGCGCGAAGAACACCGCCTGGTTCGCCGTGGCGCCGGAATGCGGCTGCACGTTGGCGAAGGCGCAGTTGAACAGCTTCTTGGCGCGGTCGATGGCGATCTGCTCGGCGACGTCGACGAACTCGCAGCCGCCGTAGTAGCGCCGGCCGGGATAGCCCTCGGCGTATTTGTTGGTGAGGACGGAGCCCTGGGCTTCCAGCACCGCCTTCGAGACGATGTTCTCCGAGGCGATCAGCTCGATCTGGTCCTGCTGCCGGAACAGCTCCTTGCTGATCGAGCCGAAGACTTCCGGATCGTGCGCGGCAAGGCCGGCGCTGAAGAAGCCGGGCATCGGGGTATAGGTCTGGTTGCTCATGCGGAAGTTCCTCTGTCGCAGTCGTTCGGGGCTGATGCAGCCGGCTGCATCAGCCCAATTTGGCGACGCGATTTTGGTGACGCCCCCCCTCGAAATCTGTCGTCAAAAACACCCGCAGGCAATCCTTTGCGACATCGGCGCCGATCAGCCGGGCGCCCACGCACAGCACGTTGGCGTCGTTGTGCTGGCGGGTCAGGCGCGCGCCGGTGACGTCGTGCACCAGCGCGGCGCGGATGTGCCGGTGGCGGTTGGCGGCCATGGAAATGCCGATGCCGGTGCCGCAGATCAGCACGCCGCGGGCGGCCTTGCCGGTCTTGATCGCGTCGGCCAGTCGGTTGGCGAAATCGGGGTAGTCGACCGAGGCAATGCTGTCCGGGCCGAGGTCCAGGGCTTCATAGCCGAGCGTCTGAAGCTCCTGTTTCAACTGGCCTTTCAGCTCAAAGCCGGCATGGTCGCTGGCAATGGCGATGACCTGTTTCGGATCGGACATGGAAGTACCCGGTTGCGAGAGCGGCATACAATATAGCCCGTCCCCGCCCCCGCCAACCACAAACTGTCGTAAAGAAAAGAGCCCGGGCGTCGCCGCCCGGGCTCTTCAGATCAGCTTTCAGCCGAGCTTACTTGCCGGCTTCGGCGTAGGTGCCGTTCTTGAACTCGTACCACACGTAGGTGGACGAGGTCAGGTCACCCTTGTCGTCCCAGGACAGGCTGCCGATCACGGTGTCGATCGGGCCGCTGCGCAGGGCCGCCGCGACGTCAGC
Organism: Dongiaceae bacterium; assembly: GCA_044226685.1. Taxonomy (GTDB): domain Bacteria; phylum Pseudomonadota; class Alphaproteobacteria; order Dongiales; family Dongiaceae; genus Dongia_A. The sequence continues at coordinate 3,966 of JBGAGP010000118.1, forward strand.
CGCGTCGGTCTTGCCAGCCTTGGTCACCGCCGCCGCCCAAGCCTGGACCGCGGCATAGGTGGAGAGCGTGTAGCCTTCCGGCTCGAAGCCGCCAGCGCGCATCTTGTCCACGACCGCCTTCGCCGAAGGCAGGTTGCGGGCTTCCGCCGCGTTGGTGAACATCGTGCCGTCAGCCGCCGGACCGGCGAGCGTGGCGAACTCCTGCGTGTTCAGCGAGTCACCCGACAGCAGCGGGGCGCTGAGGCCCTGCTCGCGGGACTGCTTCACGATGAGCGCCGCTTCCGGATGGTAGCCGCCGAAGTAGATCACGTCGACCTTGGCCGCCTTCAGCTTGCTGACGAGCGCGGTGTAGTCCTGCTCGCCCGCGGTGATGGACTCGTGCACGACCTCGTTGAGGCCGGCAGCGTTCATCGCCGCCTTGGTCAGGTCAGCCAGGCCTTTGCCGTACGCCGACTTGTCGTCGACGATGGCGACGTTCTTGCCCTTGTAGTGCTCGGCAATCCACGGGCCGGCGAACTGGCCCTGCTGGTCATCGCGGCCGCAGGTGCGGAACACGGTGCCCCAGCCGGCAGCGGCCGGATCCTCGGTGAACTTCGGATTGGTCGACGCCGGGGTGATCTGCAGGACGCCTTCCTCGTGATACACGGCCGAGGCCGGGATCGAGGAGCCCGAGCAGAAGTGGCCGGCCACGAACACGACGCCCTTGGAGACGAGGTCGTTGGCAACGGCAACCGCCTGCTTCGGATCGCACTGGTCGTCACCGACTTCCAGCTTCAGCTGCTGGCCGAGGACGCCGCCCGCGGCGTTGATGTCGGCAACCGCCGCTTCGGCGCCCGCCTTCATCTGCGCGCCGAACTCGGCGAGGTCGCCGGTGATCGGGCCCGCAGTCGCGATCGTGATGTCGGCCATCGCGGTAGACGCGCCGAAGGTCACAGCCAACGCGGCCGCGGCAATCAGCGGTAGAGTAAATTTACGCATGTGGAACACTCCCTGTGGTGAGCCTTAACCATGCCGCCGGACGGCGGCCATCCCAGATAGGACCTTTGATACGTCGCTCAACTGACGTGACATCATTGTAACATGCGCCATTGGCCGCACAATAGCTCGCCCGCCCTATGCGCCGCGAATAACGGACATCTGATCGGGCCGGCTCCCGGCGGTAGGGATGATCAAACCCGGCCCTTTTCGCGCCAGCCGAGCAGGCTGGAACGTTCGTAGAGCCAGGGATACTGGGACACCATTTTGCGCGCCAAAGTTACCCGATAGACGAACAGGGAAATGGCCGAAATGACAATGGCGTCGAAGAGATAGGCCAGGAACGCCTCGCCGAACGGCTTGCCGTTGCTGGACACCAGGCTGTCGATGAAGAACGGCCCGTCGAACAGGGCGAAGCCCAGGAACTCGTTCACCACCGCCAGCAGGGCGCCATAGACCAGGTTCTGCCACCACGGCCGCCAGGTGTCGGCGATCGCATTGCCCATCAGCGCCGCGGCGCCGCCGAACAGGATGAAGGTCAAGGCTACGAGGGAAATGCTCATCCTGCGTCTCCGGTCAACCGTGGCCGCCTTCGAGATAGGCCGCCCGCACCTCGGGATTGGCGAGCAGGTCCCGTCCCGTGCCGCTCAGTGTGATCAAACCGTTCACCATCACATAGCCGCGATGGGCGAGCTTGAGCGCGTGGTGGGCGTTCTGCTCGACCAGGAAGACGGTCACGCCCTGCTGCTGGTTGATCTCGCGGATCACCTCGAAAATCTGCTTCACGATCAACGGCGCCAGGCCGAGCGACGGCTCGTCGAGCAGCAGCAGCCGTGGCCGGCTCATCAGTGCGCGGCCGATGGCGAGCATCTGCTGCTCGCCGCCCGAGAGCGTGCCCCCGCGCTGCGTGGCGCGCTGCTTCAGAATCGGGAACAGCGTCATCACCTTTTCGAGATCGCCGGCGAAATGCGCCTGGTCGCCGGTGACGGCGCCCATCTGCAGATTCTCCATCACCGTCATGCGCGGGAAGATCCGGCGCCCTTCGGGCGACTGGGCGATGCCCTTGCGCATGATTTCGAAGGTCGGCAGGCGGGTGATGTCCTGGCCCTCGAAGCGGATGCTGCCCTCGCGTGCCTGCGGCGTACCGCAGATGGTCATCAGCAGCGTCGACTTGCCGGCGCCGTTGGCGCCGATCAGGGTGACGATCTCGCCTTCCTGCACATGGATGTCGACGCCGCGCAGCGCCTCGATGTGCCCGTAGAAGGTATGAACGCCGGAAATTTCCAACATCGCGGTCATGGCATCTAGCTCCGCGCGCCCTTGACCGGCATGTCTTCGTCGTCCGCCTCGCCCAGATAGGCGCGGATGACCGCCGGATCCTCGCGCACCTGCTTCGGCGTGCCGTCGGCGATCTTGCGGCCGTATTCCAGCACCACGATGTGATCGCTGATTCCCATCACCACCGACATGTCATGCTCGATCAGCAGGATGCCGATCTTCTGTTCCGAGCGGATCGACAGCAGCAGCTGGTTGAGCTCGGCGGATTCGCGCGCGTTGAGCCCCGCTGCGGGTTCGTCGAGGCAGAGCAGGACCGGATCGGTGCACATGGCGCGGGCGATCTCCAACCGGCGCTGGCCGCCGTAAGGCAGGTTGCCGGCGTCCCAATCGGCCATCTCGGTCAGGTTCACACGGTCGAGCCAGAACTTCGCCTTCTCGATGGCGGCCTTCTCGGCATGGCGATAGACCGGCAGGCCGAACAACCCGGCCAGCGTCCAGCCGGAGGCGTGCATCAGCTTGTTGTGCTGCGCGACGATCAGGTTTTCCAGCACCGACATGCCGGCGAACAGCCGGATGTTCTGGAACGTGCGGGCGACGCCGGCGCGCTGGCCGATCAGGTAGCCGTCCATCTGTTCCAGCAGATAGGAGCCGCGCGCGCCGGTCAGAGCCAGCCGGCCGACCGTCGGCTTGTAGAAGCCGGTGAGGCAGTTGAACACCGTCGTCTTGCCGGCGCCGTTCGGACCGATGACCCCGGTGATCTGCTCGTCCATCGCGGTGAAGGAGACGTCGTCGACGGCGATCAGGCCGCCGAAGCGCATGGTCAGGTGCTCGACCGAGAGCAGCGGAGTTCCGGCGACGGCCTGGTTCACGGCTGTGCCCCCGCCCCGGCCTCGGCCCTGCCATGCGCCTTGCTTTTGTTGAGGTAGATCGTCGGATCGCGATGGGCCAGCAATCCACCCGGCCGCCAGATCATGATCATGACCATGCCGATGCCGAAGGCCAGCATGCGGTAGTCCTGCAGGTCGCGGAAGAACTCGGGAATGCCGATCAGCACGACCGCAGCCAGCACGATGCCGATCTGGCTGCCGAGACCACCCAGCACAACGATCGCCAGGATGATGGCGGATTCGATGAAGACGAAGCTCTCCGGGCTGACGAAGCCCTGGCGCGCGGCAAAGAACGATCCGGCCATGCCGGCGAACATGGCGCCGATGGCGAAGGCCGTCAGCTTGGTGTTGCGCGGATTGATGCCGAGGGCGCGGCAGGCGGTCTCATCCTCGCGTAGCGCCTCCCAGGCGCGACCGATCGGCAGCTTGCGGATGCGAAGCGTGAAGAAATTGGTCAACAGCGCGAAAGCGAGGATGACGAAATAGAGGAAGAAGACGCGCTGGTTGGGCGAATAGTCGAGCCCGAAGAAGGTGTGGAAGGTGGTCTCGCCCGGCGCCGGGTTGTTCTTGAAGTCGAGGCCGAAGAAGGACGGCCGCGCGACCTTGTTGATGCCGTTCGGCCCACCGGTGAACCACCACCAGTTGATGATGATGACGCGGATCATCTCGCCGAAGCCGAGCGTCACGATGGCGAGGTAGTCGCCGCGCAAGCGCAGCACCGGAAAGCCGAGCATCACGCCGAACAGCGCCGCCATGGTGCCGGCGATCGGCAACGCAAACCAGAAGCTGACGCCATAATTCACCGACAGCATCGCATAGGCATAGGCGCCGACCGCGTAGAAGGCGACATAGCCGAGGTCGAGCAGGCCGGCGAGGCCGACCACGATGTTGAGGCCCCAGCCGAGCATCACGTAGGTCAGCACCAAAGTCGCCACGTCGATCAGGCGCCGGTCGGCGAAGGGCATGAAAGGCAGGATCACCGCGGCGGCGATCAGCAGGATGGCGAACTGCTTGTTGATGCGGCGGTAGAAGGTGCCGAAGCTGGCTTCCCGCGCGCTGCCGTGACCTTCGCGGCCGACGCCGGAATGGGCGACGATCGCGGCGCGCAGCACGATGGAGGCCGGCACCAGCACGACCGCCCAGTTGACCACCGGCGAATTGAACGCCACCAGGTCGGCGATCGCCCAGCCCTCGGCCTGGGCCAGCGCCATGGTCACGGTCAGGACGAGCAAGGCGCCGCCAACGACCAGCGGGATCATCGGCCGGCCCGCCTTGATCAGCTGGGCCAGGAAATAGACGATGGCGACACCGATCGCGGCGCAGATCACCGCGCGGAAGCGGGTCTGGTAGGTGATCCCGGTGGGGCTGCTGATGGTCTCGATGCCGACCACCAGGCTGGCGAGCACCAGGGTCAGGATGCCGGCGCCGACGGCGCCCTTGGTGAGCTTCGGATAGTCGACGGGTTGCAGAGCGGCTGCCGCCATGATCTAGACTTTCTCCAGGTCGGGCCGGCCGAGCAATCCGGTGGGGCGGAAGATCAGCACCAGCACCAGGATCGAGAAGGCAGCGACGTCCTTGTATTCAACCGAAAAATAGCCGGACCAGAACACTTCGATCAGGCCGATCAGCAGGCCGCCCAACATGGCGCCCGGCAGCGAACCGACGCCGCCCAGCACCGCCGCGGTGAAGGCTTTGATACCGGCGAGGAAGCCGATGTAGAAATCGATCTGCCCGTAATAGAGCAGCACCATCATGCCGGCGACGGCAGCCAGCGCCGCGCCGATGACGAAGGTGAGCGAGATGGTGCGGTCGACATTGACGCCGAGCAGCGCCGCCATCTTCTTGTCCTGCTCGGTGGCGCGCTGGGCGCGGCCGAGCGAGGTGCGCGTGATCAGCAGGGTGAAGCCGATCATCAGCAGCAGGGTGACGGCGACGATGCCCATCTGCAGGTAGCGGATGGTGACGGCGAAGCCGTCGTTCTCGAAGACGGTGATGCCGCCGGAGATCAGGTTCTGCAGTGGCTTGTTGCGGGCGCCCTGCAGCAGCTGCACGTAGTTCTGCAGGATGATCGACATGCCGATGGCGGAGATGAGCGGCGCCAGCCGGGTCGAGTTGCGCAACGGCCGATAGGCGACGCGCTCGACCGTCCAGCCATAAGCGGCGGTTATGGCCACGGTCAGCAGCAGCACCGCCACAATGGTGAGCGGCACCCAGCTGACGCCCAGGCCGAACAGGATCAGGAAGCCGATCAGCGCGTTGAAGGCGCCGATCATGTAGATGTCGCCGTGGGCGAAATTGATCATGCCGATGATGCCGTACACCATCGTGTAGCCGATCGCGATCAGGCCATAGATGGCGCCGAGCGTCAGCCCGTTGATCAATTGTTGTAGAAAGACCTCCACCGTTTCCCCCTACCCCAGATCGGCCCCACCACGGCAGCACGGCGGGACCGCGCGAGCGTGTCCGCCGATCTCTGGATTGAGCACCCGGTAGTGATGCCGGGCCATCCCGTAAAACGCTTCCTGTGTAACCGTTTCTTGGTGCGGTGCCGTTTTTCGGCAACCTGCTTGCAACAAGCGCGACCCTACTGAACGACTCGCCGAACGGCAAGCCCCACGCTTGGTCAAGTTTCCCGCGGCGCTGCTTCCTGCCCGGCCGGTCATACCCGCTCATCCGCCGGGGTGTTTCGCAGGGTGCCGAACAAGCCGGCCGGGCGGAAGATCAGCACCAGCGCCATCAGTCCGAACACGGCGATCTCGCGCCATTCGTCACCGAAGGCCATGCCGCCATAGATCTCGATGGCGGCGATCAGGATGCCGCCCAGGAAGGCCCCTTCCAGCGACCCGATGCCGCCCAGCAGCGCCGCCGCCAGGGCTTTGAAGCCGATCACATAGCCCATGTAGAAGTCGACGATCTGGTATTGCAGGGCGGCGAAGATGCCGGCGATCCCGGTCATCCCGCCGGCCACCAGGAAGGCGAAGCCCACGGTGCGGTTGACGTCGACGCCGAGCAGCGCCGCCATGCCCGGGTCCTGCGCCGTCGCCCGGTAGCCGCGGCCGAATTTGGTGTGCCGCCCGGCCCACCACAGGGCGCCGGCGACCAGGGCGGTCACCAGCCCGATGATCAGGTGGCCCTTGCGGAGGTAGACATCGTAGCCAAGGCCCTCGGTCAGCTGCCAGACGGTGCCCCTGGTCGGCGGCATCCAGCGCGTCTTCGCCCCCTGGCTCAGCCGCACGATCTCGCGCAAGATCATGGCAAGGCCGATCGAGGCCACCATCGGCACCGTGGTCGGCCCCCTGCGCATGTGGGTGAAGGCCACGCGGTTGGTCGTCCAGCTGGCCAGGGCGCAGGTGACGACGGTCACCAGCAGGGCCACCGCCACCACCGGCAAGGAGAAGTTGCCGCCGCCGGTGGCGACCAGCACGTAGCTCACATAGGTGACGAAGGCCCCGATCATGTAGAGATCGCCGAAGGCCAGATTGATGATGCGGGTGACGTTGTAGACGACGGTGAAGGCAACGGCGAGCAACGCATAAAGGCAGCCGAGGGTGATCACGTTCAGCGTCTGCTGCAGGATGTAGAGGCCGCGTACCAGCGGCGTCATCTCCACCGGCGCGCTGCCCGGCTGCAGCTTCGGGATGGCATTCTCGTTGATCCAGCGCAGCTTGTAGAGCTGCTGCACGTCATAGCGCTTCAGCTTGCCGTATTTCTGCGTATCCATGCCGTCGATCTGCCAGGCGCCGGCAGTCTCGCTGCGCGGCAGGAAGAAGCAGACGATCCAGCCCTGCGGATCGGCGCCCGCCGGCGCGTCGCTCCGCGTCCAGGTGATCCGCACCGCCGCCGGCAACGTCTCGGTCGCCACGCGCACCTCATGCTGGATATCGGTCGGATGGCCGTCGAATTCCGGCAGCAGGTCGGCGCAGCGCTTGATCGCGCCGTCATAGTCCTCGGCCCGCGCCGCGGCGCCGGCCAGCAGGGCGCCCGTCAACGCCACGGCCAGAAGAACCCGGCCAGCCAGGCGAACGGCTGCGGCAAGAAAGCGGTTCCGGGAGGGGCAAAATTGAGTTACCATCAAAATTACATTAGACGGTAATTCGCCTTGAAACAAGAAGTCCCCGAACAGATCGCGGAGCTGATCGCCGAACTGAGCCCGGGCCGCGCGGGCAAGCTGCCGCTGGTCGCCGGGCCGCTGTGCCTGAACTTCACCAACACCGCGAGCGGCCGCGGCTCCGACACCCATCAGGACCACCTGAAGCACTACAACGACCTGCTGGCCTGGTCGCTGCACGCCGGCGCCCTGCCCATCGAGGCGGCGGCGGAACTGGCGCGGCTGGCCCGGCGGCAGCCGGCGGCGGCGAGGAAGGTCCTGCGGCGCGCGGTCGCGCTCCGGGAATCGCTGCATGCCATCGGCACGGCGATCGCCGCTCATGTTGCACCGCCAAGTGAGGCGGTGGCCGACCTCGACCGCGCGATGTCGGAAGCGACCCAGGCGGGCCGCCTGAGTTGGAACGGCAGCGCCTTCGTCTGGGAACTGGTCACCCATCCGCTGCGGCTGGAACGGCCGCTCTGGCCGATCCTGCGCTCGGCCGGCGAAGTCCTGCTGTCGGCACCTTTGGAACGTTTGAAAACCTGCGCCGGCGTGCATTGCGGCTGGTTGTTCCTGGACGAGACCCGCAACGGCAAGCGGCGCTGGTGCGAAATGGAGGTCTGCGGCAGCCGGGCCAAGATGCGCCGCTACCGCCACCGCCACGCCACCGCGGAGCACTAAAACGATAGCGCCTCAGGGACTTAGCCGGGTGGCTTAGCGGTCCTCGCCGGCTTTCTTCGCCAGCATGAATTCCAGCTTCTTGACCGCCTGCCGGGTCAGGAAATCGCGGGTGTAGCCGGCCGCGCCGACAATAGACACTTCGGTCAAGGTCCTGGGGTCGACGGCGGTCACCTTGACGCTGCCGCCGATCTGGGTGAACTCGATGATGTAGTTATCCGTCCCCGACATAGGGCTATGATGCCCGGCTACTGCCTCGACCGCTCGGCGCATGCTATACGCCGCGCCGAATCTTGACCACCCGCGACCGAAGCCGCCTCCCGCGACAAGACCGGCCGGCGCGACGAACAAGGAATCCCGTCATGGACGCCAAGTCGAACAAGAAGGCCGAATTCAACTGGGAAGACCCGCTCCTGCTCGAGGACCAGCTCACCGAAGAGGAGCGCATGGTGCGCGACACCGCGCGCAACTACGCCCAGGACAAGCTGATGAGCCGCGTGCTCGAGGCCAACCGGCATGAGAAGTTCGACCGCGAGATCATGAACGAGCTGGGCGAGCTCGGCCTGCTCGGCTCCACCATCGACGGCTATGGCTGCGCCGGCACCAACTATGTCTCCTATGGCCTCATCGCGCGCGAGGTTGAGCGCGTCGATTCCGGCTACCGCTCGGCCATGTCGGTGCAGTCGAGCCTGGTGATGCATCCGATCAACGCCTACGGCACCGAGGCGCAGCGCGAGAAGTTCCTGCCGCGGCTCGCCACGGGCGAGATCGTCGGCTGCTTCGGCCTGACCGAGCCGGACCACGGCTCCGATCCGGGCGGCATGAAGACCCGCGCCAAGAAAGCCTCCGGCGGCTACGTCCTCAAGGGCGCCAAGATGTGGATCACCAACTCGCCGATTGCCGATATCGCCGTGGTCTGGGCGAAGACCGAGGATGAGGTGATCCGCGGCTTCATCGTCGAGCGCGGCATGAAGGGCTTCTCGACGCCGAAGATCGAAGGCAAGTTCTCGCTGCGCGCCTCGATCACCGGCGAGATCGTGCTCGAGGACGTCTTCGTGCCGGAAGAGAACCTGCTGCCGAACGTGCAGGGCCTGAAGGGCCCCTTCGGCTGTCTCAACAACGCGCGCTACGGCATCGCCTGGGGCGCCTTGGGTGCCGCCGAGTTCTGCTGGCACGCGGCGCGGCAATACACGATGGACCGCAAGCAGTTCGGCAAGCCGCTCGCCGCCAACCAGTTGATCCAGAAGAAGCTCGCCGACATGCAGACCGAGATCACGCTGGGCCTGCACGCCTGCCTGCGCCTCGGCCGCCTGAAGGACGAGAACCGCGCGGCGCCGGAAGCCATCTCCATGCTGAAGCGCAATTCCTGCGGCAAGTCCTTGGACATCGCCCGCATGGCGCGCGACATGCACGGCGGCAACGGCGTCTCCGACGAGTACCATGTCATCCGCCACGTGATGAACCTGGAAGCGGTCAACACCTACGAGGGCACCCACGACATCCACGCCCTCATCCTCGGCCGCGCGCAGACGGGGTTGCAGGCGTTTATGTGAGGCCTGCACCAAGTCATTCGTCGATGTGCCGCAGTGCGCTCTGCGCGGAGTTACTGATCGCTGGATCCTTGCTCCTAGCCAGTTGGACGAAGCGCGAACGGTAGTCGTCGACATCGACTCCCGACTGATGGGTCACAAGATTCAAACCCGCAAGAATGTGGGCGCGGTCGTCTCTCATAATCAGGGCGGCGATATGTGTTCTTAAAACGAGTTGTCTGTCACGCCCTCTGGCGTACGACAACGACCAGAACGCCCGCGGAGCATTTTCAGCGTATTCCGGAATATCGAGGAAGGTTTCCAGTTCGGTCAGAACCGCATCCAAGTCGTCACTACCTGTAACACCCGACGTCTCAATCTCTGTCCCTAAAGCGCGGCTGAGGGTTTCGGCGAGATCAAGCCATTTTCCCACCGTCAGCTTTTCAAGACCGACGAAGGCAAACCATCCATTGTCCGGAAAAATACTGCCCTCCAACCATCGGTGAACAATCCGGTCCGAATCGGGCGTGACCAAGCGCACAGTGATGATCTTGCCGCCAAACGACGCGGGCAGTTGATCGCAGCCCACACGGTCGCCACCTCTGCCGCTGCAATGAGACTCCTGAATTGTTAGCATTCGCGTCGGGCGAGCGGTTTTCGCCTCAGCCGTGCAGGTCCTAGAGTAGCCGGCCTTCAAGAACGCGTAGTAAGAGTCTTGAAAGGCAGCTGTGCGACACACATCGCCTCCAATTGCCCAGTATTGGTGATCTCTTAGGAAGACTCGGTACTTTGTATTGGCGATTACCTCCATGCAGCCGATGCCACATGACGGCATCAAGCTGCTGAGGTCGACGATTTGCACGTCCTCACCGGCCTGCAGGGGCGCATCGATATTGACTAAAGCGGCGCGCTCGGCGTCGCGAAGCATGAAATGATACTGGACTGCACTGAGGATTCCGATGGCGGCAAAGATGCTGATCACCGCAGAGAACCCGTGGCGTCTTCCGAGCCGGATAAGAAACCAAAGAAGCGCGGCCAAAATGAAAGGGAGTAAGTAGAAAAACAGCCATGCGCGTTCTGCGGGTTGGTCAGGCACCCATGCGAGCAGCGTGAAAATGATCACTATGATCAGCGCAGACTTGATCGTCTGCCAGACAAATCGGAGCATCCCGTGACGACTGAGGTAGTCCTGAACGCGCCGACGGACAGCCGCGATCATTCCTGACCTCCCGGAAGGCGAACTGGCCCAAACCGCACTAACCGGCGGAGTAGCGTTGGATCGTGCGACGGATGAGTGGATCCCGGCGCAAGGCCGGGATGACGAGCGAGTGGGTTGTGAGGCCGCGTTCCCTCTACCGCGCCACGTAATTCATCGAGGTGCCCCAGAACCGCTCGAGCCGGCGCAGCGTGCCGTTGGCGGTGTCGAGGTCGCTCTCGCTGGCGACTTCGGTCATGCCGCGGACGTGGCGGTCGTACATCTCGTGCATCTTCTGGCACACGGCCTGGGCCTTGGGCGAGAGCTTCACGTGCACGGCGCGGCGGTCGTGCGGCGAGCGCTCCTGGG
>JBGAGP010000119.1:0-14959 GCA_044226685.1 Dongiaceae bacterium
GCCGCCAAGGACCAGCTGCACTGGCTGGATCAGGCCGCCTACGGCTTCGACGTCCAGATCGAGGAGACATCAAACGATCTCTGCGGCCTGTCGCTGCAGGGGCCGGAATCGCGCCACGTGCTGCGCGCCATGGGCATCAACGGGATCGACAATCTGAAGCGTTTCGGCATCCAGGATCTGGAGCTGAACGGCCATTGGCTGCGCATCGACCGCGCCGGCTTCACCGGCGACCTCGGCTACGAGATCTGGTGCAAGCCGGACAGCGCCCTGTGGCTGTGGGACCGCATGTTCGACGCCGGGCGCGACCACAAGATCGCCCCGATCGGCGCCCAGGCGCTGGAAATCTCGCGCATCGAAGCGGGCTTCCTGCTGGTCGACGTGGACTACACCAGCGCGCTGCATGCATTGCGCCCCAGCAACCGGATGTCGCCCTATGAGCTCGGCATCGGCTGGACGGTCAACCTCAACAAGCCGGGCTACTTCGTCGGCAAGCGCGCTTTGAGGAAGGAAAAGGAGCAGGGCCTGTCGCGCCACGTGCTCATCGGCATCGAGATCGAGGGCCGCAAGCCGGCGCCGGGATCTTTCCTCTATGCCGACCAGCCGGGCAAGATCGAGCTTGGCCTCACCACCTCGGCCTGCTGGTCGCCGACGATGAAGAAGAACATCGCCTATGCCCGGGTGCCGCAGGCCTATGCCAAGCCGGGCACCGAGATGTGGATCGAGATCTGGTACGGCAAGGAACACAAGATCGAGCGCAGCATGGTGCGCTGCTGGGCCGCCAACCGGATGTTCTACGACCCGCCGCGGAAATCGGCTTAACGGCCCGGCCTATCCCTGCGGGGCCAGGGGCGCCTTGCAGCGGTGCTGGCCGCCGTCATAGATCGTCTCCAGCAGGGCCTCGTTGCCCTTGGCGTGCAGGCGATGGCGCTGCGAGGAATAGGCGACGCCGGAACCGGCGGCCTCCTGGCGCAGGACATCGGTGGCGCCGGTCGACACCTTGATGGCGGCGCTGGCCGTCGCCGGGTCGTAGGTGGCGCTGAAATAAAGGCCGTCGTCGCAGACGTAGTTGTAGGTCTGTCCCGCCTGTCCGACCGGGGTGCTGAGCGGGGAGAACGTCATCTGGCGGCCGTCGCTGGTGGTCAGCACCAGCTGGGTGCCGCTGTTCTGGTAGCCGCGCACCTTCGACAGCAAGTCGAGGAACTGGATTTCCTGCACCGCCAGGGCGTTGAAGCACATCATCTTGGTGGTGGCGATGGGACCGAAGCTGAGCTGGGTCGGCCCAGTGAACACGTCGCCGAAATAGGTGTTGCAGCCGGTGGCGCCGGTGACCGAGCTGCGATCCGCCGAGAACCGCAGGGTGGGGCGCGAACCGCGATCCGGCAGCAGCCAGGGCGTCGGGCCTGCCGCGGGCGCTGTATCGAACTTGGCGCCGGGTACGTCAGGGTAGGCGGGTCCTGACTCCGTGGCCGGAGCCGGGGCGGCGGGGATCGGGCTGGCGGTTTCCAGGACCCAGGAGGTGCCGGTCAGGGTCGAAAGCGGGGTGCCTGGCGCCGGCGGAAAGACCGGGACGCAGGCGGCCACGGCAACGGCGAGGCCGGCCGCCAAGGCCATTGAGCCGAAACGCATATTCATCCCCGAATCCCCCGAACGCTGCGATCCAAAACCTAATTATACAGGGATTCCATGCCTTCGCGGGAATTTGTCAAGGCGGGGTCGCAGCACCTGCCTTGGCCTTGTGGCGCCCCGGCCGCCTGGCTTTGCCGGGGGTCTTGGCGCCGGCCCTGGTCGCGACCTTGCCATGGCGGGCCTTGGCGCCCTTCCGCTTTGCCTTGCCGTGGCCGCCCTTGACCGCTTCCTTGCCCAGGATCTGCGCCGCCGCCTTCAGCACCCTGGCGTCCAGCGGCGGGTCGCTCAGGTCGAGGCCGGTGGCGAGGCGCTGGGCCAGGATGCCAAGGACCTCGACGCGCGCGGCGGCCTTGTCGTTCGACGTGATGACGTGCCAGGGCGCCACCGGGGTCGAGGTGCGGGCGAACATTTCCTCCGCCGCGTCGACGTAATCCTTCCAGCGTTCGCGATTGCGGAAATCCTCATAGCTGAGCTTCCAGCGCTTCAGCGGATTGCGCAGCCGCTCCTCCAGCCGGCGCAGCTGCTCGTCCTTGCTGACATGGAGGAAGAACTTGACCACGCGGACGCCGTCATTCACCAGCTGTTCCTCGAAGTCGTTGATCTCGCCATAGGCGCGCTTCCAGTCCGCCGGTTTGGCGAAGCCTTCGACCCGCTCCACCAGCACCCGGCCATACCAGGACCGGTCGAAGACCGAAATCTGCGTGCGCTCCGGCAGACGGGACCAGAAGCGCTGCAGGTAGTGCTGCCGCCGTTCGATCTCGTTGGGTGCCCCGATCGGCCAGACCTTGAGCGAGCGCGGGTCCATCGCCCAGGCAATGCGGCGGATGGTGCCGCCCTTGCCGGCGGCGTCCATGCCCTCGAAGACCACCACGGCGCGCTCGCCGGTGAACAGGTAGGCCTGCTGAATCCGGACCAGCTTTTCCTGATGGCTTTCGGTCAGCTTCTCGTTCTGGGCTTCGTTCCGCTTCGGCAGCGGCGCCAAGTCACTCAGCCGCACCTTCCCGCGTTTGGCCATGGTGTCCTCATGTCGTCATAAGACCGACATCAGAATACCAGGGCCTTGGCCTGCCGGACATTGGGCAAACGTCGCACCCGCTCCAGCACCTCCGGCGGCATCGGCCCATCGATCTCGACCAGGGCGATGGCATCTTTTCCTGGCGCCGAGCGGCCGAGGGCGAAGGTGGCGATGTTGATCTGGCTGTCCCCCAGCAGGGTGCCGAGGTGGCCGATCATGCCCGGCTTGTCCTCGTTGGTGACATAGAGCATGTGCGGGCGCAGCTCGGCATCGACATTGATGCCCTTGATCTGTACCAGGCGCGGCCGCTGGTCGGCGAACAGGGTGCCGGCGATGTCGCGGGCGAACTTGTCGGTGACGATGGTGAGCCGGATGAGGGTGTGATAGTCGCCCTCGCGCTCGTGCCGGACCTCGGAAACCTCGACGTTGCGCTCCTTGGCCACGATCGACGCGTTGACCATGTTCACGTTGTCGAGCGAGGCGCGCAGCACGCCTTGCAGGATCGTCCCAGTCAGCGGCTTGGTATTTAGCGCCGTTACATGCCCTTCATATTCGATGATGATGCGCTTGATCGGATCCTCGGTGACCTGGCCGGCGAAGGAGCCGAGCTGCTCGGCGAGCTTGAGGTACGGCCTGAGGCGCGGCGCTTCCTCGACGGTGACCGATGGCATGTTGAGCGCGTTGGTGACCGCGCCATGCAGCAGGAAATCCGACATCTGCTCGGCCACCTGCAAGGCCACGTTGAGCTGCGCCTCGGTCGACGAAGCGCCGAGATGCGGCGTGGTGACGACATTCGGGTGGTGGAACAGCGGATTGCTCTTCGCCGGCTCTTCCGCGAACACGTCGATCGCCGCGCCGGCGACGTGGCCGCTGTCGAGGGCGGCGCGCAGATCCTCCTCGACGACGAGGCCGCCGCGCGCGCAATTGACGATGCGCACGCCCGGCTTGCACTTGGCGATGTTCTCGGCATTGAGGATGCCGCGGGTCTGGTCGGTCAGCGGCGTGTGCAGCGAGATGAAGTCGGCGCGGTGGAACAGATCCTCCAGCTCCACCTTCTCGACCCCGAGGTCGAGCGCGCGCTCCGGCGACAGGAAGGGGTCAAAGGCGATGACCTTCATCTTCAGCCCCTGCGCACGGTCGGCGACGATGGAGCCGATATTGCCGCAGCCGATCAGCCCCAGGGTCTTGGCGTAGAGCTCGACGCCGACGAATTTCGACTTCTCCCACTTGCCGTCCTGGGTGGAGCGGTCCGCTTGAGGAATATGGCGGGCCAGCGCCATCATCATGGCGATGGAATGCTCCGCCGTGGTGATCGAGTTTCCGAACGGCGTGTTCATCACGCAAATGCCGGCGGCGGTGGCGGCCTTCACGTCGATGTTGTCGACGCCGATGCCGGCGCGACCCACCACCTTCAGATTCTTGGCGACGGCGATGACCTCCGGGGTCACCTTGGTGGCGGAGCGCACGGCGAGGCCGTCATACTGGCCGATGATGTCGCGCAGCTCCTTCGGCTTCAGGCCGACTTTCTCGTCGACCTCCACGCCGCGCTGGCGGAAGATCTGCACGGCGGCGGGCGACAATTCGTCCGCGATCAGGACTTTGGGCATGGGTCAGCTCCTCAGGCGGCGGAGAGGGCGAATTGCTGCTGGACCTGGGCGAAGGCCCAGTCCAGCCATGGCGTGAGCGCTTCGAGGTCGGTGGCGTCGACGGTCGCGCCGCACCAGATGCGCAGCCCCGGCGGCGCGTCACGATAGGAGCCGATGTCGAAGGCGGCGGCCTCCTTCTCCAGCAATGCCGCGATGGCAGCGGCGAATTTGGCCTGCTCCGTGTCGGGCAGGGTGACGACACGCGGGTCGACGATCTTCAGGCAGACGCTGGTGTTGGAGCGGATCGCCTTGTCCTGGGCCAGGAATGCCGCCCAGGGTGCGCGCTCGACCCATGCTTCCAGCACGGCGAGATTGGCGTTGGAACGCCGGATCAAAGCGGGCAGGCCGCCGATCGACTGCGCCCAGGCGAGCGCGTCGAGCTGATCCTCGACACAGAGCATCGAGGGTGTGTTGATCGTCTCGCCCCTGAAGATTCCCTCGATCAGCTTGCCGTCCTTGGCCAGGCGGAAGACCTTGGGCAGCGGCCAGGTAGGCGTGTGCGTGGTCAGGCGCTCCACCGCCCGCGGGCTGAGCGCGATCATGCCATGCGCGGCCTCGCCGCCCAGCACCTTCTGCCAGGACCAGGTGACGACATCGAGCTTCGCCCAGGGAATGTCCATGGCGAAGACGGCGGAGGTGGCGTCGCAGATGGCGAGGCCTTGGCGATCGTCGGGGATCCAGTCGCCGTTCGGCACCTTCACGCCGGAGGTGGTGCCGTTCCAGGCGAAGACCACGTCGCGCGTCCAATCCACGACCGAGAGATCGGGGAGGGCGCCGTAGCGCGTCTTGATCGCGCGGTTCTCGATCTTCAGTTCCTTGGCGATGTCGGCAGCCCATTCGCCGCTGAAGCTCTCCCACACCAGCACGTCGACGGGGCGGGGGCCGAGCAGCGACCACAACGCCATTTCCACCGCGCCGGTGTCGGAGGCGGGGACGATGCCGAGGCGGTACTCCGCCGGAATGCCGAGGATGTCGCGGCTGAGGCGGATGGTTTCCGCGAGCCGATCCTTCCCCGCCTTGGAGCGGTGCGAGCGGCCGAGCGTGGCATTTCCGAGGATTTCGGGGGTCCAACCGGGGCGCTTGGCGCAGGGTCCGGAGGAGAAAAACGGCCGTACCGGCCGCAAGGCAGGTTTGTTCATCACACGTCCCTTCCAGAACGATGCGCTCCGGTGGGGGAGCGTGGCCCGCCGTCTGCATCGCACGCGGCGGGCGCGCTTGTCAATGGAAGGGCCCAGCCGGACGCGCCCGGCTGCGCATACCAGCTGTGTATAGCTGCGTTTTACTGCTCGGAAACTTTCTTGAGCCCGGCGAGGCCGCGCTCGAAATCCGGCCCGATCATCTTGTCCATGTCGAAGAACACGCACATCAACTTGCTGGCGAACGGCATCGGCCCGTACATCGCCCAGGTCACGTCGGTGGTGTCGCCCTTGGGCTGCAGCGAGAATTCGGCCATGTTGCTGGCTTCCATCGGCTTGTAGAAATCGAGCTTGATGGAAACCTTGTCGGGCGCGGCGTCGAGGATCTCCATGCGCCCCTGGCCGACGTCGCTGTTGCCGCTCCATTCATAGATCGCGCCCTTGCCGGCCGGGGCACCGGAGAAATTGCGCTGCATGGCGGGGTCGAGATGCTCCCAGGGCGACCACGCGCTCCATTGGTGGAAGTCCGCGATATGCGGCACGACCTTCTCCGCCGGCGCATTGACCGCCACGGAGCGCTCGATGCGGAACGCGTCCGGCTGCCGCGAGGCAAGGACCAGAACGGCGACGGCAGCGATCACGATGATCGCGACCAAGCCAAGCAAAATTCTCTTGAGCATGACTGCTTTCCGGAAAAATCGCTGACGAAACAGCGGAAGGTTAGACCTTTGCCAGATAGTCTTCCAGCTGTTCGAAAGTGCCGGTCCACCCGCCGCGCATGGACTGGTGGAACTCGTCGAATGCGGCGTTCTCCTCGGGGCTGGCGTTCTCCGGAATCCAGTCCACGGTGACGCGGGTCCGGTCGCCTTCTTCCGCGAAACTGATCGTGGCCAGGATTTCGAGCGGCCAGACCATTTTCATGGCGTGGCGCGCGGTGCCGGCCTTGGCATCGGAAAACGAGGAGAGGAAGACCAGGCGCTCCGGCGGGGTGATCGTGCGGAACACCCACTTGCCCCACATCTCGTCGCCATTCGGCATCGCCAGGCAATAGTGGAACAGGCCGCCCGGCCGGAGGTCGAGCTTGCAATGGGTCACCTTGAAGCCCTTCGGCCCCCACCAGTTCAGGAGGTGCTTCTCCTGGGTGAAGACCCGCCACACGAGATCGCGGGGCGCGTCGAGGACGCGGCTGATGACGAAATGCTTCTGTTGCGGAGTCATGATGTCATCCCTGGCCTTGCAATCGGTGGTGCTGCTACTTTTTGCGCGCGCGCTTTTTTGCCCGGCCTTGGACCTGCCGCAGATAGGCATCGAGCCGGTCGAAGCTCTCCTCCCAAAAGCCTCGGTATCCCTCGAGCCAGCCATTCGCCTCCTTCATCGGCGCCGCTTCCAGGCGGCAGGGCCGCCACTGCGCCGCGCGCCCGCGCCGGATGAGGCCGGCATGCTCCAGCACCTTCAGGTGCTTGGAGATGGCCGGCAGGCTGATGTCGAAAGGCGCGGCCAGCTCGGTCACCGACGTTTCGCCGAGCGCCAGCCGCGCCAGGATCGCCCGTCGCGTTGGGTCGGCCAGGGCGGCGAAGGTGGCGGAGAGGCGGTCGGTGCTCATGATTACCCGAATGGTTAAATAACTATTTGGTTAAATAAAGGGCGCAATCGCGCCTGTCAAGCTCGGGAAACGGAAAGGGCGGCCCGAAGGCCGCCCTCGCAACCGGCGCGGGATCGTTGCGCTAGGCCTTGAGCTTGGCCGCGATCTTCGCCACGTGGTCGCCCTGGAAGCGCGCCATGCCGAGCTCGTTCTCGCTCGGCATGCGGCTGCCGTCGCCGCCGGCGATGGTGCTGGCGCCATAGGGCGAACCGCCGGTGATTTCCTTCAGGGTCATCTGCGCCGCGCAGGAATAGGGCAGGCCGACGATGACCATGCCGTGATGCAGCAGCGTGGTGTGGAGCGACAGGATGGTGCTCTCCTGGCCGCCATGCTGGGTGGCGGTCGAGGTGAAGACGCTGCCGACCTTGCCAATCAGGGCGCCCTTGGCCCACAGCCCGCCGGTCTGGTCGAGGAAGTTGCGCATCTGCGAGGCGGCGACGCCGAAGCGGGTCGGGGCGCCGAAGATGATGGCGTCGTAGTTCGGCAACTCGTCGACCGTCGCGATGGGGGCCTTCTGGTCGAGCTTGAAGTGCGAGGCCTTGGCCACCTCGGCCGGCACCAGTTCCGGCACCCGCTTCACGTCGACGCTGACCCCCGCGACGCCCTTGGCGCCCTCGGCCACGGCATTGGCCATGATCTCCAGGTGGCCGTAGGTCGAATAATAGAGCACCAAGATCTTTGTCATTTCCGCACCTCATAGTTCCTGCAGGATTGCATGTGGGGTGAAACATAGGCTCTTGCCGGCGTCTTGGAGTATCCGCATGCTTGTGGTTGGATTGTTCACTCCTGGTAGACAATGGAGGGGCGGTGGATCAACTTTCCGCCATGCGCAGCTTCCGCAACGTGGTCGAGGCGGGCGGGTTTTCCGCCGCCGCGCGGCGGCTCGGCCTGTCCAAGGCGGCGGTCTCCAAGCAGATCGCCGAGCTGGAGGCGCATTTCGGCACCGCGCTGCTGCACCGGACCACGCGGCGCTTGAACGCCACCGATGCCGGGCGGCGCTACTACGAGCACTGCGTCCGCCTGCTGGAAGAGCTGGAGGGTGTCGAGAACGAGCTGCGCCACGCCCAGGCCGAGCCGACCGGCCGCCTGCGCGTCAGCGCGCCGATCAATTTCGGCAACCGGCTGCTGGGGCCGGTGGCCTGCGAGCTGACGCGGCGCTTCCCCAAGCTGGAGCTGCAGTTCGACCTCAGCGACCGCTTCGTCGACCTGATCGACGAAGGATTCGACGCCGCCCTGCGTATCAGGACCAACCTGCCGGATTCCAGCCTGATGGCCCGACGGCTGTGCGGCATCGCGCGCTCGGTGGTCGCGGCGCCGGCCTATCTCAAGCGCATGGGGGCGCCGAAATCGCCGGAGGAACTGAAGGAGCACGAGTGCCTGATCTACACGCTCTCGACCTCGCCGCGCGACTGGCGCTTCCAGGCCGGGAATAAATCGGTGACTGTGCGGGTAAATGGATCGATCCAGTCGAACAACGGGCAGTTCCTGCTGTCGCCGCTGCTGGCCGGCATGGGCATCGCATGCCTGCCGGATTTCACCGTGGGCGAGGAGGTGGCGAAGGGCAAGTTGCGACGCATCCTGACCGACTACCCGGTGGAGAATCACGACCTCTACGTCGTCTACCCGGCCAACCGGCATCAATCGCCGAAGCTGCGCGCCTTCATCGAGGTCGCCACCAGGCAGTTGAGCGGCGCGCTGGAACGCGGCGAAGCCATGGACGCGAAGGCAACAGCAAGGGCATGAGATGAGCGAATCTTCGAAAAATCTGGTCGATACGCCGATGTGGGACCTGCCGGTGCGGCTGTTCCACTGGTCCTTCGCCATCTGCTTCACGGTGTCCTGGATTTCCGGCCAGGCCGAGAATCTCAAGCTGCACTACGCCAGCGGCATGGTCCTGCTGGGCCTGGTGGTGTTCCGCGTGCTGTGGGGCCTGGTCGGCAGCCCGACTGCGCGCTTCGGCCATTTCCTGCGCGGACCGGGTGCGGCCATCGCCTATCTGCGCCAGAGCTTCGGGCACTTCGCGCCATCGCACAGCTTCGGCCACAACGCCGCCGGCGGGTTGATGGTGGCGGCTTTGGTCGGCCTCGCGGGCCTGCAGGTCGTTTCCGGCATGAGCTCGACGGACGACCTGATCTTCGAGGGCCCGCTCTACGGCCGCCTGCCCAACTGGCTCGCCCGGCCGCTGGAAATCGTGCACGAGCCGCTGGCCAACATCCTGCTGGCGCTCGCGCTGCTGCACGTCGCGGTCATCCTGGTCTACCGCATCGTGAAGCGGGAGAACCTGGTGCGCGCCATGGTGCTGGGCCGGGCCCGGCTGCCGCGGCCGGTGGCGGAAGCGGCGGTGGCGCGCGGAGAAACGAAAGGCGCGCCGCTGGGGCGCGCCTTCCTCTGTGCGGTGATCGCCGCGGCGGTGCCGGCGGCGGTCCACGTCTATCTGGCGTAGCTACTTCGCCTTGTAGGCCTTGTGGCAGGCGCCGCAGGCGCCGCCGACCTTTTCATACTGTGCCTTGACCGCCGCCATGTCACCGCCGGCAACGGCGGTGGACAGCATGGCCGCCTGCTCGTGCAGGTCGTTGGCCTTGGCGACGAAGTCGTCGTGGTTTTGCCAGATTTCCGGCTTGGCCTTGGTGTCGCCCTGGTCCGAGCCGGCCGGGAACAGATCGACGATCTTGCCTGAGGTTTCCCCGAGCTTGGCAGCATGCGGGGCGATATCGGCCAATGAGCCATTTGCCTCCAGGATGCCATTGATGGCCTTCATCGCCGCACCCTGCGACTTCATCAATTCCTGGCGGTCCTTGATCACGTCGCCCTGCGCCTGGACCAGGCTGGCCAGCGTGGCGAATCCGATGGCGGTGGCCACGGCGATGGCGCCGAGCTTAACGATGCGTCCCTTCATCTGGCTTGCTCCCGTATTTTCCTATGCCGTGCCGAACAGCTGCGGTCCCCGGCCTATAAGTGACTGGCGGGGTTACACTACAGACCCTGGCGGCGATTTCGATTGCGGATGAAAGCCATTCACGGCTTTGTGACCGGGCCGTGAGACGCCCTCGGAAAGTGCGTGTCACGAAACTGACCCTGTTCTGTAACTTTCTTGCGTGTAGGTCGGACATTATGGTTCGGCCGCAAAATAAGGGGACGACGGGGAAGCATGGCGGACGAGACGGAGTTGAAGCTGCAACTGCCGCCGACGCTCGCCGATTTCGACGCGCATGAGGTTCTGGCGCGGCTCGCGCCGGGCGGACATCGCCGCGGAATCAGCAGGAAGCTGCGGGCGGTCTATTTCGACACCACCGAGCGCGACCTGGCGAAGCGCGGCATGGCGCTGCGCATCCGGCAGGTCGGCCGCAAGCGCATCCAGACCCTGAAGGCGCCGATCAACGGCACGCTGGGACTCCAGACCGTGCGCGAGTTCGAGGCGGAGATCGACGGCAGCCTGCCCAGCCTCGACAAGCTTGCCGACCGCGGGCTGGCGCGCGAATTGCGGCGCGAGATCTGGCCCCGCCTGCAGCCGGTATTCCAGACCAATTTCGAGCGCACCTCCTGGCTCCTGCCGTTCCGGGGCGCCGAGATCGAGCTGTCCTGGGACCGCGGCGGCATCGTCATCGGCGAGCGCCACGAGCCGATCCACGAGCTCGAACTGGAACTGAAGGACGGCGACAGCCGCGCCCTGTTCGGTGCCGCCGAAGAGCTGCTGGAGCTGCTGCCCTTCCGCCTCGGCCATGCGACCAAGGCGCAGCGCGGCTACGCGCTCGCCGACGACCGCTTGCCGAAGCCGCAGAAGGCCGCCCCGGTCGCCTTGAAACCGGACGACACCGTGGCCGTGGCCTTCGAGAAGATCGTCGCCAATTGCATCGCCCAGATGCAGGCCAACGAGGCGGCGATTCTCTACGACGGCGAGCCGGACCCGGAAGCCATCCACCAGTTCCGCGTCGCCCTGCGGCGCCTGCGGGCGATCGTCGGTGCCTGCCGCGAGTTGATCGACGACAGCGTGCATGCGATCTGGTCGATCGACCTGCGCTGGGCGCAGCGGGCCTGCGGCCCGGCCCGCGACCTCGACGTGCTGGTGGCGGAAACGCTGGCGCCGATGGCAGCGCACGTCCCGCCCGACGAAGGATTCCGCCGCTTCCTCGCCTTCGCCGAGGCGGAGCGCGTGGCGGCGCGGCGCCAGGCGGTGCAGGCGCTCAACAACCCGCGCTATGCGGCGATGCAGCTGCAGCTGTTCCAGGGGCTCGCCGACGGAGCCTGGCGCCATGCGCTGGCCGGGCCGCAGCTGGGCCTGCCGGTGCGCGATTTCGCCGAGAAGCTGCTGCAGGCGCGCTACAAGCGGGTGACGCGCCTGGGCGAGCACTGGACCGAACTGCCCGATGCCGAACTGCACCGGCTGCGCCTGTTCGGCAAGAAGCTGCGCTATGTCGCGCAGGCCTTCGCCACGCTGTTCAAGCCGAAGGCGACGCGGCGCTTCATCGATGCGCTGTCGGCGCTGCAGGATTGCCTGGGGGCGGTAAACGACGGCGCCGTCGGCCGGCAGCTGATCCGCGCTCTGGTCGAGCGGGCCTCCGGCGAGGGTGTTCTCGATGCCGCCGCGGCACAACGGGTGCAGGGCATGGCGCTCGGCTGGCAGGCGCGCGAGATCCACACCCGCATGGCCGAGTTCGGCGCGATGTGGCAAGCCTTTGCCGAGGTCAAACGCTTCTGGCGCGGAGAGAAGCCGGCGCGGGAAAAATAGCCGCCCCGAGCGGCGCCTTCAGCCCTTGTCCTGCTCGATCTGGCGCGGGGTGACGAATTCCACCAGCCTGCCGGTGTCGGCATCGACCTCGCGCCAATCCTCGACATCGAAATCGATGACGGCGACGGCACCGGTCGGGAACTTGCGCGACAGGGCGCCCCGCATCGTCGCGTCGCCCTCGTGACACAGCCAGTTGGCGAGGTCGGCGATGCCCGGATTGTGGCCGACCAGCATCACGCTGCCGACGTCGTCGCCGGCCGTCTGCACGCGCTTCAGCATCTCGCGCGGCATGGCGAGATAGAGGCTCTTCTGCTTCCGCACATTGGGCTGGCGCTGCCAGCCGGCCGTGACCAGGTCCAACGTTTCCAGCGCGCGGCGGGCGGAGGAACACAGCACCAGGTCCGGCACATATCCGGCGCGCGCCAGGTAGGCGCCGACGACCGGCGCGGCCTTGCGGCCGCGGGACGACAACGGACGGTCGAAATCGGCAATATCCTGGTCTTCCCACGCGGACTTGGCGTGGCGCAAGAGGATCAGACGCTTGGACACAAAAGCCCCACTCGGCGGCGGCGCTGGGTTGGCCGCATCAGCGAAATAATGGTCTTGATGCGGCGAATGGACAAGGTCCGCCGATGTTTAAATCATGTTATAGGTTGTTAACATTCAATCCGTCACATAAGTGTCATCAAGGGCCTTTACCGTCCAACCGCCATGGCCAGTATGATGCGGCGGTTGGAATTTCGGTCGCCGGACGGGAGCACCGGCGGGCCATCTTTGGAGGAACGACCACGTGGACGACGCCGCGCCGGACCTTGCGCCGATCAAGATCGAGATGAACTCGCCGAACCGATTCATAAACCGCGAGCTGTCCTGGCTGGCGTTCAATGAGCGCGTGCTCGACGAGGCCGGCAATCCGGCCCATCCGCTGTTCGAACGGCTGCGCTTCCTGTCGATCTCGGCCAACAATCTCGACGAGTTCTACATGGTGCGCGTCGCCGGCCTGCGCGGCCAGGTGCGCGCCGGCGTCTCGATCACCAGCAATGACGGACTGACCCCGGCACAGCAGCTGGTCGCCATCAATCGCCGCAGCGGCGAGCTGATGCGCAACCAGCAGGCGCGCTGGCGCCAGCTGCGCGGTGAGCTGCGGGAGAACGGCATCGCCGTCATCGATTCCGGTGAGCTGACGGGCACCGAGAAGAACTGGCTGGATTCCTATTTCCTGGACCAGATCTTTCCCGTGCTTACTCCCATGGCGGTCGACCCGGCGCACCCGTTCCCGTTCATGCCGAACCAGGGCTTCGCCCTG
Organism: Dongiaceae bacterium; assembly: GCA_044226685.1. Classification (GTDB taxonomy): domain Bacteria; phylum Pseudomonadota; class Alphaproteobacteria; order Dongiales; family Dongiaceae; genus Dongia_A. The sequence continues at coordinate 13,098 of JBGAGP010000119.1, forward strand.
GCGCTGGAGCTGCGCCGCGCCGCCGACGGCAAGATGATGCGCGCCCTGCTGCCGCTGCCCTCGCAGCTGCCGCGGTTCATCCGCCTGCCGGGCAACGACCCGAAGAACGTCCGCTTTCTGACGCTCGAGGACATGGCCGGGCTCTATCTCGACCGGCTGTTCCCGCAATTCGAGGTCATCAGCAAGGGCCACTTCCGCCTGATCCGCGACAGCGAGATCGAGATCATGGAAGAGGCCGAGGATCTGGTGCGGCACTTCGAATCCGCGCTCAAGCAGCGCCGCCGCGGCACCGTCATCCGCCTCAAGGCCAATGCCGACATGCCGGACGACCTGCTCGCCTTCGTCATCGATGAGCTCGATGCGGAGCGCAGCGACGTGTTCTCGCTCGACGGTCTGATCGGCCTTGCCAGCACGTCGAAGCTGATCATCGACGAGCGGCCGGACCTGAAGTTCCAGCCGTTCAATCCGCGCTTCCCCGAGCGCATCCGCGACAGCGGCGGCGATTGCTTCGCCGCCATCCGGCAGAAGGACATCGTTGTCCACCATCCGTATGAGAGCTTCGACGTGGTGGTGCAGTTCGTGCTGCAGGCGGCGCGCGACCCGAACGTGGTGGCGATCAAGCAGACGCTCTACCGCACCAGCGAGGACAGCCCCATCGTCAAGGCGCTGGTCGAGGCCGCCGAGGCCGGCAAGTCGGTCACCGCCCTGGTCGAGCTGAAGGCGCGGTTCGACGAGGCGGCCAACATCCGCTGGGCGCGCGACCTGGAGCGCGCCGGCGTGCAGGTGGTCTACGGCTTCGTCGCCCTGAAGACCCACGCCAAGGTCTCCATGGTCATGCGGCGCGAGGGCCAGACCTTGCGCACCTACGTGCATTACGGCACCGGCAACTACCATCCGATCACCGCCAAGATCTATACCGACCTCAGTTTCTTCACCTGCGATCCGGGCCTGTGCCACGACGCGGCGCGGTTGTTCAACTACATGACCGGCTATGCGACGCCGGAAGGCACCGAGAAGGTCGCCTTCGCGCCGATTACCCTGCGGCCGACGCTGTTGCGCCTGATCGATGAGGAGGCCGAGCATGTGAAGGCCGGCAGGCCAGGCTCGATCTGGGTCAAGTGCAACTCGCTGGTCGATGGCGAACTCATCGACGCGCTCTACCGTGCCAGCCAGGCCGGCGTGAAGATCGATCTTGTGGTGCGCGGCGTGTGCTGCCTGCGACCGGGCGTGCCGGGCCTGTCCGAGAACATCCGCGCCAAGAGCATTATCGGGCGCTTCCTCGAGCATTCGCGCATTGTCTGCTTCGGAGCCGGCCATCCGCTGCCGTCGCGCCAGGCGCGGGTGTTCATCTCCTCCGCCGACTGGATGCCGCGCAACATGGATCGCCGGCTGGAGATCCTGCTGCCGATCGAGAACCCGACGGTGCACCAGCAGATCCTCGACCAGATCATGATCGCCAACCTGAAGGACAATATGCAGAGCTGGCTGCTGGACGGCACCGGGACCTATCACCGCGTGCAGCCGAACGACGATCCGCCGTTCAGCGCGCATCACTACTTCATGACCAATCCCAGCCTGTCGGGACGTGGCAGCGCGCTGAAGAAGCGCTCCAAGGCGCCGAAGCTCAACCTGCAGAAGGCCTGACATCTTGACGGCGACGTTGCGACAAGCCGCCGCCGCCGCCAAGGCTGCCAAGCCTGGCCGGGTCGCGGTCATCGATGTCGGCTCGAATTCCGTGCGCCTGGTGGTCTATGACCGCCGCTCGCGCTCGCTGGTGCCGATCTTCAACGAAAAGGCGCTGCCCGGCCTCGGCAAGGGGCTGGAGCGCACCGGCAAGCTCAATGCCGAGGGCCGCAAGGAGG
>JBGAGP010000120.1:0-14936 GCA_044226685.1 Dongiaceae bacterium
GCGTGCAGCGCGCTGGTGTAGTCGACATCGACCAGCAGGAAGCCCGCCTCGATGCGCGAGATCTCCAGCGCCTGGGCGCCGATGGGGGCGATCTTGTGGTCGCGCCCGGCGTCGAACATGCGGTCCCACAGCCACAAAGCGCTGTCCGGCTTGCACCAGATCTCGTAGCCGAGATCGCCGGTGAAGCCGGCGCGGTCGATGCGCAGCCAATGGCCGTTCAGCTCCAGTTCCTGGATGCCGAAGCGCTTCAGATTGTCGATCCCGTTGAGCCCCATGGCGCGCAGCACGTGGCGCGATTCCGGCCCCTGCAGCGACAGGCCGCAGAGGTCGTTCGAGGCTTCCGCGATCTCGACGTCGAAGCCGTAGGCGGTCTGCTCCAGCCAGTGCAGCTGGTCCTTGGCGGCGTTCAGCAGGAAGTCGTTCTCGCCCAGGCGGAAGATCGTGCCCTCCTCCACCAGCATGCCGTCATCCTGGCACCAGGAGGTGTAGAAGGCCTGCATCGGCTTGATCTTGGAGAGGTCGCGGGTGATCAGGTGGTTCACGTACGCCGCCGCCTCGCGGCCGCGGATCGTGTATTTGATCAAAGGCGAGACGTCGTAGACCGAGGCCCCGTTGCGGATGGTGAAGTATTCCGACTGCACGGATTCGAAATTGGCCGGCGAGTAGTGGCCGGTCCAGCGCATCCAGCTGTTGCCGTGCATCAGCGCCTCGATGCGCGGATGGAATGGCGTCTTCCGCAGGAACGGCTTCAGATGCTCGATATAGGCCGTCATGCCGCCCCCCGCGCGCCCACGTTCTTCTGCGCCTTGATGTCTTTCAGGATCTCGCGCGCCGCGTTGTAGCCGGGCGCGCCGGAGATGTTGCCGCCCGGATGCGCGCCGGCGCCGCACAGATACACGCCCGGCACCGGCATCCGGTACTGCTGCCACTGCGCCGCCGGACGCTGCAGCAGCACCTGGTCGAGCGTGATCTCGCCGTGATGCCACTGGCCGCCGGTCATGCCGAACTGCGATTCCAGGTCGTGCGGCGTCAGCGTCTCCGACGCGGTGACGCGCTGCGACAAGCCGGGCGCCACCTCGTCCAGCACCGCGAGGCTGCGCTCCAGGATCTGCTTGCGCGCGTCGTGCGCCGAAGTTCCCTTCAACTGGTAGGGACAGTATTGCGCGACGATCGAAGCGACATGCTTGCCGGCGGGCGCCAGCGTCGGATCGCTCAAGGAGGGGATCACCACTTCCAGCGCCGGCTTGTCGGAGACGCGGCCATACTTGGCGCAATCATAGGCGCGCTCGATGTCGTCGGGCTTGCCGGCGACGATGATGCGCCCGTCTGCATTCGCCAGCGCCGGCGGCAGGCCGTCCAGCGCCAGGTGGATCTTCGCCGCGCAGCCGTTCATGCGCAGATGCCGGATGCGCGAGACGAACTGGGTGTCGAGGTTGCGCGGACCGATCAGCTTCAGCACGGTGCGCTGCGGGTCGGCGCTGGAGACCACGCGCGCCGCCCGGATCTCTTCGCCGGTCGACAGCACCACGCCGGCGGCCGCGTCATTCTCGATCAGGACATGGTCGACGGTGGCGCCGGTGCGGATCATGACGCCGGCCGCCTGGGCCGAGGCCGCCAGCGCCTGCGCCACGCTGCCCATGCCGCCCTTCGGCACCACGAACCCGCCCTGCCCGTTGGCACCCAGGTTGGACAGGCGGTAGAGCAGGTTGAACACGGTGCTGGGCGAGCGCGGCCCGAGGAAGACGCCGAGCGCGCCTTCGAAGCAGAGCAGCGCCCTGACCGCCGCGCTCTCGAAGAAGTCGTTGGCGAGGTCGTTGACGTTGATGGTGAGGATGCGGGTCAGCTCCAGCATGTCCTTCTTGCCGAGCCGCCGCAGCGACAGGGCGAACAGGCCGAAATTCAGTTTCTCGCGCCAATCCATCTGCGTGAAGTCGGGACGCGGCGGCGTCTGCAGGGCATAGCCCGCCAGCGCGTCGGCCAGTTTCGTGAGCCGCGCCATCACCGGCCCATAGGCCGCCGCATCCGCCCGGCTGATCGCGCCGATCGAGGCCGCGGTGGCGGCGGCATCCGGCCCGACTTCGAAGCTGCCGCCGCCTGGCAGCAGCGAGCGCGTATTGACCCGCTTCGCCTTCAGGTCGAGGCCGTAGCGGCGCAGGTTGAGGTCGCCAGCCACCTTCGGATTGAGGCCGTGCAGCAGATGCGCGACGCCGGAAACCCGGTAGCCCGGGGCGAATTCGCGCGTCACCGCGGCGCCGCCGACCTGGGGCGCCGATTCCAGCACGGTCACCTTGAGCCCGGCCTTCGCCAGGTAGGCGGCGGTCACCAGGCCGTTATGGCCGGCGCCGACGATGATGACGTCGGCATTGGGATTCTTGGGCGCGGTCATTGCACCACCCCGCGCTTGAAGTCCTTCAGCATCTCATGCGCCGCGTTCGCGCCGGGGGCGCCCATGACGCCACCGCCGGGATGGGTGCCGGAGCCGCACATGTAGAAATTGTCGAACGGGCCGCGATACTGACCCATGCCGGGGAACGGCCGGTTGAACAGCAGCTGGTCCAGGGTCAGCTCGCCGTGGAAGATGTTGCCCTCGGTCATGCCGACTTCATTCTCGATATCCCACGGCGTGCGCGTCTGCACATGCAGCACCAGCTTCTTGAAGCCCGGCGCATGCATCTCGATCGTATCCAGCACGTCCTTGGTGTATTGCGCCTTGGTCTCCTGCGACCACGGGCCCTCGGCCAGCTTGTACGGGACATATTGCACGAAGACCGACATGAAATGCTTGCCGGGCGGTGCCATGGTCGGGTCGACGGTGGTGGGGATCACGCAATCGAGGAACGGCCGCTTGGACCAGGAGCCATATTTGAAATCATCGAACGCACGCTCGATGTAATCGAAATCGCCGCCGATATCGATGGTGCCGTAGGCCGCTTCCTTGGGCAGACCGGCGAATTCCGGCAAGCCGTCCAGCGCGATGTTGAGCTTTCCGGAGGAGCCACGGATCTTGTAGTTGGTGGCGTAGCGGTGGATGTCGGGGTCGATGGCGTCCAGGTCGCCCTTCTCGATCAGCTTCAGGTAGGTGCGCTTCGGGTCGGCGTTGCTGACGATGGACTTGCCGAAGATCTCCTCGCCGGTCTTCAGCGCCACGCCGACGGCCTTGCCGTCCTTGACGATGATCTTGTCGACCTCGGCGTTGACCCGGATCTCGACGCCGGCCTCCTCGGCGGCGGAAGCGATCGCCTTGCTGACCGAGCCCATGCCGCCGCGGGCAAAGCCCCAGGCGCCGATCTGGCCGTCGACTTCTCCCATGTAGTGATGCAGCAGCACATAGGCGGTGCCCGGCGAATAGGGGCCGAGGGCGGTGCCGATGATCGAGGACGCGGCGGCGAGGCCCTTCCAGCGCGGCGTCTCGAAATACTGGTCGAGGAAATCGGCCACCGACATCGACCAGAAGCGGATCATCTCGTACATGTTCCGCTCGCCCATGCGGCCGAACTCGCGGCCGATCTTCAACAGTCCGTCGAGGTCGTCGCGATGGCCCCAGGGGTTGATGCGGTTCTGCACGAAGGGATTGAGCTGGGTCGGGTCAGGCGGGGTCATCAGCAGGGTGCGCTTGATGAAGCGGCAATGCCGGCTGATCTCCATGGCGTATTCGTCATAGGCCTCGGCGTCGCGGATGGAATGGCGGCGCAGGCTTTCGCGGGTACGGTCGTGGTCGCTGTAGTAGATGATCCCCTCGCCCTCCGGGTTGGGCGCGGAGTTGATGTCGTAGGGAATCACCTGCAGCCCGTGGCGCGGCAGGTCGAGGAAGCGGAAGATCTCGGGCCGCAGCAGTGAGCAGACATAGGAGCAGGTCGAATAGGTGAAGCCGGGATAGATCTCCTCCGACATCGCCGCGCCGCCGACCTTCTCGCGCCGCTCCAGCACCAGGACTTTCAGCTTCTTCTTGCCGGTCTTCTCGCCGCCCTTGGCCAGATAGGCGGCGCAGGTCAGGCCGTTATGGCCACCGCCGATGATGATCGCGTCGTAAGTCTCTGCCATGGGAACTGCGCCTGAAAGGATGCCGGAAGGATATTGCCTGGACGGACGGGGTGGCGGTCAAGGCCGCCAGCGCGGGTCGCCGGGCTGCATCGCCTCGCGTGGCAGGGCGATGGGAAAGCGCGCCCGCAGCCGCGCATCTGCGGCGGCATCGATATAGGCGGGATAATGCGCCGCCATGATGTCCCGCACCCGCTTGCGCGCCGCGACCATGACATCGGGCAGGCCACGGACCTCCCATTCGGAGACCGGCGAGCGGTCGGCGACCTTGGGATAGAGATACTCGGTCTGCATCATCGCCAGGGTCTGGGAATGGCCGAGATAGTGGTTCGGCCCCTCCACCGTCTGGCGGATCACATCGAAGGACAGCGTTTCGTCGGTCACTTCGATGCCGCGCAAGGCGCGCTGCACGCTGCCGATCATGTCGTTGTCGAGCACCATGGCCTCGAGCGAGCAGCCGAGCAGGCTGCCCATCATGCCGGCCGCCTCGCAGATCATGTTGCCGCCGGACAGCGCGCTCAGCGCCACCGTCAGCGCCTTCTCGTAACCGGCCTGGAAATCCGGGCGCTTGGCGTCGGTCATGCCGGCAGCGACCACGCCGGGCAGGCCGTAGAACCGCGCGATCTGGCCGGCCGCCGCCTGCAGCACCGCCTCCTCGCCGCTGCCGCCAGTGAAGGCGCCGGTCCGGAGATCGGAGACGAAGGGCCAGGGACCGAAATCCACCGGCGTGCCCGGCCGCACCATGTTGGCAAGTGCGATGATGGCGAGCGCCTCGGCCGTCGCCTGGACCAGCGAGCCGGCCAGCGCGGCAGGCGCCGTGGCGCCGGCCTGGGGCGCCGTGCAGGCGGTCAAAATCAGCCCGCGCCGCGCCACCTCCAGCAGCACGCCGGAGGTGTCCGGGCCGAAGCGCAGGGGCGAGACCACCGGGCAGAGGCCGATGGCGGCAAAGGGCCGGCGGGCGAAGGCGCCCTCTTCGCCCAGCAGCGTGTCCCAGACGGCCACCACGTCGGCCACGTTGGCGGCATCGGCCAGCGAAATGCTGAATGGCTTGGTGGTCGCCGCGGCACCCGCATAGGCGATGTTGACGGCGTGCCGCCGCGCGTCTTCGCAGACATCGGTCGCCACCACGGTCTGGCCGCAGAAATCGACGTGCTCCAGGTAGTCCGCCATGCGGAAGAAGTCGTAGAGGTCGGCCAGCGTCGAAGGCCGGTACTCGCCGGTCACCGGGTCGACGAAGCGCACTGCCTCTCCCGAGGTGGCGAAATAGACCCGGTTGCCGCCGGAGCGGATGGTGCGCTGCGGATCGCGACCGTGGAAGGTGATCTCCTTCGCCGCGACCTCGATCATCTCCTCGACCAAAGCGCGCGGAAACAGCAGCCGCCCGCCATCGCTGACCGTGCAACCCTTGGCCAGCGCCACCGCCAGGATCTCCGGCGTCGCCTGGCCCATGCCGATCTTTTCCAGCACGTCCAGCGCCGTCTCATGGATGCGCTGCAGGTCGCGCTCGCTGAGCGGCCGATAGGCACCGCCGGCAAGTCCCGGGCGCACCGCGGCGGACGGCCCCGCCGTGCGACGGGCGGCGACACGCAGCGCGCGGCCGCTGCGCCGCGGCGCCGTGCCGGCCTCGACGTCATTCGCCGGCCATTGCGTGACGATGGTCTCGTTCATTCCGCCCGTCTTCCAGTGCCGCCCGCGACCGCGAGGTCTGCCACCCCGCTTGCGCTACACCTCCCGGTCATCCTGACGAAGCATCCCCGAGGCGTCAACAAATAATGTATACTCATACATATAACAACTTTTATGTAACTGAAATATATAGTAATTCCTAGAAATATTGAGGCTTGGATGGCCTTTGGACCGGCGGGGTTGCGGGGGCGCCTGCCGCAGCGTCAAATGCCCTGCTGAGAAACGATTCGACAGGACGGTGCATGACCAAGGCGAATGCGAAGCAGCGCACGGCGAAACTCTACGCCCAGGCGCTGGTGTGGGACGATCATTCCGGCTTCGATCCGCATGGCGGCGCGGATCTCAACAATCTCGACATCTGGCGCAAGGCCGGGGTGGACTACCTGTCGGTCAATGTCGGCTACGACGTGGTCGAGTGGCAGGCGACGATCAAGACCATCGCCCGCTTCCGCGCCTTCCTGCAGACCCATCCGAAGAAATTCGCCCTGATTCGCAGCGTCGCCGATATCAAGCGCGCCAGGCGCGCGGGCAAGCTCGCCATCGCCTTCGATCTCGAGGGCATGAACTCGCTGAACGGCGACGTCAACATGGTCAACGTCTATTACGAGCTCGGCGTGCGCCAGATGCTGTTCGCGTACAACCTCAACAACCTGGCCGGCGGCGGCTGCCACGACGGCAATCAGGGCCTGACCGCCTTCGGCCGCGCGGTCATCAAGGAAATGAACCGCGTCGGCATGATGGTGGATTGCTCGCACACCGCCTATCGCACCACCATGGAGGCGATGGAAGCCTCCGCCGCGCCGGTGATCTTCTCGCATTCCTGTGCCAAGGCGATCCACGGCCACGGCCGCAACATCGTCGACGAGCAGATCAAGGCCTGCGCCAGGACTGGCGGCGTCGTCGGGGTCAACGGCGTCAGCATGTTCCTGGGCGAGAACGACATCACCAGCGCGACCTTCGTCGACCACGTGGCGCATATGGCCGGGCTGGTCGGCGCCGAGCATGTCGGCATCGCCCTCGACTACGCCTTCGACGCCGACAAGGTCGACGATCTGGTCGAAGGCAACAGCGCCTATTGGCCGGAAAGCGCGGGATACGGCCGCCACCCCACGTCCTACGTGCCGCCGAAGCAGCTGCGCGAAATCACCGAGACCATGGTGCGCCGCGGCTTCAAGGACCGGGAGATCCTCGGCATCCTCGGCGGCAATTTCATGCGGGTGGCGAGCCAGGTATGGAAGTAGCGCGCCGGCTCAGCGCGGGAAGTGCTTCGGGAACACGCTGTGCAGGTGCTCGCTCAACAGCTCCAGCGCCTGGTCGCGCGTGAGGGTGCCGAGCAGGATGTTCAGCCATAGCCCGTCGCTGGCGGCCGAGAGGAACTGCCCCGTCTTCTCCGCGTTCAGGTCGCGGTACTTGCCGGCCTTGATCAGGCCGCGGCAGGCGTCGGTCAGCGCGCGCGCGAACTCGGTATCGCTGTCGGAGCAGAGCTCCATGTATTTCGGGCGGAAGCGCACCTCGCTCCAATAGGCGACCCAGACGGAGATGCGCTCGCGCCGGCACACCTTCGGGTGCAGCTGCGCCAGGGCCAGCGCCTCCAGCAACGCCGCCGGTTCGTCCCCCGCCCCCGCCCTGGCGGCGTGCCAGATCTCGCGGAATTCGCCGGTGACGGCGCGCAACGCCTCCAGCAGCAGCATGTCCTTGCTGGCGAAATACTGGTTGACCGCGCCGTTCGCCATGCCGGCTTCCTTGACCACGTCGGCGATGGTGGTCTCGCCGATGCCGTGCTCGCTGATGGCGCGGATCGCCGCCTCGATCAGCTGCTCGCGGCGGATATCGCGCACCGCCTTGCGGGCGACCTTCAGGGTGTTGCGCGGCTTGCGGGGGACTTGCGGAGACGTGCTTCGATTTGTCACGGCGGGAATGAAAGGTTTCCAGGAGCGAACATACATAGACATGAAATGCGGCACCGACCAAGAGGCAAGCCCCTGACGGGCACGGCGTCGCCGGACGGTATTCGCATCATGCCAGCGCAACGATCTGAATCAACGGCAAAATCCGCGGGTCGGCGGGCCTGCCGCCGCGACGGCCGGAGTGCCGCGGCGACCTGGCAGGTTCGGAGTTTCGGCGGCCCTGCCGGCGGCAGGCGCGCAGCGGTCGCGGCCACATTAAATTCACGCCCGCGGTGGAGATTTGATTCGCGGATGAGTCGGCAACGCGACTAGCATGGGGGCCTCAGCAAGCAAGGCGACCGACGCCAATTTCACAAAGCGCCGCCCGGCGTTTCCGTCGGCTCCAGGGGGACTTGCCGAGAGGTCGCGATCCGCCGCCATGGGCGCCGCGCCGCGACACCGGTACTCAGCACAGGTCCACGATTGCTCCCGCTTCGACGGGGGCAATGCCGTTCGCAACCCGGAGGTCACGATGAAGCGAATTGAAATCGACAAGCCCGCCGCAGCGCAGCCCGAAGCGACGCTGGCCGGAGCAGCAAGCCAGGCCGCCTGGAACGATGCCTGGTCGCAGCAGATGAGTCACACCGCGGAGATGTACGGCAAGCTGTTCGCGGCGATGCGGGACGAGGTCGCCGGCTTCGTGCAAAAGCGACTGGAAGCCGACATGGCGGTCGCGCGCGACTGGAGCACCTGCCGCAGCATGACCGACGTGCTGGACCTGCAGCAGAAATGGCTGCGCAGCGCCCTCGACCACTACACCGAACAGGGCATGAAAATGGCGGAGATCTGCCAGCGCGCGGTGAGCGAGCCGGCCCGCATGGCGGGCGAGACCGAGGTCGAAGCGCCGAAACCCGCCGCGGAGCGCAAGACCGGGACGGAGCATCCGGTCGGCAGCGTGCCGCGCGCAGCCTAGCCCTGTGGCGACTGACTCCTGAGCGTGAGGCGGCCCTGAAGCGGAAAGCGAATCAGGGCCGCCATTCGAAGACGGCGAGCACGCAGCCGGTCTCGGTGCGCGACCAGTGGCGCGTGCCCGGCTCGAAGGAAACGAACTCCCCCGCCTTGAACACCGCGCCGTCGGAATCGATCAACTCGCCCTCGAGCACCAGGAATTCCTCGTAACCGGGGTGGACGTGTTCGATGGTGACCGCGCCGGGCTGCATCCGCATGAGGTAGGAGCCGCGCGGATTCTCCTTGGTATAGGTGATCGGCAGCCAGGACATCTCCGGCTGCACCGGGCCATCGAGGTCATAGGTGAGGAACGGCGTCTCGGCGACGCTGAACACGCGGCGGTTCATCGGAATACCCCTTCGGAAAGCGCTTAGGCGACCAGTCGCGAGGAGGGTAGCGCCACCGTGACCGTCGTGCCAGCCCCTGGCGCGCTTTCCACCCCGATGGTGCCGCCATGCAGCTCGGTCAGCCGCTTGGTAATGGCGAGGCCGAGGCCGGTGCCGCTGCGGCTGCGGGTCAGCGTGCTGTCGACCTGGTGGAAGGGCTGGAAAAGCTGGCGCATGTTGGCGGCGGGAATGCCGATGCCGGTATCGCTCACCACCAGCCGCACGCCATCCTGGCGCGGATTGGTGACCTCGAGCTCGATCCGTCCGCCGGCCGGGGTGAACTTGATGGCGTTCGACAGCAGGTTGAGCAGGATCTGCTTCATGCACTTCTGGTCGGCAAGCAGGCGCACCGGCGCGTTCGGCAGCCGCGGCACCAGCGCCACGCCACCCTCCTGCGCCCGGACCGAGACCATGCGGATGCAGCCGTCGACGATCTGGCCGAGGTCCGTCACCTCTTCCACCAGCTGCATCTTGCCGGCTTCCAGCTTGGCCATGTCGAGCACGTCGCTGATCAGCGACAGCAGCCACTCGCCGCTGTCGTGGATATGCGCCGCGTATTCCGCATAGCGCTCGACGTCGGAACCGAACTGGCGGTCGCGGATGATCTCGGAGAAGCCAAGGATCGCGTTCAGCGGCGTGCGCAACTCGTGACTCATGTTGGCGAGGAACTCGGACTTGGCGCGGTTCGCCGTCTCCGCCTCGTTCTTCGCCTTGATCAGCTTGATCTCGATCTGCTGCTGCTCGGTGATGTCGAAGCCGATGCAGACGATCAGCGCGATCTTGCCCAGCGGGTCCGGCAGGGCGACGTTGGACCAGCGCAGCAGCCGCCTGGTCCCGTCCTTGTGAACCCAGGGATTGACGTTGATGATCGGGAAGTCCTGCGCCTGGCGGCTGGTGACGATTGCCTCGACCCGGGTGAAGTCGCTGCCCGGAATGATGTGCTGCCAGGTCTCTGGCCGCTGCAACTCCGCGAAGCTGAAACCGGAAAGACGCTCGGCGCCCTTGTTGGCGCGGATCAATTTGCCATGCGCGTCATAGACCGTGATCGCGGCATCGACATTGTCGAGGATGAGCTGCACCAGCGCGTCCTGGGTGACGCCACTGCGCGGCGGCTTGCCGAACAGGATGCGCTGCGCCATGCGCAGGCGCCGCCACAAGCCGGGCCTCCGGCTCTCCTGGATGGGGTCGATGCTCAATGTCGCTCTCGATCCAAGCTTGCGCCCTCATGCATGCCCGCGGAAACTCGGGGCCGCAATTCCCCTGTACAGGGAGTTGGTTAACAAAGTGCAACAGAAGTGGATACCTTTCGACACGGTCGCGACCTACCGAAGCGGGCCCGGCCGCATTGCTTCTCAACCATTGCGGAGCGACGGAGATGAAAGCGGCACGGCAGCGCGGAGCGCCACGAACCCTTGCGCTGGTCGCGCATGACCAGATGAAGGACCGACTGACCGACTGGGCGATCCGGCATCAACGCGACCTGGCCCGCTATCGCCTCGTCGCCACCGGCACCACCGGGCGGCGCATCGCCCAGGCCTGCGCCACGCTGAAGATCCGCCGCCTGAAAAGCGGCCCGCTGGGTGGCGACCAGCAGATCGGGGCGCTGATCGCCGAGGGCAAACTGGACGGGTTGATCTTCTTCATCGATCCGCTCAGCGCCATGCCGCACGATGTCGATGTGAAGGCGCTGATCCGGCTCAGCATCCTCTATGACATACCCTTCGCCTGCAACGATGCGACGGCGAACCTGATGATGCGCGGACTGAAGTCGCGACCGAAAGCCTAGCCGGCCACCTTCAGCGCTTCGGGCAGCGCCGCCTCGAACACGTCGAGGTCGGGTCCGGTGCCGGTGCTGACGCGGATGCAGCGGTCGAGAGGCGCCACGCCGGGCATGCGCACGAAGACGTCGCGCTCGATAAGCGCGTTCAGGACGCGCCGGGCATAGGTTCCGTCGCGGCCGCAATCGAGCGTGACGAAATTCGCCGCCGAGGGCAGCGGCACGAGACCGTTGGCGCGGCCGATCACGGCGATGCGGTCGCGCGCCGCCGCCACCTCGCCGATCACGAAGCGGAGATGCGCGTCGTCGCCCAAGGCCGCCAGAGCACCCACCTGGCCCAGGCGGTTGACGCCGAAATGGTTGCGGATCTTGTCGAAGCCTTCGATCACGCTGGCCGCGCCGATGGCATAGCCGACGCGCGCACCCGCCAGCCCATAGGCTTTTGAAAAGGTGCGGAAGCGCAGCACCCGCGGGTCCGCGACATCGAGCAACGGCATGGTGCCGGCCGGCGCGAACTCGCCATAGGCCTCGTCCAGGCACAGCAGGCAATTCTCCGGCAGGCGGCGGATCAGATCCTGGATCGCTGCCGCGTCCCACCATGATCCCATCGGATTGTCCGGATTGGAGAGGTAGAGCAGCCGCGCCCCCTCCCGCCTCGCCAGCGCCAGCAGGGACTCGGGATCCTCGCGATCCTTCACATAAGGCGTCGTCGCCAGACGGCCGCCAGATCCCGCGACCTGGTAGTTGAAGGTCGGATAGGCGCCGAGCGAGGTTGCCACCGGCGTGCCTGGCTCGACGAACATCCGCGCCACCGTGCCGAACAACCCGTCGATCCCCTCGCCGATGGTAATGTTGGCGGGCGCGATGCCGAGCTTCGCCGCCAGCGCCTGCTTCAAGTCATGATTTTCCGGATCGCAGTATTTCCAGGTCTCGGTCGCCGCCGCGCGCATCGCCTCGATGGCCTTGGGCGACGGACCGAACAGGCTTTCATTGGCACCGAGCCGGGCGCGGAACGGCCGGCCGCGCTTGCGCTCCTGCGCTTCGGGGCCGACGAACGGCACCGTCGAGGGCAAGTGCTGGACGATGGGGGTGAAAGGGATCGGCTTCATGCAGGCCCGGATCTCGACTCGGCTGGTCTCCGCTCGGGCGATCATAGGCACCAGGCCCGAGGCGCCGTCAATCGAGGGGAACTTGCAGCGCGGGCACGGCAATGTTAGCCCTGGCCTGGAGAGTCCACAGGGGAGACAACGATGGCGAAGGTTCTGCTGGTGACCGGCGGGTCGCGCGGCATCGGAGCGGCGATCTGCCGGCTGGGTGCGCGCGACGGCTATGACGTGGCGATCAACTATGCCGGCCGCGCCGACGCGGCGGAGGCGGTCGCCGCCGATGTGCGCAAGCACGGCCGCCGTGCCATCGTCATCCAGGGCGACATCCGTGATCCGGCCTTCGTCTCAGCGATGTTCGACCGCGCCGCCAAGGAGCTCGGCTACGTCTCCGCCTTCGTCAGCAATGCCGGCGTGATCCACAAGGCGGCACCTCTCGCCGACATTCCGCCGGAAGAGATCAAGCGCGTGGTCGACGTCGACCTGACGGCGCATCTCTATTGCCTGCGCGAAGCGGTACGGCGCATGGGCAAGTCGCGCGGCGGCCAGGGCGGCGCCATCGTCACGATTTCGTCGATGGCCGCGCTGTTGTTCGGGCCCGGCGGATTTCAGCCCTATGGCGCAGCCAAGGGCGGCATTGACGTGGTGACGCAGGGATTGGGCAAGGAGGTTGCGGGCGACGGAATCCGCGTCAACGGCATACGCCCCGGCCTGATCGACACCGACATGCAGGACGAGACCGGCATGGAAAAGCGCATCGAGCGGCTGGCGCCGACCATCCCGATCGGCCGCGGCGGCACCGCCGATGAAGTGGCCGAGGCGGTACTGTGGCTGCTCTCCGACAAGGCGAGCTACGTCGCCGCAACCCTGTTCAACGTCTCCGGCGGGCGATAGGCGATCCCAGCGAAGAGAGCCACTCAATCCTCCTTGCGCACGAACTTGTCGTGGCAGGACTTGCAAGCCGAGGCCAGGTTCGCGAAGGCAGGCTTGTAGGCCTCGGCCGCGGTGACGGCGGCCAGGTCGGCGGCCGCCTGGTCGGCGGCCTGCCGGGCGCGCTCGAAGCCGGCGCGATCGGACCAGATCTCCGGCAGCGCCCACTTGTCGGCGTCCTGCGAGCCGTCCGGGAACAGGTCCTTGAACTTCGCCAGGGCATCGCGGATCTGGGCGGCATTGTCCTGCGCCGTCGCCGCGTCGAAGGAGTCCGAGCGCGCCATGTCGAGCAGCGCGCGATAGCCGCGGCGCACCTGCTTCATCGCCGCTTCGCGGTCGTCGGCGAAATCCGCGCGGCTGGCGGCGGCGAAGATGGCCAAGCCGCCCAGGAGCAGGCAGGTCAGCAGGAGAAGGCGCTTCATGATGTTCCGTCTTGATGATCCCGGCCGGCATGCATAGGGCGGCAACATGACGGATTGCTGACCACCCCGCCGGTGGCCGCGCCGGCCTCAGGTCTCGCCATAGATGAAGGAGAGCAGCACGTAGCGCTTGCCGCTGGTCACATGCATCGGCTCATGCAGGAGCGAGCTGGAGAAGACGATGGCCGCCCCGGTCTCCGGCCGGTATTCGGTGGCGTTGAACTCGGGGAAGCGGATGCCGCCGCCCTCGAACTGCTCGCTGTTCAGGTTGACCGAGCAGGCAAAACGGCGATGTGCCACATTGGGCTTGGTGTTGTCGCGGTGGCCGTGCAGTTCGCCGCCGCGCTCGCCCTCGTAGCAGCCGATGCGATAGGCCTCGCGCCGGGTGATCTTGTACTGGAACGCCTTGCGCACCTCGGGGAAGACGCGGCGCTTCAGCCGGTCGTCGATGAAGGCGTTGGTCTCCGGCGTCACCACCCAATGGTCGATGCGGTCCTTCCTTCCGTATTCCGGAATCCGCATCTTGTAGTCGCCCATGCCCGGCGGATGCGCGCCGTGACTCGGCTCCAGGAAGGTGTGGCCGGTCATGGTGTAGATGCCGATCAGCTTCTGGCAATCGGCGCGCGAGAAGACGTCGGGAATGACCAGGATCGGCGGATGGCTGGCAGTCTCAGCCCGCCGCGCGGCGATCTTCTCCAGCGCGGCGATGGCCTCGGCTGCATCCGCGCCGATCGCCGCCACATGCCGGTTCGGCGCCAGCGTCACGATGCGCGAGGCCTTGGCCACGCCATAGAGCGACGCGACCTTGCCATCGGCATCGTGCAGCGGCTCATAGCCATCCGGCGCATCCTTCGGCGCACTCGACCCGGATGTGATCACAAAAGCGCGGCCGCCGGCCGCCCGCGCCTTCGCCGCCAGCGGCGCCAGCCCCTCGGGCAGGGCGGCCCCAGCGGGGCGGAAGACAAAGACCAGCGGCCGGCCGGCGACATGGTCGCCGTTCGGGTCGATCTCCTCTCCGCCGGACGCGACAAGCTGGAAGACCGGCGCGATGTCGCCGGGTTCCAAGGGCCGCGGCATACCGGGCTTGGTTTCGGATCGGGGTGTGGTGGCGGCGGTGTTGGTCACGCGAGCGGGCTTCCAGAAATGGTGTGCAGCGCCGATCCCCAGCGCGTCTGGCCGAGTCTAGCCGCTAACCGGCCCGCCGAACAATGCCGCACGCCTGGCCCCTATCCTGCGGCCGGTTCCGCCCAGGGAGTATCTCAGGGCCGTTTCCCCCGCAACCCCGGCCCCCTATGCTGCTGTCGGCACCACGGATTTGAGGAGCTGGTCATGTCTGAGGCCCGCACCCGACTGCTGATCGTGGACGACGAGCCGTCCTTCACCCGCTTTGTGGAGTTCGTCGCCGAAGGCATCGGCTTCGAGGTACGCAGCCTCCACGACGGCAACGAGGTCGAAGCGGTACTGGCGGCCTGGAAGCCCGGTGTCATCATGCTGGATATCGAAATGCCGGGGCATGACGGGCTTGGATTGCTGGGAATCCTGGCAGCGCGCGATTTCACCGGACCGGTGATCGTGATCAGCGGTGCGCCGCCGGAATACCTGCAGATGACCGGCGCCAGCGCCAAGGTCCGTGGCCTCAACCTCGCCGCTATCCGCACCAAGCCAATCCGCAAGCAGGCGCTGGCAGAGCTGCTCGATCGGTT
>JBGAGP010000121.1:0-14839 GCA_044226685.1 Dongiaceae bacterium
AAGCCGCCGGTGCAGAACATCGACTGGCTGCTGCGGGCGGGCAGCAAGAAGGACCATCAGCGCAAGCCGATCCTGCGGGTCAACTCGACCTACGCCATCCTGCGCGCGGTGCAGAGCGGCCTCGGCCTCGCCTCGCTGCCGGAATTCATGACCTCCGAGCAGAGCGCCCTGGTGCGCGTGCTGCCCGAACTGCAGGGCCCGCGCATCGACGCCTATTTCGTCTATCCGGAGGAGCTGCGCAATTCGAAGCGCATCCAGGTCTTCCGCGACTTCCTGCTGCGCAAGGTGGCCGAGACCAAGATGGCCGGGTGAGCGCATTCGGGCGCGCGCTTCGGGGGATACAGAGGGGGCATCATCATGGCGGAAAGCGCGCCCGTAGCCGAAATGATCGGCACTTTCGTGCCGATGTATGTCGTGACGCTGGTCTTCGCTTTTGGCGCGTTCTACCTGGCACCGAAAATCGGCGCCAATCGGTGGCTCTGGCTTCTGCTCTGCCTGATCCCGGTGTTCAACTTCTTTACCATCTGCGCGTTCCTGTTCCGGGCCTGGGGCGGCATGCTCGACCGGCTCAACGCGGTCAACGAGCGCACGCGCGGCGCGGTGCCCTTCAACTAGCTGCCGCTAGCCGCGCCCGCCCCGCATGGCGTCGGCGACCTGCTTGGCGCGGGCGTCCTGCTTGGCGGAATTGACCGCCAGCACGGCGTGGAGCACGGCGATGCCCCAGATGACCAGCGACAGGCCGGTGGTGATGACCGGCAGCATGGCAAAGGGCAGCGAGATGATCGCCAGCAGCCAGATCAGCAGGTTGAAGATGGCCTGGAAGATCTTCCCATAAACCAGCAGCGCCACCGGCGGCAGGAAAATGGCCAGGAGATAGATCATCGGTGCGGCTCCCAGAGCGGTGGTGGAACGAGTCGTGGTTAAACCCAGATGGCGCGTCGGGTTAACAAAATCCAGGGGCAGCATCCCGATTCGCCGGTTGAGCCGGCGATTCGTCGGAATCCATGCCGTTCCGGCGCATCTCTCGAACCGTTCTAAGTCCTTGTTCTAAAATATGAAACTAGCTATGCAGCCCATGCATGCAACATATGTGCATTTTTGGCTAGTGTTCGAGTCGGGTCAGTCCCTATTCTCCAATTGTGTTGATCAGCAACAGTGTTGCCTTTTCGCAACAGAGCTGATCCCGCGAGTTTCGAAGCCCTCGGTGGGCTTCAAAGTGAATACCCGGGTGCAACGCCCGTGTATGAGGGTCTTCGGATCCTACGTCTCCCAGACGTAAAGCCTCCCTGTTTAACTTGCCCCCGGTTCGTCCGGGGGCAATTTTTTTCCTAGCAAGGCTTGGCCGCGAAGTCCCGCGCGACGCGGTCCCCGCCCGGCTACCCGATCCCGATCGAATTGAAGAAGCGCACCACCTTGGCGACAGCGTCGGTCACTTCCGGCGAATGGGTGATGTCGTCGAGGGCGTCGGTCGCCTCCTTCATCGCCGCCTTGTCCGGCGTGGGATGCTTCACCTCGTCCTCCAGAGCCGAGACATGGCCCATGATGTCGCTGAGGTCGTCCTCGGTGAAGCCGGCTTCCTTCACTTCCTTGCGGAAGCGGGTGAGCGCCATCAGCGCCTTTTCGCGGTGGTCAGGTTTCATGGCTCCGATGCTCCGTTCGCCGTCGGTGGAGGCGACAGTTTACACCGGAAGCGCCGCCGGCAAGAGCGGTGCTTTGCCGCTCCGCCCGGCAGCGATGGACGGCGGTGGAGGCCCGCCTTCGGCTCACATGAACAGGTTTTCGCCCTGCAGATTGGCGTAGAGCGAGGCGACGAACTCGCCGTAGCCGTTGTAGAGCAGGGTCGGGCGCGGCTCGTCGGTGCCGAGCACCCGCTCATTGGCCTGGCTCCAGCGCGGATGCGGGACCTCCGGGTTGACGTTGGCCCAGAAGCCGTATTCGGAGGCCTGCAGCGCCTGCCAGAAGTTCATCGGCCGCTGGTCGGTGAAGGTGATCTTGGCGATTGCCTTGGCCGACTTGAAGCCGTATTTCCACGGCAGGGCGATGCGCAGCGGCGCGCCGTTCTGCTTCGGTGCCGGCTTGCCGTACATCCCGGTGACCAGGAAAGCGACGTCGTTGGTCGCCTCCTCGAGCGTGACACCCTCGACATAGGGCCACGGATACCACGGCGTCTTCTGCTCCGGCGCCACGTCGGGATTCATGAAGGTCTCGAAGCGCAGGTATTTGGCGCCCGCCTGCGGCGCGGCCAGCTTCACCAGCTCCTTGAGCGCAAAGCCGCTCCACGGCACCGCCATCGACCAGGTCTCGACGCAGCGATGGCGGTAGAGCCGCTCTTCCAGCGGCATCTGCTTCATCAGGTCGTCGATGCCGATCTGCATCGGCTTGTCCACCATGCCGTCGATGGTGAGCACCCAGGGCCGCAGCGGCAGCGCCGCGGCCTCCGCCGCCACGCGCTTGGAGGTGCCGAATTCGTAGTAGTTGTTGTAGTTGGTCGACCAGTCCGGCGTGGTCACGCCGCGGTCGAGCGTGTAGGTCGGGTTCTGCTTGAACGGATAGAGGCCGGCCGACGGATCGGCGTCGGCCTGGGCGGTCTGTGTCGCCGCCGGTGAAGCGGACTCCGCCGAAGACTGGGCCTGGGCTGTCTTGTCCTCGTCGCAGCCGATCAGCGCCGCAGTGGCGCCGATGGCGGCGGTGCCGGTCAGAAAGCGGCGGCGGTTGAAAAAGACATGCTCCGGCGTCGCCTCGCGCTCGGGGATTTCCCAGCCGCGTTTCACTTTGATAAACATCGGGACCACTCCCAGCAGATCACCCGCGCAGCCAAATGCAGAATGGGCGGCAAAGCCGCCCATCGCAAATCACGTTGGATTGATGCCGGGTGCCCGGCTGAGGCATTTATGCCGGACACCCCGGGAGGACATTGAAGCCGGAAGCCGGGCGGGCGCTATTTGCTCAGCAAGGCGCGCAGCATCCAGGCCGTCTTTTCATGGATCTGCAGCCGCTGGGTCAGCAGATCGGCGGTCGGCTCGTCGCTGGCCTTCTCGGCCGCCGGGAAGACCGCGCGGGCAGTCCGGGCAACCGCTTCCTGGCCCTCGACCAGCTGGCGAATCATGTCCTCTGCCTTGGGCACACCGGTCTCCTCCTTGATCGAGGAGAGCTTGGCATAGGCGGCATAGGAACCCGGCGCCGGATGGCCCAGCGCGCGAATGCGCTCGGCAATCAGGTCCACGGCGAGGGCCAATTCGTTGTACTGCGCCTCGAACATCAGGTGCAGCGTGTTGAACATCGGGCCTTCGACGTTCCAGTGGAAATTGTGGGTCTTCAGATAGAGCGTGTAAGTGTCGGCCAGAAGCTTCGAGAGCCCCTCGGCGATCGCCTTGCGATCCTTCTTCGAAATGCCGATGTCGATTTCCATGGGACAACCTCGTGCAGTCGGGAATTGCCCTTCAACAATGGGCATTATTCCCGCCTGTTTCAAGGCTATTTAGAATTATTACAAAGTGCTGCGACAGCGTGCCGCCGCAGAGACTCGGCTTCGCCCCACCCACCGACGTCATGCCAAGGCTTGGCCTTGGAATCCACGAATTTCTATGGGCAAAAGCACGTCAGCGACCAGCAAACTCGTGGACCCCAAGTCTTGCTCCAAGAGGGGCCAAGCCTTGGGGTGACGAGGATTGTTGGCGCTATCGGTCTCTGCTCCGCTATTTCAAGGCCTGGCAGGCGCGGATGATGCGGGTGCAGGCCTCGCGCAGCGCTTCCGTCGAGGTGGCGTAGGAGATGCGGAAGAAGGGCGACAGGCCGAAGGCCGAGCCCTGCACCGCGGCGACGCCTTCCGCCTCGAGCAGATAGGTGACGAAATCGTCGTCGGTCGCGATCTTCTTGCCCTGCGGCGTGGTCTTGCCGATGGCGCCGGCGCAGGACGGATAGACGTAGAACGCGCCTTCCGGCTTGTGGCAGCGCAGGCCGGGCGCCTTGTTCAGCATCTCGACCACCATGTCGCGGCGCGCCTTGAAGCTCTCGTTGTGCTGCGCGATGAAATCCTGCGGGCCGCTCAACGCCTCGACCGCCGCCGCCTGCGAGATCGAGCAGGGATTGGAGGTCGATTGCGACTGCATCTTGGCCATCTGCTTGATCAGCGCCGCCGGGCCGCCGGCATAGCCGATGCGCCAGCCGGTCATGCAATAGGCCTTGCTGACGCCGTTCACCGTCAGCGTGCGATCGTAGAGCTTCGGCTCCACTTCCGCCGGCGTGGCGAACTCGAAGCCGTCATAGACCAGGTGCTCGTACATGTCGTCGGTCATGACCCAGACATGCGGGTGGCGAACCAGCACGTCGGTCAGCGCCTTCATCTCGGCGCGCGTATAGGCGGCACCGGTCGGATTCGACGGCGAGTTGAGGATGATCCACTTGGTCTTCGGCGTGATCGCCTTCTCGAGATCCTCCGGGCGCAGCTTGAAGCCGCTGTTCTCGCCGCAAGGCACGAAGACCGGCTTGCCCTCGCAGAGCAGCACCATGTCCGGGTACGAGACCCAGTACGGCGCCGGGATGATGACCTCGTCGCCGGCGTTCAGCGTCGCCGCCAGCGCGTTGTAGAGCACCTGCTTGCCGCCGGTGCCCACCGTGATCTGCTCGGGCTTGTAGTCGAGGTTGTTCTCGCGCTTGAACTTGGCGCAGATCGCCTTCTTCAGCGCGGCGGTGCCGTCGACGTCGGTATACTTGGTGTCGCCCTTCTGGATGGCGGCGATGGCGGCGGCCTTGATGTTGTCCGGGGTGTCGAAATCCGGCTCGCCCGCGCCGAGCCCGATGACGTCGCGCCCGGCGGCTTTCAGCTCGCGCGCCTTGCTGGTGACGGCGATGGTGGGCGACGGCTTGATGCGGTCCAGACGTTCGGCGATGAAGGCCATGATGGGTCCCGGCATGAGGGTGGAAAATCGCGCCGGAACATACTTGGACAGGCCCCTTGGCGCAACGCCCAAGGCGGCAGGGCGGGCCTGCGAAAAGCGCCGGAATGCCGCGTTTGTAACGGGACAATCCGCTGGATCAGGCGGCCTTGCGGGCGGCGAAAACCGTCAGCGCCACCCCGCCGGCGACGCCCCAGGTGAGCGGAGCCACCGCCTCGCCGAGGATGAGAGCCGAGAGGCCGAGACCGAAGAAGGTCTGCAGCAATTGCAGCTGCCCGATCCGCGCTGCTCCACCCAGCGCCAGGCCGCGGTACCAGAACAGGAACCCGATGAACATGGAGAACAGCGAGACGTAACCAAAGCCGGCCCAGGCGGAGGCCGGCACGCCGGCAAGATCCGCCGGCCAGAGCAGGAGCGTCGCCAGGCCGGAGACAGGCAGCGACAGCACCAGCGCCCAGGAGATCACCGCGAGGCTGCCCAGCCGTGCGGTCAGCTTGCCGCCGACGGCGTAGCCGAAGCCGCAGGTGACGATGGCCGCCAGCATCAGCAGGTCGGCCAGCTCGAAATCGAGTCCGCCGGCGATCCAGGCGTGGCCGGCCACCAGCGCCGCCCCCAGGACGGCGAACAGCCAGAACAGCGGCCGCGGCCGGTCCTGGCCCAGCAGCACGGCGAAGCCTGCGGTCGCCAACGGCAGCAGCCCGATGAAGGGCATGGCGTGGCTCGCCGGCACGAAGCGCAGGGCGAGGGCGGAGAACAGCGGGAAGCCGAGCACAACGCCGAAGGCCGTCAGGGCCAGATCGCGCCAGTCGCGCCCGCGCGGCAGCGGCGCGCCGGTCAGCAGCAGGAGCCCGGCGCCGAGCAGGCCGGCGAGCACCGCCCTGCCTGCGGTGACGAAATACGGATCGAAGGCCGCCACCGCCAGGCGCGTGGCCGGCAACGAGGCGGAGAAGATCAACATCCCCGCCGCACCGTGCGCCCAGGCGCGGCAGTCGGGGCGCGGTTTCGCGCCGTCCACGCTGATGCTTGTCATCCAGTTGCCACCTGCCATGAGCCTCCCTCCCGCAAGCTTGGGGGAGGGCTGGGGTGGGGGTTGGCCGCGGACTCGGCGATGCGGCTTTCGGCACCGAGCCGCGCCCCCTCCCTGACCCTCCCCCGTCTCGGGGGAGGGGATTTGTGACGGTGAGAATCCGCGACAAAGGCTGGTGCGGACAGGGACAGATGCACTACAATTATCGCAAGTGTACTGGTACGGATAACATGACAGTTTCTTCCGCCCCTGCCCCGACCCTCACCGCGCGCATCGGCGCCGCGATCCTGGCGCGCATCGCGGACCGTTCGCTGGCGCCCGGCGCCAGGCTGCCCTCGATCCGCGCCGCGGCGGCGGAATTCGCGGTCAGCAAGTCGACGGTGGTGGAGGCCTATGACCGGCTGGTCGCGGCGGGGCGGATCGAGGCCCGGCGCGGCTCCGGCTTCACCGTGGCGGCGCGGCGGGCGCCGCTCTCCTTGCAGGAACTGGCGCCGAAGCTCGACCGCGCCATCGACCCGGTCTGGGTCGCGCGGCAATCGCTCGAGGCCGCGGACCGCGTGCTGAAACCGGGCTGCGGCTGGCTGCCGGAAAGCTGGCTGCCCGAAGACGCCCTGCGCCGCGCCTTGCGCGCGGTGGCCCAGGCGCCACAGGCGAAGCTGCTGGAATACGGCCATCCGCTCGGCTACCTGCCGCTACGCCAGGCGCTGCAGGGGCTGCTCGCCGAGCTGGAGATCGAGGCACCCCCCAGCCGCATCCTGCTGACCGATGGCGGCACCCAGGCGATCGACCTGGTGAACCGGCATCTGCTGCAGCCCGGCGACGCGGTCCTGGTCGACGATCCCGGCTATTTCAACTTCCACGCCAATCTGCGGGCGCATCGCGCGGTGGCGCTGCCGGTGCCGCGCCTGGCCGACGGGCCGGATCTCGACGTCCTGGCGGCGCTGGCCCGCGCGCACAAGCCGAAGCTCTACCTGATGAACGCGGCGCCGCAGAACCCGACCGGCGGCGGCCTGTCGCCGGCGAAGGCGCATCGCCTGCTGCAGCTGGCCGAGGCGGCCGATTTCCGCATCGTCGAGGATGACATCTTCGCCGCCTTCCGCCGCCAGCCGACGCCGATCCTGGCGGCGCTGGACGGGCTGAAGCGGGTGATCCACCTGGGCAGCTTCTCCAAGGTGCTGTCGGCGGGGCTGCGCTGCGGCTTCGTCGCCGCCGACGCGACCACCATCGATGCGCTGCTCGACCTCAAGATCGCCACCTGCTTCGGCATGGACCAGGCGGCGGCGCAGATGGTCCACCGGCTGCTTGCCGACGGCACCCATCGCAAGCACGCCGAGCAGATGCGCCGCCGCGTCGCCGCGGCGACCGGCACCGTGGGCGGCAAGCTGAAGGCGCTGGGCCTGACACCGTGGCAGGAGCCGCGCGAGGGCCTGTTCCTGTGGATGCGCCTGCCGGGTGGCGTCGATGCCGCGAAGCTCGCCCAGCGCGCGCTGCGCCAGGGCATCGTGCTGGCGCCCGGCAACGTGTTCAGCCCATCGCAGTCCTGGCCCGACTACCTGCGCTTCAACGCGCCGCAGAGCCAGCAGGCGCGGCTGTTCGAGGTGCTGAAGGCGGAGTTGAAGCGCGGCTAGACTCGCCGGCCGGGTATCGCGCTCAGAACTCCAGGCCGAGCGCGCGCAGCGCCGCCGCAGTTTCGGCGCCGTTCTTGTGGTGGATCGCCTGCAGGCCGCAGGCGCGGGCACCCTCGACGTTGTGCGCCACGTCGTCGATGAAGACGACGGCTGCGGGCTCCTCCCCCACATGCTCCAGCAGATGCGCGTAGATGCGCGGCTCGGGCTTCAGCATCTTGACCCGGCCGGAGACGACGATGTGGCGGAAGCGCTTCAGGAAGTCGTAGCGGTGCTCGACATGGGGAAAGGTCTCCGCCGACCAGTTGGTGAGGCCGTAGAGCGGAACCTCGGCGGCATGCAGCTGTTCCACCAGATCGACGCCGTCCTGCAGCACGCCGCGCAGGGTTTTCGGCCACTGGCCGTAGAAGGCCCGGATGAGGTCCGCGTGATCCGGATGGCGGGCGATGAGCTCGGCCTCCGCCTCGGCGATCGGGCGGCCGCCATCCTGCTTCAGGTTCCAGGCGGGGGAACAGACATGGGTCAGAAACCAGCGGCGCTCCTCCGCATCCGGGATGAGCTCGCGATAGAGGTACTCCGCATTCCAGTCAAAGACGACGCCGCCGAAATCGAACGCCACCGCACGAATATCGGCCATCAACACGCTCCAGCTTCGTCCCAGGAAAATTCCGCGGCGATGCTAGTCGGTCGCGCCGCGTCACACAATTGCGATGTCATTTCAGTGAGAAAGCGCGCGCGCCACAGTTTCGCCGCAATCGATCATGAAATCGCCCCGGCGCCGCAAGAGAACGGTCAGGTTGACGGAGTAGATATCGTATCCAGCCCAATCGCAGGAAGGGGAGGCCGATCATGACGACGACACAGACGCCCATCCGCATCGATCGCCGCAAGACTGAGAACCGCGTCGCCAAGTGGGTCGGGCTGCTGGCGCTGGCCGGCCTGCTGGCCATCGCCACCCTGCCCTCGCACACTGGCCGGCACAGCCATGCCGACGAGTTCGGCACGGCGCAGATCGAGGCCGGAGGGCTGCCATGGCACGGATGACGCGCGAGATGAGCGCCGCCTGGGTCAAGGAGGCGGTGCTGGTGCTCGATGGCGCGGCGCCCTCGCGGCATTTCTGGTCGCGCTGGATGGACCGGGCCCTGGCGCCGCATTCCACCCAGATGACCCAGCGCCCGGCCCCTGTCCCGGCCAATGACGTGGCGGCCGACGCGGCCGATGACGAAGACGAGGCGCCACCCCATATAAGCAATGCCGAGGCGGGGCCGCAGGTGCTGCGCTTCGACTGATTTCAGATCCCCTAAGCCCCTCAAAACGCCGGCATTTCTATGCTGGCGTTTCTCTTTTGTTCACACTAGAGTCACCCTGATTTCAGGGAAAGAGGCATGTCCAGCAAGCCATTGATGTCCGACCCGGTGGTGCAGGAGCGCGCGGTTGCCGCGGCCACACCCCTGCCCGGCAAGCCGTTCCATCTGGTCTCCGATTTCCGCCCGGCGGGCGACCAGCCGACGGCGATCCGCGAGTTGACCGAGGGCCTGCTGCGCCGCGACCGCGACCAGGTGCTGTTGGGCGTCACCGGCTCGGGCAAGACCTTCTCCATCGCCCACATGATCCAGAACGTGCAGCGCCCGGCGCTGATCCTGGCGCCGAACAAGACGCTGGCGGCGCAGCTTTATGGCGAGATGAAGAGCTTCTTTCCCGACAACGCGGTGGAGTATTTCGTCTCCTACTACGACTACTACCAGCCGGAAGCCTATGTCCCGCGTACCGACACCTATATCGAGAAGGAATCCTCGCTGAACGAGCAGATCGACCGCATGCGCCACTCGGCGACGCGGGCGCTGTTCGAGCGGCGCGACGTGGTCATCGTCGCCTCGGTCTCCTGCATCTACGGCATCGGCTCGCCGGAGACCTATTCGACCATGACCATCACGCTGAAGAAGGGCGACCGGCTCGACCTCAACGCGCTGCTGCGCCGGCTGGTCGAGCTGCAGTACAAGCGCAACGACACCAATTTCTATCGCGGCATGTTCCGCGTGCGCGGCGATTCCTTCGAGCTGTTCCCGGCCCACTTGGAGGACCGCGCCTGGCGCTTCTCGCTGTTCGGCGACGAGATCGAGGCGATCCACGAATTCGATCCCCTGACCGGCGAGAAGCAGGCCAGCCTCGACGAGGTGAAGATCTACGCCAACAGCCACTACGTGACGCCGAAGCCGACCCTGGCCCAGGCCGCGCTGCAGATCAAAGAGGATTTGAAGCTGCGGCTGAAGGAATTCGAGGCCAACGGCAAGCTGCTGGAGGCGCAGCGCCTGGAGCAGCGCACCAATTTCGACCTCGAGATGATCGCGGCGACCGGCGCCTGCGCCGGCATCGAGAACTATTCGCGCTATCTGACCGGGCGCAAGCCGGGCGAGCCGCCGCCGACCCTGTTCGAATACCTGCCGGACGACGCGCTGCTGATCGTCGACGAGAGCCATGTGACCGTGCCGCAGATCGGCGGCATGTTCCGCGGCGACTGGCATCGCAAGTCGACCCTTGCGGAATACGGCTTCCGCCTGCCGTCCTGCACCGACAACCGACCGCTGAAGTTCGAGGAGTGGGACCACATGCGGCCGCAGACCGTCTATGTCTCGGCCACGCCCGGCCCGTGGGAGCTGGAGCGCACCGGCGGCGTCTTCGTCGAGCAGGTGATCCGCCCGACCGGCCTGATCGACCCGGTCACCATCATCCGCCCGACCGAGAGCCAGGTCGACGACGTGATCGCCGAATGCAAGGACGCGGCCGCCAAGGCGCAGCGCGTGCTGATCACCACCTTGACCAAGCGCATGGCGGAGGATTTGACCGAATACCTGCACGAGGCCGGCATCCGCGTGCGCTACATCCACTCCGACGTCGAGACCCTGGAGCGCATCGAGATCATCCGCGATCTGCGCCTCGGCGCCTTCGACGTCCTGGTCGGCATCAACCTGCTGCGCGAGGGCCTGGACATTCCCGAATGCGCGCTGGTCTGCATCCTGGACGCGGACAAGGAGGGCTTCCTGCGCTCCAAGACCTCGCTGGTGCAGACCATCGGGCGGGCCGCGCGCAACATCGACGGGCGCGTCATCCTCTATGCCGACAAGATGACGGACTCGCTGCAATACGCGCTGGATGAGACCGCGCGCCGGCGCGAGAAGCAGCAGGCCTACAACGTCGCCAACGGCATTACCCCGGAATCCGTGCGCACCGCGATCAGCGACATCCTGCATTCGGTCTACGAGCAGGACCACGTCACGGTCGATACCGGCGTCGCCGGCGAGGCGCATCTGCTCGGCCACAATCTGAAGGCCACCATCGCCGACCTCGAGAAGAAGATGCGCGAGGCGGCAGCGAACCTGGAATTCGAAGACGCCGCCCGCATCCGCGACGAGATCCGGCGCCTCGAGGCGATGGATTTGGAAATCCCGGTCGGCGGCGGCGCCGCGATGACCGCGAAGGGCCTCGCCTCGCCGAAATTCGGCTCCTACAAGGCGGCCCCGCCGGGCGCCGCCGTGCGCGGCCGCTCCAAGGGCGGCAGGCCGGGCGAAGCGCCGAAGTTCAAGGGCAAAGGACGGCGGCGCTGAACGGCGCAAACAAAACCGGCGCCGCGGGGGAGAGTGCGACGCCGGCAGTTCACCGCACCGCGCCGCATCGGAGGGGGCCGAAAGCGGAAGCGGTCCGGATGAGGATTGATCTGGGTTTGATCCAGGCCCCGGCCCGCCCGCCGACCTCCCCGCAGAGGCGGCCCGCGCACGGAACGATTCCCGGCCGACCAACTCAGCCGACCCAAATCCCTTAGACCCGGGGGCCGCGGAGCGCGCCCTAGACTTTGGTCGGAGAAACTGGTGGAAAGGGGCCGCGCGGGCGCCCCGCGCCCCATGCGAGCCTGTGAGAGCTGCTTCCGCTTGTCCACCGATCCCGCGACTCCACAATTGACCGGCTACCTGGCGCCGGAAGGCTTCTCTCCCGAACTGGAGGAGGAGCTGGGCGATGCCGTGCGCACGGTGCATGAGCGGCTGGTGCTGGCCGAAGGCCCGGCGCGTCCGGTGGCCTGGGTGGCAAATGTCTGGCACGACCCGCGAACCCTCAAGATCGCCTCGATCGGCGACGCGGCCAACCAGCTGCGCGCGATCCAGCGCAACTGGGCGCTCTATTCGCAGGCTCACCATCGCCGCGCGGCGCTGATCGCCGAGCGACTGCCCAAGGTCTCCGCCAAGCCGCTGGAATTCGGCTCAGCCGCGCCGACCGCGCCGCTCGGCTCCTGGACGCTGGTCGAGCCTGACACCATCATCGCGGCTTCGCGCTGCAGCAGCCCGTTCCCCAACGGCGAGGCGGTCTTCGTCGAGGACAAGACGGCGCCGAGCCGTGCCTATCTCAAGCTGTGGGAGACCTTCACCCTGCTCGGCCAGCGCCCGGCGCCGGGCGAATTCTGCCTCGACCTCGGCGCCAGCCCCGGCGGCTGGACCTGGGTGCTGCAGCGCCTGGGCGCGCGCGTGCTCGCGGTCGACAAGGCGCCGCTCGATCCCGCGGTCGGCCGCCTGCCCAATGTCGAGGAGCGGCATGAGAGCGCCTTCGGCCTCGACCCGCGCGCGATCGGGCCGGTCGACTGGCTGTTCTCCGACGTGATCTGCTATCCGGAGCGCCTGCTGAACCTGGTCAGGACCTGGATCGCCAAGGGCGAGGTGCGCCGCTTCGTCTGCACCATCAAGTTCCAGGGCGCCACGGATTTCGCCACGATGCGGGCCTTCGCCGAGATTCCCGGCTCGCGCCTGCTGCACCTGCATCACAACAAGCACGAGCTGACCTGGGTCAGGCTGTGAGCCACGCCATGAGGGGCATGCGATGAAAGACACCCGCACCAGGCGGCCGCCCGGAAAGCGAGATGCCGCCAAGCGCGATTCCGGCAGACCAGATCCCGAAAGGCGAGATCCCGCCAAGCGAACTCCCGATCGGCGCGCCGGCAGCGGCGCCCGGGCGGAAGCCGGCCGCACGGATGGCGGACGGGCGGACGTCGGGCGGGCGGAAGGCGGCCGCGCGGAAGGCGGGCGGGTGGAAGGCAACAGGCCCGGCGGCAAGCCTCATGCGAAGAACTTCGTCCGGGTCGCCGGCTTCGCCGCCGTCGCCGCCCTGTTCGCCGCGGCACCGGGGCGCGTCGAGCGGCTGTTCTTCGACGAACGGTCAAGAGCGCGGGCGAAGGATTTCTGCGCGGTCCTGTCGAAGGCGCGCAAACCCTATCGCGAGGTGCCGAAGGAGGAGCTGGACAAGGTCGCCGGCACGCCGATGCATGGCGGCATCGTCGCGGTGGCGCAGCCGCGCCCCATCCTGGCCTTCGATCCGCAGGCGGCGCGAGGCTGGGCGCGCGACGGCAAGCTGCTGCTGGTCCTGGACGGCATCGGCAACCCGCACAATCTCGGCGCCATCGTGCGCAGCGCGGCGTTCTTCGGCGTCCCGCGCATCCTGCTGTCCGACCACGCGCTGCAGGCGCTGCCCTCCGACGCCAGCTACCGGGTGGCCGAAGGCGGCTTCGAGCATGTCGAGCTCTACCGCACCGGGGCGATTTCCGCCCAGCTCGGCAAGCTGCGCGGCGCCTACCGCATCCTCGGCGCGGCGCCCACAGGACGCGCCGGCGTGCCGGCGCCGCAACCGGACGGCCCGCCCTTTGCCCTCGTCCTCGGCAATGAGGAGGCGGGCGTGCCGCAGGCGACCCTCTCCGCCTGCGACGAGGTGGTCGCCATCCCCGGCTCCGGCCGGATCGAATCCCTCAACGTCTCCGCCGCGGCGGCGGTGCTGATCTATGCCCTCTGTGGCAAAGGTGCCTAGCGGCCACTGCGGAGCTTACGGGACTCTGAGCAAATCACCTTGGCGAACGAGGCCGCCATCCTCGACCGCCTGAGCTATTACTCCGTCTATGACTTGGCGCAATTGTGCACTTGTTGACTTGAATCCGAGCAGTCGCGCGACACCATTGACAGTCTCTTCTGATGTAGCTCCAAAGTGAGCTCGAATGAACTTGGTTGCGGCCACTCTGAGTTCAACTGGTGGCAACATCTCCGGGCGTCTCAGTCCCAGGGAATTCACTTCCGATCTATCCCGAACAACAACCTGTCCAGTCGGAACAAAGAGGAAGCCACCCACATCCTGTATATGACCGCCTGCAACAGCAGTTCTTATCCCCTTCTCAACGGCCTGTTGAATCCGATTGCCTGCCCGTTGCAGACCCCAGAGTCCCCGCATTCGAGCCACAACCTCAGCGCCATGAACCGGCCCTTCTGCATCGACAATCTGCTGCACCAGATTCGCAATCATACCAGTGGGAACGTCGTGTAGCTCGAGGTGGGAGGGTACCGCTATCGATGCTTCCTTGTACGGCATTGAGAGACCGAGGGAATCGTCCGACAGCTCTAACCCAACCAACGTCGCGTCCACGCGTTCCATTGTCACAATATTAACAGGAACAGCCCGTGCAGACATCTCGGCTTTGGCATCCTGGGCACTCAATTCGGCTTTCGCAGCTTCAATTGCTGCAATTGTCTTCTTCAGTTGCTCTTCGGGCCGATGAAACCAGTCTGTGCTCCATATACGATGAATAATCCAACCGTGATCTTCCAGGACAGCCTGACGCAGGCGATCTCTGTCTCGCGCGGATCTGGAGCTATGATATGGCGCTCCATCACACTCGATCCCAA
Organism: Dongiaceae bacterium; assembly: GCA_044226685.1. Classification (GTDB taxonomy): domain Bacteria; phylum Pseudomonadota; class Alphaproteobacteria; order Dongiales; family Dongiaceae; genus Dongia_A. The sequence goes on from JBGAGP010000121.1 coordinate 14,252, forward strand.
GCACGAACCTGCCAGGGCGTTCATAGTCGGCGACTGCGAGATCAATGAAGAAGCCTGCTAAGCCGACTTGACCATGAACATCGTAACCCTCTTGGCGCAGGGCTTTTGCCACTTGTTCTTCAAATATGCTGTCATGCTCTCGGTCCGTCTTCTGGCCAAACGACAGTCGGCCAGTCCTTGCAAAATGCAAGAAAAGCTTGAAAGCAACGACACCCTTTCCCTTACCTCGCTCTGTATCGATATCTTCGTCTGTGATCGAGGAAAAAACCTCGCAGCGGCGCTTTGCCCGGCTAATCAGCACATTGAGTCGCCTTTCGCCACCTTCGCTGCTAAGGGGACCAAAGCGCATGGCCATGTAGCCCTGTGGGTTGCGGCCGTAGCCCACTGAGATAAAGATGACGTCTCGCTCGTCTCCCTGAACATTCTCAAGGTTCTTAATGAAGAAGGGCTCAGATGGATGAGCGCTGAAGTAGCTTTCTATGTCTGGATTCAGGCGCCGCAAACGCTCAAGTTCATCCCACACGGCTCCCCTTTGCTTAGTTGAGAACGTCGCCACACCGAGTGATAGCTCGGGATGCTCTTTGGCGT
>JBGAGP010000122.1:0-14826 GCA_044226685.1 Dongiaceae bacterium
GGTCTCGTTCGGTTCATGTAGATTGCTCATCAGGTGTTCCGCGCGTGCTATATTCTTCTTTCGGAGCGCATCAAGCACTTCCTCGAAAAACGAGCGGATGTGGTCGCCACAGTTTTCCGACCACTCATCATGGCGGAGTTGAATAGCGTAGGGATCGAGGTAAAGCCTGTTATCAACGCCCAAATCTACATCAACAAAATCGAGTTCGGCCTGTAGCGACTTAAGTCCGAACGCTTTTGAAAATCGCACCATGCGTTGCAGCCTCCTCGACCGTAGCTATTCGCTTTTTAGGTTGTTGAGTGTCTTGCCCGCAAATTGTTGAGCGGCAGCGGCTATCGCCTCTGCGCGCGACATGATCTTTCTGCCGAAATTATCGTCGCCAAATGCTCCGCCGGCCCTCTTGATGTCGAAGTTGTGCTCGTCGATCAGATGACGCAGCGATGCCCACTCCTTGATGACTTCTGTCCCTAGCACCGCCATGGCTTCCCAATCCTGCGTGTCATGGGGAATGGTCAAATAGAGCTTTTCCTTCCCATCGTCGGTTATCTCGTGAGTGGATGCCTTGTATGTCTTCACAGTGCTAGCAGCCTGTCTGGCCCTCGTTGCTATTGTGAAGATCTCGCCCATCAACACGGCCCTCAAATAGTCGCGGCGCGCATTCCGCAATTCACGGTCACGCTGTCTTTGTGCTTCAATTGGAATGCGTGCGGCATGGATCACCACCCAGGCTGTGGCGCCCGCAGCAAGAATCGCCAGCACCCCAGATACGAGGGTCTGGTAGTCGTAAAGCCACCCGCCGTTTCCGCATTTGGCTGGGCCGCAGTTCCAGTCGAAGAAGCCCCAAAACAATGCCAGCGCAAGGATCAACGCCCCGCCGACCACCCCCAACAAACGCCCCCTCATTGCACCCCCGAGCCCCCAATAACTCGGTGCTGATCGCCGAGTTGCAAAGGCCGATCCTCTCACAATCGGAAGGCGATTGAAACGGGCGATACCCCAGTCGATCTGCTCTAAAGCCCGGGCACACAAGAGGTTGTCACTACGTTCGGGGTTGCGTGCGGGCCCGCTTAAAAAACTGGTGGTGCGTAGTTGTAGCCATGAGATAGCCAAACGACGGTCGTTGGGACCTAGAACGATCAAAATTATTGAGAAAAATTGGCGACCCCAACGGGATTTGAACCCGTGTTCTCAACGTGAGAGGCTGATGTCCTAGGCCACTAGACGATGGGGTCGCGGCGCTGGTGGGAGCCCGGGAACCGGGCCGCCGCAGTTGATACGGGAAGCACGGCGGGGGATCAAGGGGTTTTTGGGCGGGCCCGGCTGGCGCGGAAAGAAATGCGGAAACAGGGGGTTGCGGGCGTTCGCGTCGGGTGAGGCCGGGCGCTGCATGTCACCCCCATCCCATCCTTCCCCCCCGCTCGGTAGAATGTCCGCATGCGCGGACGGGCGGGGAAGGAGCAGAGCGAGTTGGGCGCGTCGTCGGTGCCGCCCTGCCCTACGCCGCCTTCGCGGCGACTTCCTGGGCGATTTTCAGGAAGCGTTCGACCTTGGCGGGCTCGGTCTCCCAGGCGGTGACGAGGCGGATCTGGTTGGGCTCGCCGGCCCAGTCGTAGAACTCGGCGCCGGCCTCGCGCAATCCGGCGATCACCGCCGGCGGCAGCACGACGAAAAGCTCGTTGGCCTCGACCGGGTGGACCAGCCGCGCGCCGGGGATGCGGCTCAGACCTTGCGCCAGGCGCTGCGCCATCGCGTTGGCGTGGCGCGCCAGCTTCAGCCACAAACCGTCGGCGAAGAACGCGTTCAGCTGCGCCGAGACGAAGCGCATCTTGGAGACGAGGTGCCCGCCGCGCATGCGGCGAAAGGCGAAGCTCTCGGCCAGCTTGTCGTCGAAGAACACGACGCATTCCGCCGCCATGGCGCCGCCCTTGGTGGCGCCGAAGGAGAGCGCGTCGACGCCCGCCTCCCACGTCACCGCCTTCGCCGGCACCCCCAAAAACGCCATGGCGTTGGCGAAGCGGGCGCCGTCCATGTGCACGCGCAGCCCCTCGGCCTTGGCCAGGCGCGCGATGGCGGCGACCTCGTCCGGGCGGTAGACCGTGCCGGATTCGGTGGCGTTGGTCAGGCTGATGGCGGCGAGCGGCACCTGGTGCGGATCGGTCGAGCGCCACTTGGCGAGTGCCGCGGCAACGCCGGCCTCGGTCATCTTGCCGTTCGGCCCGGCGACCGGAACGAGCTTGGCGCCGCCGGTATAGAATTCGGGCGCCGCGCATTCGTCGACCATCACATGCGCGGCCTCATGCGCCAGCGTCGCGGCATAAGGCGGGCACATGCAGGCGAGCGCCAGCGCGTTGGTCGCGGTGCCGGTGGCGGCCGGGAAGGCCCGCACCTTGCGCTCGAAGATCTCGGCCAGCTGGCCCTCGATCTTCCGCGTCCAGTCGTCGTTGCCATAGGGCCAGGCGGTGCCGTGATTGGCCTCGGCCAGGGCCTGCATGATTTCCGGCGCCACGCCGGTCACGTTGTCGCTGCAGAAATTCATCGCGGAGAACTCACTCATTCATTCGGAAACTGGAACTGGCCGATGAGCTGGCCGCTCTTGAGGTCGGCGACCAGCACGCGGCGGCAATTGTCGGCGCCGCCGATCTGCAGGATCAGCCGGTCGCCCTCCGCCTGCACGTAATCGACGGTGCAGCCGGCCGGCAGCGGCAAAGGCGAGACGCCGAAGGAAGCGGCCTTCGGCTCGGGCATGTTGACCGCGCGATAGACGATGGTGCCGGCGATGATCATGCCGCACAGCGCCAGCACGATGGCGAGGCCGACCACCACGGCCTTGAGCAGTCCCGTCCGCTGGGCTACTTGATCGCTGACGTTCCCGTCCGACACGCATCCACCCCCGAAGGATTCCATGGCAGCCAGCGGCCCCAGCCCGGAAGGCCAGATCGCCCGCCACCTCGTCGCCGCCGACGAGGCCGGCGAGCGGGTCGACCGCTGCCTCGCCGCCGCCCTTGCCGCGCGCCACCCGGACCTCTCGCGCAGCCGGATCAAGCTGCTGATCGAACAGGGCAATTTGCGCATGAGCGAGGCGGCGGGCGCCGCGCCTGCGACCATAGACGAGCCCTCCTACCGGGTCAAACCGGGGCAGGACTTCGCCCTCACCATCCCGGCGCCCGAGGCGGCGGTGCCGCAGGGCCAGGCGATCGCGCTCAGCATCGTCTACGAGGACAAGGACCTCATCGTCATCGACAAGCCGGCCGGCATGGTGGTGCATCCCGCCCCCGGCAATCCCGACAACACGCTGGTCAACGCGCTCATCGGCCATTGCGGCGACTCCCTGAGCGGCATCGGCGGGGTGCGGCGGCCGGGCATCGTGCACCGCATCGACAAGGACACCAGCGGCCTCGTGGTCGCCGCCAAGAACGACGCGGCGCATCACGCGCTCAGCGAGGCCTTCGCCGCCCATGACATCGAGCGCGAATACCGCTGCTTCGTCTGGGGCCTGCCCTCGCCCAAATCCGGCACCATCGAGGGCAATATCGGCCGCCACGGCATCGACCGGAAGCGCATGACCATCGTGAAAAGCGGCGGCAAGCACGCGATCACCCATTACCGCACGCTGACCGTGTTCGGATTGGGCGCCGCCGAGCTCGCCTGCAACCTGGAGACCGGGCGCACGCACCAGATCCGCGTGCACCTGGCGGCCATCGGCCATCCGCTGATCGGCGATTCCACCTATGGCAAGGTGACCCCGGCGCGGCGCGCCAAGCTGCCGGCCGCCGCCGCGGAGTTCGCCCGCCATTTCCCGCGCCAGGCGCTGCACGCCGCGGTCCTCGGCTTCGCCCATCCGCGCACCGGCAAGCCGATGCGCTGGGAAACGCCGCTGCCGGCGGATCTGCTGGAATTGAAGAAGCGGCTGGCGGGGTGACTTGCTCTTCACCTCCCCCGGAACGGGGGAGGCCCGGGAGGGGGCAGCAAGCGAAGGCTCTGCGGGCGGTGCGTCGGCTGCCCCCACCCCAACCCTCCCCCGTTCCGGGGGAGGGAGTTGCGGCCAATCTCGTGAAAACGCCCCCGCCTTGAAATCGCCGCAATGTAAGCTTATCTAACATTAACAGCTGACGTCTCCACTCAGGTATGCGGGGAGCAAACTGCTGCCTTGCAGCATTCGTAATAGGGCGGAGACAGAGCTGTTCTATGATGGCCTGGAGAGGCCAAGGGGACGACATGGCACGAAACCTTCCCAGTTTAGTCAGCGATAGCAACCTGGCGCGGTACCTGGCGGAAATCCGCAAGTTCCCGATGCTGGAGCCGACCGAGGAGTTCATGCTGGCCAAGCGCTGGCAGGAGCACCAGGACAAGGAGGCCGCGCACAAGATGGTCACCAGCCATCTGCGCCTGGTGGCGAAGATCGCCATGGGCTATCGCGGCTATGGCCTGCCGATGTCCGAGGTCATCTCCGAGGGCAATGTCGGGTTGATGCAGGCGGTCAAGCGCTTCGACCCCGACAAGGGCTTCCGCCTCGCCACCTATGCGATGTGGTGGATCCGCGCCGCCATCCAGGAATACATCCTGCATTCGTGGTCGCTGGTGAAGATCGGCACCACCGCGGCGCAGAAGAAGCTGTTCTTCAACCTGCGCCGCGTGAAGGGCCAGCTGAAGGCGCTGGAGGAAGGCGACCTGCATCCGGACACGGTGAAGGAGATCGCCACCCGCCTCAGCGTGCCGGAAGAGGACGTGGTCAACATGAACCGCCGCCTCACCGCCCCCGACCATTCGCTGAACGCGCCGGTGAAGATCGACGGCGACGGCGAGTGGCAGGACTGGCTGGTCGACGAAGGCGACAGCCAGGAGACCACGCTGGCCGAGAGCCAGGAATTCGGCCACCGCAAGCGCCTGCTCGACAACGCGCTGAAGCTGCTGAACGCGCGCGAGCGGCGCATCCTGTCCGAGCGCCGGCTGAAGGACGAGCCGACCACGCTCGAGGACCTCTCGGCCGAGTTCGGCATCAGCCGCGAGCGCGTGCGCCAGATCGAGGTGCGCGCCTTCGACAAGGTGCAGCGCGCCATCCGCAACGCCGCCATCGAGGAGCGGCTGGCCACCGAGTAAGCGACCCCTTTCTCCCTCTACCCCTCACCCCCAACGAAGATGCCCGGGCTCGTCCCGGGCATTTTCTTTAGCCATTCCAAACAAAACAAGGGGACCGCCGATCGGCTGCGATTCATAGGCGCGCGGGTGACCTTTACGGATATCGTGTCCAGCGCCTTGAGCAGACGAACCCAGGCGCCGCGGAATGGTTATCTGCGGGAAACCACCGTGGAAGGGGCCTCGCGAACCCAATAACCAGGATTGACTTCTGTTGTTATGATCTCGGTAATCGGTGCGCTGCTAAGCAACTTCGCGCAGACCGGGAGATATTCGCTTGACGGCCATCAAGGACCAGCGTCGGGTTGTGCAAAGGATTCTACGTGTCAATCACGCCGGCGAGCAGGGCGCCATATCAATCTATGGCGCACAGATTACGCTGGCCAAGGCGCGCTACCCAGACCTTCTTCCATGGCTTGAGGAAACGCGCGAACACGAGAGGCGGCACCGCAAGACCTTCCTCGATCTAATGCCCGCCAGAGCGACGACGCCCTGCCCCGTCGCCGTAGTCTGGACTGTTGGTGGCGCAATCCTCGGGCTGATCACGGCGCTCCTGGGGCGACATGGCGTCATCGTCTGCACCGCCGCAGTCGAGCGCACCGTCCACAAGCATCTTGTCGAACAGATCGCCTATCTTTCTGGCCGGGACGAGGAACTCGCCGACAGTATTCGCATGGTGCAGGTAGAGGAAAATGAACACCTTGCGTTTGCCGAAAAACGCCACGACCCACACGCGCCGCTAGCGCGCCTGTTATCCGGCGTGATCTCCATCGTCACGGAAGCTCTGATCTGCATAGCCACTCGCGGAGATTCCGTGCGCCTCAACGCGGCCCTCAGGTCCGAGAGGGCCGCCAGAACCTGACGAGCGAAGTATCGGTCTAACCATCCTGCGGGGGCGTTCGATCACCCCAACGATCAAGTACTCCGCGCGAAGACCCGGTGCTCCAAGTTCGCATCCGCCGCACGCAGGCGTATTTGGATGGCCGGGCCTCGACACTGCGTGTGGATCCGGCAATGACGGAGGGGAGCCGAAAGAGCAGGCCGCGGCTACTTCTTTTCGCCGGCGACGCCGGGGCCCCATTCCTCGGTCAGCTGCGCGATGTCGCGGCGGACGCGGCGCATGCGCAGGGCCGACTGGGTGCCGGCCATCTGCGCCACGATCGCCGGCATGCCGAGATAGAGCAGCCAGCCCATGCCGGCGCCGGCGAAGGCGCAGAGCCAGCCGATCGGGTCGCCCAGCACCATGCCGATGACGCCGAAGCCCTCGCCGATCGACCACAGCTCGTGCAGGAAATAGAGCGCGCCCACGACATTCATGCCGAGCACGGTCCAGGTCAGGTAGCGCCCCGGGCTCGGGTCGATGATGCGCGCCGCGAAGGTCGGCATCAGCGCCGCGACCAGAACGATGGCGGTGGGCGCCATCAGGGCGGCCACCGGCAGCAGCAGGATCAGCAGCAGCGCCGGCTTGAACGGCTTGGCCTGTTGGGCGGAGGCGGAGCTTGGCGGATCGGCGGCCATCTGTCCCTCACCACATCGCAAAGACGCTATAGGCCGCGATCGCCGCGCTGGCGAGGAAGGCCGAGGTCACGGCGGCGGCGCGCTGGCCGATCGGCCGGGTGCGCTCCGGCGCGGTCAGGCCGCCCTGGTCCAGCCACTTCTCCTCGCGCAGCAGGTGCTGATAGGTGCGCTGCGCGGCGGTGTAGCCAAGCTCGTCAGAGCGGCGGTTCGGTCCCTCCGGATCGAACACCAGGGCCAGCCCGGCGAGGTCGCACTCCTTGGCCAGGGCGCGCATCTGCTTTTCCGCCTGGGCGCGCGTCGCGGCGTGATGGAAGGCCGCCAGCGCCGGCGCCAGCATCGTGGTCATCGCTTCGGCGAGGCGCGGCAGCTTGCGGTTGGGATAGGCCGATTGCACCACCGCCAGCAGGCGCAGCACGGCAACGCGGCGCTCCTCCTCGCGGGCGCCGGCCTGGTTCAGCATGCCAAGTTCATGGTCGGTGCCGCGGCGCAGATGCGCGCCGATGAACGCGGCCAGGTGGCGGTCCATCGGCACCGTGCCCGCCGGCAGTCCCGGCATGGCGGCGTCGAGCGCCGGCAGCAGGTCGTTCAGATGGATGACGCAGAAATCGGCGATCATCGGCGAGCGGCACGGAGTCAGCGGGTCGAGCTCGTAGAGCGCCCGCTCCAGCCCGTGGCCGGTGCCGGTCTTCTCGATGTACTTTTCGACCTCCTCCAGGATGCGCCGGGCCTGCAGCTGGGTCGAATTGAGCTGCGGCTGCTCGTTCATCCAGAGCTGCGGCAGGCGCCCGCGCAGCATGTCGGCGAAAGGCGTCAGGCCCTGCTGCCGCTGCATCGCCTCGGCCAGCATGGGGCCGAGGCCGGTGACGTTGACGCGGATCGACTGGTAGCAGACCGGCATCAGCGTGCTCAGCCACATGATGATGCGCGACAGGTAGCGGTCCTTGGCGGCGGAACCGGGCCCGACGCTGGCGGACGACATTGCCAGCTTGACCAGCTGGTCGGAGACCTTCTCCTCGCCGAAGCTCCGCTTCAGCCAGTTCTCGAAGTCCGGGGAATCGATCAGCCGCAGCGCCTCCGGCCAGCGCCGCGCCATGGCCTGGGCCAGCGCCGGCTTGGTCATCTGGTCGGCATCGCCGAAGCGCAACGGGCGCGCGGCGCGCGCCGGCAGATGCGGCATGGTCGGCGAGAAGGGCTGGCCGGTCGACCAGCCGCTGAGCTGCGCCAGGGTCCAGCGGTCGGTCGCCTTGTCGTTGAGCAGGCCGCGCAGCACCTCGGCCATGGCGGTGGAGAGCTTCTCGCGCCCGGCCAATGCGGCGAACGAGCCGGCGGTGATCTTGGCCCCGACGATATCCTCCTCGCTCATCCCCTCGGTCGGGTCGCGCCCGATATGGAGGTGCAGCAGCAGCACGCCCAGGGCGTAGAGATCGTCGGCCACCACGCCGGTGCCGCGGCCGTACGGATCGGCGATGGCGTTCTCGATGGTCTCGTAGTTGACCGGCTGGGCGTAGCCGGGCGGCATGCTGAAGCACTCGCCGAGGCGCAGCGGGCCGTCCTTGCCGACCTGGTAGAACAGATTGTCCGGCCGCAGGGCGCGATGGGTGACGCCGAGGGCGGCGAATTCCTGCAGCGCCTGGACCAGCGGCACGATCACCTGGCGCACCAGCTGCGCCTCGGTGAAGGGCTCGATCTTGGCGCCGGCCGGAAAGGCGCGCTCGCCCTTCGGCAGGTCGTAGATCAGCGCCGGGCGGCGGCCCCAGACGACGTTCGCCCCCTTGGCCGGGGCGACGTCGCCCACCGGCCAGTCGACGATGCCGGCGGCACGCGGCCACAATGCGGGGACTTCCTGGATCGGCTTCTTGTTCAGCAGGCCGAGATAGCGGCAAGGCAGATGGCCGGGCGGGATCAGCGCGAAAAGCTGGCGGCCCGGGTCGTCGCGGTCGTGCACGACATAGGCCTGGACGGCGGGCGAATCGAGCTTGGGCAGGCGCTCGCCCGCCATGATCTCGTAATGCCCGTCGAGAAGGATCTGGTCGTCCGCCATAGCCGCCCGCGCTTTGCGCTCAAACGCCTCCACCGGGCCTTCTGCCCGGCGGCACCCGGATTTCCGGGCCAAGGACTAGCTTATGCCGGCAAACGGTTAACGGAGGGTAAGGATTGGCGGCCTCGGCCGCGGCACCGGTCATCGCGCATTCGGCCTTGATGCTGCCGCCAATCGTGGCACGGTGACGGCGCCCCTGCCCGCGCCGCCCCCGCCCATCAAGGCTTTCGCCGGAGGTCCCGATGCAGCCGCGCTCCATTGCCACGCCGGACGGGCTGCGGCTCGCGGCCTATGAAGCCGGCAACCCGGCGGGCCCGGAGATCCTGTTCATCCACGGCTTCTCGCAATGCGCCGAATGCTGGCAGCGGCAGGTCTACGACCCGGTGCTCAGCCGGCGCTTCCGGCTCGCCGCCTTCGACCTGCGCGGCCACGGCGCCTCCGACAAGCCGCCGGACGCGGCGCGCTATGCCGAAGACCGCTTCTTCGCCGACGACGTGGCGGCGGTCATCGACGGGCTCGGATTGCGGCGGCCGGTCCTGGTGGCGTGGTCCTATGCCGGGCGCATCGTCGGCGACTACCTGGAGCGTCATGGCACCGCGCGGATCGCCGGCATCAACTATGTCTGCGCCCGCACCAACAACCAGGCGGAATTCAATGGGCCGGGCAACCGCTTCCTGACCGACATGACCGGCGACGACGCGGCCGCCGAGCGTGCTGCCACCCGCGCCTTCGTCCGCGCCTGCTTCGCCGTAGCACCGGAGCCGGAATTGCTGGAGAAGATCATCGCCGACAACATGCTGGTGCCGGCGATGATCCGCCGCGCGCACCTGGCCCGGCCGCCCAGCGACGGCGCGATCCTGGCGCGCATCGACGTGCCGGTGCTGGTGAGCCAGGGGATGGAGGATCAATTGGTGCTGCCCGGCCTTGGCGAATTGACGGCGGCGTTAGTTCCCGGCGCCAGGCTGTCGCGCTACCAGGGCATCGGCCATACGCCCTTCATCGAGGACGCCGTCCGTTTCAACCGCGAACTGGCCGATTTCGCCCAGGCGGCGAACGCGCCGTAGAAGCGAACTCACTCCAGGTTGGTGTGGCGCGCGCGCATGGATGCCGCGGTCTCGCCGGTGAGGTCGCGCAGCCGCAGCACCAGCAACTCGAAGACCAGCATCTGCGCGAACTCGAACAGCGAGCCCATGGGTAGCACGGAACCGCTGCCCGCCTGGTCGCCCGCCCCCTGGTCATCCGCCCCCTGGTCGTCCGCCCCCTGGTCATCCGCCATGGTCTGCGCCGGAATGTGCAGCACATGATCGGCGGCGCGGGCGAGGCCGCTGCCGGGCTGCGCCGTCACCACCGCGACCTTGGCCCCGGCCTTGCGCGCGATGTCGGCCAGCGCCGCCACGGTGGCGAAATCGCCCGGCCCGGCGGACACCACCAGCAGGTCGCCGGCGCCGACCGGCGGCAACGTCATTTCGCCCACCACATGTGCGTCGAGGCCGAGATGGAACAGCCGCATGGCGAGGCCCTTCATCTGCAGGCCCTCGCGGCCGAGGCCATGCAGCGCGATGCGCCTGGCCCCGGCGATGGCGCGGGCGAAACGCTCGAAGGCGGCGGCGTCGAGGCGTTCGGCGACATGGCCGATCTCGGAAAGCGCGCGCCGCGCCAGCTCGGCTGTCGATGCGGTCATCGTCCCCTCCCCGCTCTCGCCACAGGTTAGTCCGCCCCGGATCAGGCTCTACGCCAGATGCCTGGCGAGCTTGTCCAGCGTCGTCATGCCGATCTCCACCGCGCCGAAGCCGATCTTGGCGTTGCGCAGCGCCGCCGTCGGATGCAGCTGGCGCAGCGTCAGCACCGTCTTGCCGTTGCTTTGCGCATCGAAGGTGACGGTCACGTGGAAGCGCGCCGGATCCTCGTCGATGTCGGATCCATGCTCGATCTCGATCAGCCGCGGCGCTTCGATACGCAGGAACACCATGCGGTTCTCATAGCGCGTGCCGTCGGGCGCGATATACACGAAGCGCCAGCGCCCGCCGGGGCGGATGTCGATCTCGAGGGTTTCGTTCCGGAACCCCTCCGGCGAGAACCAGCGGGTGATCTGCTTGGGGTCGGTCCACGCCTGGAACACGCGTTCCAGCGGCGCGTCGATCACGCGCGTGATCACGATTTCCCGGTCCAGCGCCCAGGTCGAGCGTGGATCGATCGCGCGCGGGTCATTTTTCTGGGCCATGATTCGTGCCTTTCGGATCATTGCGACGTGTCGTGCAGAAAGCGCGCGAGGCGGTCGAAGCGCGCCTCCCAGGCGCGGCGGGTGAAGTTCAGCCAGGTCATCGCCTCGGCCAGCCGTTCCGGCCGGATCTGGCAGGGCCGGCGTTGGCCGTCGCGCCGGCGCAGGATGAGCCCGGCCTGCTCCAGCACCTTCAGGTGCTGCGACACCGCCGGCAGGCTCATGGCGAAGGGCTGCGCAATCTCCTGCACGGTCAACTCGCCCTGGTCGGCGAGGCGGCTCAAAATCGCCAGCCTCGTGGGGTCGCCCAGGGCCGCGAAAGCGGAGCTAACATCTTGGGAAACCGACATTCCGGAAACGCCAATCCTTATTTAAGCAAAAACTTAAATAAAGACGCGGGCGACGTCAAGACGCTTCGCGCCGGGTCGCGCGCGGACGCCTTCGATCCGGAGCGGCGCCGTCGATGCACGAGCGGGAAAAGGGGTTGCCGGCCTCTCCGCTAGAGTCCCGGCGCGGGGCGGAACAGCACCATGCGGCGCAGATCGCGGTTGATGGCGGTGGCCATGGCGGCCTGCTCGCGGGTTTCCGCCGGCGTGCACTGGCCGTGCGGCGAGCGGTCGACGAACTCGCGGTTGACGGTGATGCTGCGGCCGTTCTGCTTGTAGGTCGCGGTGTAGGCGAGGTCGCCGCGCGTCTCGTTGACATCGGGCGGCAGGCTGATGATCTCGAGCTCCGCCGGCAGGTCGATGGTGGTCTCCTCGCGCATGCCGATGGCGCCGCAGGTCACGTTGACGTCGCGGCTGGAATCCAGGATCGACTTGGCCAGATCGCCGATCCCGTAATCGCCGATATGGCTTTCCGGGATGACGAAGGCGCCGGGCACTTCCAGGTCGAGCAGGCTTTCGGTCGAGAATTGCGCATTGGCCTTGAAGGTCTCGTCGAGGGCGAAGGGATCGTCGGCGCTGTAGGTCGAGCTGCCCTGCAGGCCGGTCTTGTTCAGCCAGGTGGTGGACCATTCGTTGAGCTGGGTGTCGCCCGCATCGGCCACGGTCGAGCGGATCCAGTCCGAATACGGGCCATAGAAGCGCGCCTCGCCGCTGCCGGTGACGCTGCCGTCGGCGTTGATGCGCGCCTTGGTGCGGATGAAGCTGCCGGATTTGAACGCATCCACCGGCGGCGTGCGGCGCAGCGGGTCCTTCAGCTTGGTGACGATCACCGGCTTGTCCGCCAGCCGCTGGCCGATCACGCCGAAGGGCATCAGGTAATGCGTCGAATCCGTGAAGAGGTCGAATTCCGGCAGATAGGTGATGGCGTGGTCGAAGGGTGCCAGCGACGGCACGCCCGGCAGCAGGTAGGAATTGTCGGAGTTGATGATCGCCGGGCTGCTGTCGATGCCCATGGCCGCCAGCAGCGCCTCGAGCAGCACCACATGGTCCTTGCAATCGCCGTAGCGGTTGGCCAGCACGTCGGCGGCGCTGTGCGGGACGAAGCCGCCGGCGCCGATATAGGTGGCGACGTAGCGGATGTTGATGTTGACCCAGTCGTAGAGCTTGCGCGCCTGTTCGCGCCGGTCGTCGATGCCGGCGGTCAGCGAATGGGCCAGCGCCTTGATCTCCCTGGTCACCGCCGCCTTGTCGGCGGCGCGGGATTCATAGGCGCGCGCCAGTTCGCCGTAATCGCGCATGGTGGAGACGTTGAGCCGGGCGCCGAAATCGCGGCGGTCGACGGCATAGCTGGAATTGAAGTCGGCCGGCTCCGCCCGCTTATAGGTCCAGGCATAGTGGATGCGACCGCCTTCGTGACGCTCCGGCTCGGCGACGAAATCGCGCGCCTCGACCTTGAGCGGCCGGGAGTCCGGCACCGAAATCTCGATCCGCGCCTCGCCCACCTCGACATCGCTCGGGAAATAGAACATGTCGAGATACTGGCCCGGATAGTAGGGCACGTGCTGGTTCAGCCGCATCTTGTAGACGATGCGGTCGTCGATCTCGACTTGCGGGAAGACGATGATCTTGTGCTTCTCGTCGGTGAACATCGGCGCGCCGTCGGAGACGGCATCGTCCTGCAGCTTGATCGCCTCGGGCGGCACGTCGATGCGGGTGTCGTCCGGCTTCAGCACATAGGCCTCCAGCACGTCGAGCTCGGCCAGGTTCTGGCTGTAGCTGAGATCGGTCTGGCCGATCCAGTCGATGGCGCTGCGGGCAAGCGGGCTCTTCACCACCTCGCGCGTCTCCACATAGGAGCCGTCCTCGGCGACGACGATGCTGTCCTTGACGCTGACGAACTTGTAGTCGGAGGCGAAAGCGGCGCCGGCACTGAGCGCGGCGGAAACGGCCAGCACGGCCGCGGCAAGTCGAACACAGGCTCCGATTTCCATCGGCCGCTCTCCCCAAAGACCTTCTGCACCAGACCCGCGCAATCGCCGCGAAAGGCGGCGATGCCCATCGCGCGGGCCCACCCTGCCAGGAATATATTAATAGTTGGTGGTCGGTTCAACCGCCCCGAAGGGTCCGCAACCAGCGATCTGCCACTAACATTGGGATGGCAAGGCCAACCACACGGTTGTTCAGCTTGTCATGAAACTGCTGGACCCGTACGCGCCGCTCCGGCGTCACTGTGATTCCGTCATGCCCTGCGAATATGTCGTCGCCCTGCTCGTGTGCCCCGATTGTCCTATTCCGTGGGCCAAGGATAGTTGGTTACTCGAGCGTCTTCGATCTGCTTGCGCAGAGATTGATCGAGTTTCACAAAATCTGAACTTTCAATGCGCTCCAAAAAAAACGCATATCTCACCTTGATGTTCTTGCTGAACCGGTAGTCGACTTCGCATTGCGTCAGGACGCTGTGATGGCAAACAACGATGTATGGCCTGCCAAATGGAACCGAGTAAGCGCCAGGTAGCGACCGGAAAACTCTGCTACTCTCGGCATCCGGAAACGTCTTTTGTGCATCCGGAAATCGGCATACTTCCAGCGCTCCATCGATGACCTGGTGGACGACCTCCTCTCGACTGCACCAGTTCTCCGCCAGGGACTCGTTGGACTCCTGCATTCCCGGCAAGCTGTCCCCGGCCGCGAGAATTTCGAACTTCTCCAGCATTGGATTGTGATCGGCGGAGGAGAGTTCCCCTGGATACGCGAGAGCAAAGGAAAAGCTGTTTGCACGGAGAGGGTTCGAGGGGCATCCCTCTGGATCTGTGGAACTCGAATCCGGCTGGGAATCTGGCTCTTCGCGATCAGTGCCGATGAAATCTCGTGGTCGCGTACCGATAAAGGTCAGCTTCCCCGCGCGAAACCGAAATACGTCTCTACCGAGGGCAACGTAGATCATGCCTTCCGCATTCGAGGAGCATGCTTTGGGATCATATTCGAACCGCTCTGGTTCCGAGTTTGCAGGATTGGCCGGCTCGGTCGATTGGCCAACGACCCCAGCCGACGGTCCAGAAGGGATGAACTCGTCAATGATGCCGGAAGCCCAGATCGCAACCGCAAGCGTCGGAACAGCCAGAAGGACTGCTACGCCGAGAAGCCCAGCCTTCTTCATGCGCATCTGTCGCCGCCCCTCTTCCGTTCGCATCTCGGAAGGCTAGCAAGACGCCGGTTTGCCGAACGTCGCTTCTATCATTGTGGTCGGAATACGAACAGGCCCACGAAACAGCGGCGGTGCCAAGGTGCAATTTGCTGCCCCGGCCCTGATGATTGGCGCTTTGGCGCCTGAAGAAGTTGATCCTGCCGCGACGCTATTCAATCCGCGAACGGGTCCGTCACCAGGATCGTGTCGTCGCGTTCCGGCGAAGTGGAGAGCAGCGCGACGGGCACCTCGATCAGTTCCTCGATGCGGCGGACGTATTTGATCGCGGTGGCTGGCAGTTGCGCCCAGGAACGGGCGCCCTTGGTGGATTCGGCCCAGCCTTCCATCA
>JBGAGP010000123.1:0-14532 GCA_044226685.1 Dongiaceae bacterium
GCGGCCACGCTGGTCGAGATGTTCCCGACCAAGATCCGCTACACCTCGATGTCGCTGCCGTATCACATCGGCAACGGCTGGTTCGGCGGCTTCCTGCCCACCATCTCCTTCGCCTTGGTGGCGGCGCAGGGCGATATCTACTACGGCCTCTGGTATCCGATCGTGATCGCGGCGATGACCTTCGTCGTCGGCATGTTCTTCGTGCACGAGACCAAGGATCACCACATCGACATCTGGTAAACCCAGGCGTCGCTACGGAAAAGAGGGCCTCCCCGCGGTCGCGGGGAGGCCTTTTTCTTTGCCCCCGCATGGGCTACAAGACGCCGCCCTCGCGGGGGCCGGGAACCGGGTTTGGAGCGTGAGATATGGCCGCCTACCAATACATCTACGTGATGAAGGGTCTGACCAAGATCTATCCGGGCGGCCGGAAGGTCCTGGAGAACGTCTGGCTGTCCTTCCTGCCCGGGGCGAAGATCGGCGTGCTCGGCCATAACGGCGCCGGCAAGTCCACCCTGCTGCGGATCATGGCCGGCATCGACAAGGATTTCTCCGGCGAGGCCTGGGCGGCCGAAGGCGCCTCGGTCGGCTTCCTGCCGCAGGAGCCGCAGCTCGACCCGGCCAAGGACGTGCTCGGCAACGTCATGGAGGGCGTCGGGGCCACCGCGAAACTGCTGCAGGAGTTCGAGGAGGTCTCGAACGCCATGGCCGACCCGGACGCCGATTTCGACAAGCTGCTGGCGCGCCAGGCGGAGCTGCAGGAGCAGATCGAGCATGCCGATGCCTGGGACATCCAGCGCAAGGTCGAGATCGCCATGGATGCGCTGCGTTGCCCGGCCGGCGATGCCGACGTGACCAAGCTCTCGGGCGGCGAGCGGCGCCGCGTGGCGCTCTGCCGCCTGCTGCTGTCCAATCCGGACATGCTGCTGCTGGACGAGCCGACCAACCACCTCGACGCGGAATCGGTCGCCTGGCTCGAGCATTTCCTGCAGAACTACAAGGGCTGCGTCGTCGCCATCACCCATGACCGCTATTTCCTCGACAACGTTGCCGGGTGGATCCTCGAGCTCGATCGGGGCAAGGGCATCCCCTACGAGGGCAACTACTCGGGCTGGCTGGAGCAGAAGCGCACCAGGCTGGAGCAGGAGGAGAAGACCGAGACGGCGCGCCAGCGCACGCTTGACCGCGAGCTGGAATGGATCCGGCAGAGCCCGAAGGCGCGCCAGGCCAAGTCGAAGGCCCGCGTCACCGCCTACGAGGCGCTGCTGGCGCAGGCCAACGAGAAGGCCACGGACACCGCCGCCATCACCATCCCCGCCGGCCCGCGCCTCGGCAACCTGGTGATCCAGGCCGAGCATGTGAACAAGGGCTTCGGCGACCGGCTGCTGATCGAGGATCTTTCGTTCCTGCTGCCGCCCGGCGGCATCGTCGGCGTGATCGGCCCCAACGGCGCCGGCAAGACCACGCTGTTCCGCATGATCACCGGCCAGGACAAGGCGGATAGCGGCTCGTTCCGCGTCGGCGAGACGGTGAAGCTCGGCTATGTCGACCAGTCGCGCGATACGCTGGCCCAGGACAAGACCGTCTGGCAGGAGATTTCCGACGGGCTCGACGAGATCGAGCTCGGCAAGACCAAGATGCCGAGCCGGGCCTATGTGGCGAGCTTCAACTTCAAGGGTTCCGACCAGCAGAAGAAGGTGGGCCAACTCTCTGGCGGCGAGCGCAATCGCGTGCATCTGGCCAAGATGCTGAAATCCGGCGCCAACGTCCTGCTGCTGGACGAGCCGACCAACGACCTCGATGTCGACACGCTGCGGGCGCTGGAAGAGGCGCTGGAGAACTTCGCCGGCTGCGCGGTCATCATCAGCCACGACCGCTGGTTCCTGGACCGTATCGCCACCCACATCCTGGCCTTCGAGGGCGACAGCCACGTCGAGTGGTTCGAAGGCAATTACCAGGATTACGAGGCGGATCGGCACAGGCGCCTGGGAACGGAGGCGGATCAGCCCCACCGGCTGCGGTTTAAGCCATTGATTCGCAAGTAATATCAGTTGTGCTGAGCGGTTAGGCGACCGGCCCGATCCGGGCCGGCGTCAACCATTTCTTTGCATTTTGGACGGCTTAATCGGCCTGGGGAACAAGGTTTCCAGTGCCGAGGGCCGTCATGAAGGAATACACGCGCGACCAAAGCGCCGCCGATCTGGCCGCGGACCTGGCCTATGTCCGGCTGAAGTCCGGCGAGCGGCCGTTCAAGCCCTATGGCGAGACCCTGGCCCTGCCGGGCGTCAGCACCAAGCTGCAGCCCAGCCGCAGGATCCCCGCCAATGAGGGCACGACGGCGCTTTACACCAACGAGGCCGAACGCGCCTTCGCGGCCGCTGTCGCGCCGCAGGCCGAGCCAGCCGCCGTCCCTGCGGCCATCGGCGAGAATGTCGTGAGCCTGAGCGATGCCCGCAGCCAGCGCAAAACGCCCCGCTTCTAACCGCCCCACTGCCAAACGCAAGGGCCGGGCCCGGCACCAGCTGGCCAAACGCCCGGCGGATGCTGCGCCCAGCCTCCGCGCACCGAAGGTCGCCCGGGCAGCGCCGCCGGAAGCTATCGATGGCCCCGGCTACCAGTTTGGCGGCTTCCGCATGATGTGCCGGCACCGCCACGTCCGCCACTAGGCCGCCCGCGCCGCCCGCCGGCATTGTGGCGCCTGCCTTGGCGACGCCATCTGCGCTCCGTCCTCCACAATATCTGATCCAGCTCCGACCCCGATCGGGTTGAGGTTTTTTGGCCTGGGCCAACCCGCCACGACTTCGTGACGCCGGCGCCGCCACGGTGCACGCTATGCTGCAGGTATTCGCCGGCCAGCGCGAGCTGTGATCACAGCGCGGTGCGGCAAGGCGAGCTATTTGTCATACAAGAGGCGATTGCTTCGCGGATTATTTATATGATAAAAGCGGAGCCATAACCAAAGGCGCGGGCCAACCGCGCGGCGGTCGAACTGGGAGGTCCGGGGGGAATCGCGGCGGGATTGCGGTGCGCCGCTGTCCGCGAGACCAGCACTCCACCACAACGGTCCGACACCGTCGCCGATGCGAAGCCTCGCGCCACGATGTCGACGGAATCCCGTCGGCAGAATACCAACGGCGAAACCACCAACAACGAAACCGAAAAGCACTACAGCAGGAGGAACTACCGTGAAACTATTCAAGTCTCTTGTCGCCGCCGCCGCACTGGGCGCCTTCGCGCTCTCGGCCGGCATCGCCGGCGCAGAGGACAAGGGCACCGTCGGCATATCGATGCCGACCAAATCGTCGGCGCGCTGGATCGCCGACGGCGACAACATGGTGAAGGTGTTCACCGAGAAGGGCTACGGCACCGACCTGCAATATGCCGAGGACGATATCCCGAACCAGCTGGCGCAGATCGAGAACATGGTGACCAAGGGCGTGAAGGTCCTGGTCATCGCCGCCATCGACGGCACGACGCTGTCGGCCATCCTGCAGCAGGCGCATGACAGCGGCATCAAGGTCATCGCCTATGACCGCCTGATCCGCGACACGCCGAATGTCGATTACTACGCCACCTTCGACAACTTCCAGGTCGGCGTGATCCAGGCGAGCTCGATCGTCGACGGGCTCGGCCTCAAGGACGGCAAGGGCCCGTTCAACATCGAGCTGTTCGGCGGCTCGCCGGACGACAACAACGCCTTCTTCTTCTATGACGGCGCCATGTCGGTGCTGCAGCCCTATATCGACAGCGGCAAGCTGGTGGTGCAGAGCGGCCAGATGGGCATGGACAAGGTCGGCACCCTGCGCTGGGACGGCGCGGTGGCGCAGTCCCGCATGGACAACCTGCTCAGCGCCTACTACGCCGACAAGCGGGTCGACGCGGTGCTGTCGCCCTATGACGGGCTCTCCATCGGCATCCTGTCGTCGCTGAAGGGTGTCGGCTACGGCAGCGCCGACCAGCCGATGCCGATCGTTACCGGCCAGGATGCGGAAGTGCCCTCGATCAAGTCGATGATCGCCGGCGAGCAGTATTCGACCGTGTTCAAGGATACCCGTGAACTCGCCAAGGTGACGGCCGAGATGGTCGATGCCCTGCTGGCGGGCAAGGACGTGCCGGTCAACGACACCAAGACCTACAACAACGGGGTCAAGGTGGTGCCGTCCTACCTGTTGAAGCCGGTCAGCGTCGGCCGCGACAACTGGAAGGACATCCTGATCGGCAGCGGCTATTACACCGAAGACCAGATCACCCAGTAGTTGCCGGAGGAAGCCGGGTCGGCCGCGCGCGCCGCGCGAGGCCGACCCGAACTTCGCCCCGGATATCGCTGGAACTGGCCGGGTTGGACGAGAGTCGACCAGCGACCTGGCCGGCTCTTTTCGTTTCCCGCCGGCACTTCCCGCCTTCCGGCGCCTTTTGCGTCTCGCCAGGGGCCGCGCGCGGGCGTTAAATAGATCGAACCCGGAGACGACGACTTGACCCTTGCAGCGCCGCATTCGCCGCAGATCGACTCCCCGGCCGATGCCGGGGCCGCCGCCATCCTGGAGATGCGCGGCATCACCAAGACCTTTCCCGGCGTCAACGCGCTCAGCAACGTCAATCTCAGCGTGCGGGCCGGTGAAATCCATGCCGTCGTCGGGGAGAATGGCGCCGGCAAGTCGACCCTGATGAAGGTGTTGAGCGGCGTCTATCCGCACGGCGACTATTCCGGCGAGATCTATTTCCAGGGCACGCCCTGCCGCTTCCGCGACATCGCCGACAGCGAGAGCGCCGGCATCGTCATCATCCACCAGGAATTGGCGCTGGTGCCGCTGCTGTCCATCGCCGAGAACATCTTCTTGGGCAACGAGCCGGCAAGGAACGGCATCATCGACTGGAACGCCGCCTTCGCCCGCACCCAGGCGCTGCTGAAAAAAGTCGGGCTCAAGGAATCGCCGAACACGCTCATCACCGATCTCGGCGTCGGCAAGCAGCAGCTGGTGGAGATCGCCAAGGCCTTGTCCAAGGAGGTCAAGCTGCTGATCTTGGACGAGCCCACCGCCAGCCTCAACGAGAGTGACAGCGACGCGCTGTTGGCGCTGCTGAAGGAATTCCAGGCGCAGGGCATCTCCTCCATCCTGATTTCGCACAAGCTGAACGAGATCCTGAAGGTGGCCGACACCGTCACCGTGCTGCGCGACGGCGCCACGGTGGACCGCCTGGATTGCCATGCGGAGCGGATCGACGAGGGCCGCATCATCAAGAGCATGGTCGGCCGCGAGCTGGCGGACCGCTACCCCAAGCGCAGCCCGCGCATCGGCGATCCGATCTTCGAAGTGAAGAACTGGGTCGTCTATCACCGGGAACACGCCGACCGGCAGATGATCAAGGGCATCGACCTCAACGTGCGCAAGGGCGAGATCGTCGGCATCGCCGGCCTGATGGGGTCGGGGCGGACCGAGCTCGCCATGAGCATCTTCGGCCGCTCCTACGGCCAGAAGATCAGCGGCCAGGTGCTGCTGCACGGCAAGGAGATCGACGTCAGCACGATCCAGAAGGCGATGGCTGCGGGCATCGCCTACGTGACCGAGGACCGCAAGAACTACGGCCTGGTGCTGATCGACGACATCCGGCGCAACATCACCCTCGCCAATCTCGAGGGCGTGTCGCACAACGCTGTGGTGGATGACGGCCGCGAGATGAAGGTCGCCGAGAAATATCGCCGCGACCTCAACATCCGCTGCTCCAGCGTGTTCCAGCAGACGGTGAATCTCTCCGGCGGCAACCAGCAGAAGGTGGTGCTCTCGAAGTGGCTGTTTTCCGGCCCGGAGATCCTGATCCTGGACGAGCCGACGCGCGGCATCGACGTCGGCGCCAAATACGAGATCTACACCATCATCAACCGGCTGGCCGACGAGGGGAAGGGCGTGATCGTCATTTCCTCGGAAATGCCGGAGCTGCTCGGCATCAGCGACCGCATCTACGTGATGAACGAGGGCCGCCTGGTCGACGAGATGCCGACGCGCGAGGCCAGCCAGGAAAAGATCATGCACGCGATCATGAAGTCGTGGAACAACTGAAGCTATGAAGCGTCACTGCCGGGCCTCCCGGAAATGACGATTTGACGGGTCGAGGAAGAGCAATGGCACAGCAGATTTTGGCGGGCGAAGACACCGCCGCGCACCGCAGCATGGCGGGGTTCGTGAAGCGCAACATCCGCGAATACGGGATGCTCCTGTCGCTGATCCTGATCATGGTGTTCTTCCAGGTCGTGACCGGAGGCACCCTGCTGAAGCCGCTCAATCTCACCAACCTGATCCTGCAGAACTCCTACATCGTCATCATGGCGCTGGGCATGATGCTGATCATCGTCGCCGGCCACATCGACCTCTCGGTGGGCTCGGTCTGCGGCTTCATCGGCGCGGTGGCGGCGGTGCTGATCGTGCAGCTGCACGTCCACTGGATCCCGGTGACCGTGTTCTGCCTGGCGCTCGGCGCGGCGATCGGCGCGGTCCAGGGTTATTTCGTCGCCTTCTGGAAGATTCCGGCCTTCATCGTCACACTGGCCGGCATGCTGGTGTTCAAGGGCCTCGCGCTTTACATCCTGAAGGGCCAGTCGGTCGGTCCCTTCCCGGTGCCGTTCCAGCGCCTCAGCTCCGGTTTCCTGCCCGACGCGGTGGCCGGGGCGATCGAGGCCTTCAACCTGACCTCCTTCGTCATCGGTCTCGCCGTCACCGCGCTGGTCATCTATTTCAACGTGAAGGAGCGGCGCGGCCAGCAGGCGCACGGGATGGCGGAAGAACCGGCCGTCTTCTTCCTCGGCCGCAACATCCTGGTCGCCGCCGGCTTCCTGCTGTTCTCCTACCTGATGGCATCCTACAAGGGACTGCCGAACGTGCTGATCGTCATGTTCGCGCTGATCGTGCTCTATGCCTTCGTCACCTCATCGACCACGATCGGCCGGCGCATCTATGCCCTTGGCGGCAACGAGAAGGCGGCGCGGCTCTCCGGCATCAAGACCCACCGGCTGACCTTCTACACCTTCACCAACATGGGCCTGCTGGCCGGGCTTGCCGGCCTGATCTTCGCCGCGCGCCTCAACACCGCGACGCCCAAGGCCGGCCTTGGTTTCGAGCTCGACGTCATCGCCGCCTGCTTCATCGGCGGCGCCTCGGCCTCGGGCGGTGTGGGCAAGGTGGTGGGAGCCGTCATCGGCGCCTTCGTCATGGGCGTCATGAACAACGGCATGTCGATCCTCGGTGTCGGCATCGACCTGCAGCAGGTCATCAAGGGGCTGGTGCTGCTGGCCGCCGTGTTCCTCGACGTCTATTACAAGAACAAGGCCTGAGCGGCTTGGCAGCCGGCACGCTGGTCGGGGCAATCGGGTAGTATCCCGTCCGACTCGGAACAGCGGGAACCACCCATGGCAGCACCGGATCCGGCCGGCCACGCAAGGCGCACCCAGGGCATCGCCCTGATGGCGGTGGCGATGCTGTCCATCCCGGGCGTGGACGGGTTTGCCAAGTATCTCAGCGCCGGCTATTCGCCGCTGTTCATCAGCTGGGGACGCTATGCGGTGGCCTGCTGCCTGGTGCTGCCGCTGGCGTTCCTGCGCTGTGGCTGGCGCATACTGCCGGCCGAGCGTCTCGCCGCCCATGCCCTGCGGACGGCGCTGCTGGTCGCCTCGATGACTCTGTATTTCCTCGCCATCGCCCACATTCCGCTGGCCACCGCAATCAGCGCCTTCTTCATCGGGCCGATCGTGGCCGTGGTGCTGTCGGTCCTGGTCTTGAAGGAGCGGTTGACGCGCTGGAAGGTCCTGAGCCTGGTACTCGGCTTCCTCGGCGCCCTGGTCATCCTGCGTCCGGGCGGGACGATCGAGTTCGGCCTGGTCCTCGCCTTTGGCTCCGGCCTCTGCTTCTCGCTCTACATGATCGCCACGCGCTACGCCGCGATGGGCAGCGACCCGGTGCGGACGCTCGCCTTCCAATGCCTGTTCGGGGCGCTGCTGCTGGTACCCCAGGCGGCCTGGTCCTGGCAGACTCCGGCGGCCGGCGATCTGGTGTTCTTCCTCGGCCTGGGCGCCTTTTCGACCCTCAGCCACCTGCTGTCGATCGCGGCCTTCCGGCTCGCCGACGCGTCGACCCTGGCGCCCTTGGTCTATCTGGAGCTGCTCGGCGCGGCGGCGATCGGCTACGTCGCCTTCGACGAAATTCCCGGCCCGGCCACGCTGCTCGGCGCGGCGCTGATCGTCGGTGGCGGCCTGGTGCTGCTGCGCCGGTAGGCTAGGCCGTCGCGATGCCGGCGCTGCGGGCCGCCTTGGTCAGGGCGGCGCCCAGTTCCTTGAACTCCGCCCCCCGGCTCGACGTGGTGCGCCAGGCGAGGCCGATCTGCCGCCCGGCTCCCGCCCGGTCGAATGGCCGGGCGACCAGCTCGCCGCCCTTGGGCACATGCGTCGCCACCGCCATGTCGGGCAGCAGGGTGACGCCCAGCCCGCCCGCCACCATCTCCACCAGGGTGTTGAGGCTGGCCCCGGCGAAGCCACTGTCGGCTTCCGTCAGGCGGCAGGCGGCGAGCGCATGGTCGCGCAGGCAATGGCCCTCGGCCAGCAGCAGCAGGTTGGCGTCCTTGAGGTCGGCGAGATTGACCGTCTTCTTCTGCGCCAGGGGATGGTCCTTGCGGCAGACCAGGTGGAAGCCGTCCTTGAACAGCGCCAGGGTCTCCACCTCGCCCGCGTGATAGGGCAGCGCCAGCAGCACCAGGTCGATCGTGCCGTCCTCCAGCTGGGCCAGCAGGCGGGCGGTCTGGTCCTCGGTCAGATAGAGCTGCAGCTTCGGATAGGCCTTGCGCAAGGCGGGCAGGGTCTTGGGCAGCAGATAGGGTGCGATGGTCGGGATGACGCCCAGGCGCAGCCGGCCGCTCAAGGGCGCCCGCGACCCGGCGGCGAGTTCGGCCAGGTCCTCCGCCTCGCGCAGCACGCGCTTGGCCCGGACGACGACCTCGAGCCCCAGCGGCGTGAACACCACGGAGCGGTTGTTGCGCTCGACCAGCTCGGCGTCGAGTGCGGTTTCCAGCTCCTTCAGCCCGGCGCTGAGGGTCGATTGCGAGACGAAACAGGCGGTCGCGGCGCGGCCGAAATAGCGGTGCTCGGCGAGCGCCACGAGGTAGCGAAGCTGCTTCAGGCTGGGCAGGTGCATGATCGATCTCCTCGATCAATATAATAGGATTAATTCATTTTACCGCAAGTGCGAAACGCCCCATCTTTCTGTGCCGGGAGAAGCGTCCAGGCCAGGCCTGAGACCCATCATCATTTTGGAGAGAGAGCATCATGTTGACCATTGGAGACAAGTTCCCGTCCTTCGACCTGAACGCCGTCGTGAGCACCGACCCGGCAAAGGCCTTCGAGCGCATCACCGATGCCAGCAATGCCGGCAAGTGGAAGCTGGTGTTCTTCTGGCCGAAGGATTTCACCTTCGTCTGCCCGACCGAGATCGCGGCCTTCGGCAAGCTGAACGGCGACTTCAACGATCGCGACACCGTCGTCTACGGCGCCTCGATCGACAGCGAGTTCGTGCACCTGGCTTGGCGCCAGAACCATGCCGATCTCAAGGACCTGCCGTTCCCGATGCTAGCCGACATCAAGCGCGAACTGTCCTCGGCGCTCGGCATCCTCGACAAGAACGAGGGCGTGGCGATGCGGGCGACCTACATCGTCGACCCGGAGGGCATCATCCGCTTCGTCTCGGTGACCGACCTCAATGTCGGCCGCAACACGCAGGAAGTGCTGCGCGTCCTCGACGCGCTGCAGACCGACGAGCTCTGCCCCTGCAACTGGCAGAAGGGCCAGGACGTCCTGAAGGCGGCCTAAGCGAAGGCTGTTTCGTCACACGCCGCCGGCCCTGTGCCGGCGGCGCAGCGGAAGGAATGCAAGAATGTCGATCGAAACCTTGAAGTCGGCGCTGCCCGACTATGCCAAGGACTTGAAGCTGAATCTCTCCAGCCTGGCGGCGGAAACCGTCCTGACGCCGCAGCAGGTCGCCGGCACTTTCGTCGCCTCGGCGCTGGCTTCGCGCCAGAGCCAGGTGATCGAGGCGGTGCTGGCCGAGTTCGCCCCGAAGCTGGAGCCGGCCGCGCTCAACGCGGCCAAGGCGGCGGCGGCGATCATGGGCATGAACAACATCTACTACCGCTTCGTCCACCTGGCGGGCGGCGACTACAAGACCATGCCGGCCAAGCTGCGCATGAACGTGATCGCCAATCCCGGCACCGAGAAGGTGGATTTCGAGCTGTGGTCGCTCGCCGTCTCGGCGGTGAACGGCTGCGGCCTGTGCATCGAAAGCCACGAGCATCACCTGCGCAAGGCGGGCCTGACCGCCGAGCAGATCCAGGCCTCGATCCGCATCGCGGCCGTGGTCCACGCGGTGGCCGCGGTGCTCGACGGCGAAGCCGCCACCCAGCGACTGCAAGCCGCGGCATAGCTGCCATCGGCCATCGATCGCAATTCCGCTAAATCCTTGAATCGGCGTGGGAAACCGGGTGTCGCCACAGGCGGCGCCCGGTTCCTGCCGTACTGGCAAGATTCCGGCGACCTGAATATAGTGTTGCGCGGTCGGCCGGGGCGCCCGCTCCGGCCAGCATCAAGCACCCATTCCTGATCAGGTCGAGAGGTCCCGATGACCAACAATGCCAGTCTGCAACAGCGCCGCGTCGCGGCCGTGCCGCGCGGTGTCGGCAACGCCTACGCGATCTATGCCGAGCGCGCCTCCAATGCCGAGAT
Organism: Dongiaceae bacterium; assembly: GCA_044226685.1. Classification (GTDB taxonomy): domain Bacteria; phylum Pseudomonadota; class Alphaproteobacteria; order Dongiales; family Dongiaceae; genus Dongia_A. The sequence goes on from JBGAGP010000123.1 coordinate 10,751, forward strand.
CGTGGACGTCGAGGGCCGCCGCCTGATCGACTTCGCCGGCGGCATCGCCGTGTTGAACACCGGCCACTGCCACCCGAAGGTGGTGGCGGCGGTGAAGGACCAGCTGGAGAAGTTCACCCACACCTGCTTCCAGGTGACCCCGTACGAGCAGTATATCCGCCTGGCGGAGCGGCTGAACGACCTGGTCCCGGGAAACTACCCGAAGAAGACCATCTTCCTCACCACCGGCGCCGAGGCGGTCGAGAACGCGGTGAAGATCGCGCGCGCCCACACCAAGCGCTCGGCGGTCATCGCCTTTTCCGGCGCCTTCCACGGCCGCACCATGATGGGCATGGCGCTGACCGGAAAATACCAGCCCTACAAGGTCGGCTTCGGGCCGTTCCCCAGCGACATCTACCACGTGCCCTTCCCGGAGACGGGCGAGAAGGACGGCTGGCAGAAGTCGATGAAGGCGCTGGAGACCCTGTTCAAGGCCGATGTCGGCCCGGACAACGTGGCGGCCATCATCATCGAGCCGGTGCAGGGCGAGGGCGGCTTCAACATCGTCCCCTTCGAGATGATGAAGGCCATCCGCGCCATCTGCGACAAGCACGGCATCGTCTTCATCGCCGACGAGATCCAGACCGGCTTCGCCCGCACCGGCAAGATGTTCGCCATCGAGCATAGCGGCGTCGCCCCGGACCTGATGACCATGGCGAAGAGCCTGGCCGGCGGCTTCCCGCTCTCGGCCGTCACCGGCAAGGCGGAGATCATGGATGCCCCGGCGGCCGGCGGCCTCGGCGGCACCTATGGCGGCTCGCCGATCGGCTGCGCCGCCGCCAATGCCGTGCTCGACGTGATGGAAGAGGAACAGCTGCTGGAGCGCGCCAATGTCATCGGCAAGCGCATGATCGAGCGCCTGACCGAGATGAAGAAGCGCAACAGCTTCGGCAACCGCATCGGCGACATCCGCGGCCTCGGCGCCATGGTGGCCTGCGAGCTCATCACCAAGGACGGCACGCCGGATGCGGATCTGACCAAGCAGGTGGTGAACAAGGCCGGCGAGAACGGCCTGGTGCTGCTCAGCTGCGGCGTCAACGCCAACGTCCTGCGCTTCCTGATGCCGCTGACCGCGCCCGACGCGATCATCGACGAGGGCTTCGACCTGCTCGAGCGCACCATCGGCCAGGTGCTCGAGGCGCAGATCAAGGCGGCCTAGCCCTCCGGCGCAATTGTCGGGGAAAGGGCCGCGCGACGCGGCCCTTTCTTTTTATCGCCACGCGAAGCGGCCTTGCGCTGCAGCTCCCATTGGCCTCGGTGACTTCGCCTGCGCCGATCCGTCGCACACTTAGCGGCTCGCCTATTGCTTTTGATATAGGCTTGGCAGCGTCAATCCGCGGAACTTCTTAGAGTTTGTTAACAATGCTCGGCGATATTGGCGGCAATCAACCACAAGCAGCCAATGCCGCCGAGGATTCGATCATGTTCCGTCGCCTGAAGATTCAGCACCGCATCGCCGGCCTCATCGTCCTGATGACGCTCGGCATCGTCGCCATTATCGGCTTCAGCCTGTTCCAGTTGCGCGACACCCTCATGGTCGATCGCCAGGCAACGGTGAAGCAGCAGGTCCAGTCGGCCCTCAGCATCATCGGCGCCTTTGCCGAGCGCTCGAAGAAGGGCGAGATGCCCGACCAGCAGGCGCAGGAAGAGGCCAAGGCGGCCATGCGCGCCATCCGCTACGGCGAGGGCGACTACATGTTCGTCTACGCCCTCGACGGCACCGTGGTGGCGCACGGCGCGAAGCCGGAGATGGAAGGTCAGATGAAGATCGACCAGACCGACGCCAATGGTGTCAAGTTCACCGCCGAGATGATCGAGAAGGCCAAGGCTGGCGGTGGCTACGTCTCCTACTGGTTCCCGCGCGCCGGCTCGGACGTCGCGGCGCCAAAGCTCTCCTATGCCGGCCTCGCGCCCGATTGGGGTTGGATGGTCGGCACCGGCATCTACATCGACGATGTGAACAACGAATTCACCGCGGCGGCCATGAAGCTCGGCGGCATCTCGCTCGCGATCCTGGTCATCGGCCTGGGCGTCGCCTTCGTCATCGCCCGCGGCATCACCCGGCCGATCAACGCGATCACCGAGCGCATGGGCCGCCTGTCCTCCGGCGATCTCTCGGTCGACACGCCCTATATCGAACGCGGCGACGAAGTCGGGGACCTGGCCCGCTCCCTGGGCGTGTTCAAGGACAACGCGCTGAAGATGGAAAACATGCGCCGCGAGCAGGAGGAGGCGGAGCGCAAGGCCGCCGCCGATCGCCGGGCGATGATGCTGGGCATGGCCGACCGTTTCGAATCCACCGTGGGCGACGTGCTGCGCGGCGTCACGTCTTCGGCGACCGAACTGCAGGCGACGGCGGAATCGATGACGGTGACGGCCGAACGTACCTCGGAGCAATCCACCGCCGTGGCGCGCGCCTCCGAGGAGACGACGCAGAACGTGCAGACCGTCGCCGCGGCGACCGAGGAGCTCTCCGCTTCGATCGGCGAGATCGGCACCCAGGTCGGCGAATCCGCGCGTATCGTCAGCGCGGCGGTGAGCCAGGCCAACGAGGCCAATGCCAAGGTGCAGAGCCTGAGCGAGGCGGCGCAGAAGATCGGCGACGTCATCGGCCTGATCAACGAGATCGCCGGCCAGACCAACCTGCTGGCGCTCAACGCCACCATCGAGGCGGCGCGCGCCGGCGAGGCGGGCAAGGGCTTCGCGGTGGTGGCCTCGGAGGTCAAGGCGCTGGCGACCCAGACCGCCCGGGCGACAGAGGAGATTTCCGCCCAGGTGCGCTCGATCCAGGACGCCACCAAGAGTTCCGCCCAGGCCATCGTCAACATCACCGAGACGATCAACCAGGTGAACCACATCTCGACCACGATCGCCTCGGCGATCGAGGAGCAGGGTGCGGCGACCCAGGAAATCTCGCGCTCCGTGCAGCAGGCGGCGCAGGGCACCAACGAGGTCTCATCCAATATCGGCAGCGTCACCAAGGCGGCGCAGGACACCGGCAGCGCCGCCCAGGAAGTGCTGGCCGCGGCGGGCGAGCTTGCCCGCAACGGCTCGGTGCTGAAGGACCAGGTCGAGGACTTCCTGCGCAGTGTCCGCGCCTGACGCCGCCGCAGGGCGATCCCCTCACGAAGGCCGCGGGAGCGATCCCGCGGCCTTTTCCTTTGAGTGCGGAAGCCTGGGGCGTTGAGTTGCCGCATCGCAGCAACCAGGGAGCGGCGCCGGAAAGGCCGGGAGGGGCGAACCCCAGGCTAAGGATCGGGTGGCGGCGCGCGGCCCGAAACGACAAGGGCCGCGGATTTCTCCGCGGCCCTTGCCTGATCGCCGATCGGCGAATTCTAGTTCCCGGTCTTCTTCTTCAGCTCATCGATCAAGGCGGCGACGCTGCCGCCATTCCTGGAGATGACCGAGGCGAATTCCTGGCGGTGGGTGTCGCCGAGGCTTAAGCCATCGACCTTCACGTCGGTGATCTTGTACGGCGCCGCGGTGGACAGGATGATCCAATCGACGCGGGCTTCATCGCCGCTCGGCAGCTTCACCACCGAGAAGACGGTCGAGCGGCCGTCACCCTCGTCGCGCACCCGGCCGATCGTCATCTCGTGGCCGGTGTAGCTGGCGAAACGCTTGCCGTAGGACAAGGCGAGGAAGTCGGTGAGCGCGGCAATGAACTCCGTCTGCTCCTCCGGCGTCGCCTTGCGCCAATAGCTGCCCAGCATGTATTTGGCGATGCCCGGCATGTCGAAATA
>JBGAGP010000124.1:0-14536 GCA_044226685.1 Dongiaceae bacterium
TTCGAATACTGGCGCTACGTGGCGCTGCCGATCCTGTGGCCCAGCATCCTCGGCACCACGCTGCTGCTGTTCGCCAATTCCTTCGGCGCCATCGCCACCGCCTATGCGCTGACCGGATCGTCGATGAACATCGTCACCATCCTGCTCTATGCCCAGATCCAGGGCGACGTGCTGCACAACCAGAACCAGGGTTACGCGCTGGCGCTCGGCATGATCCTGATCACCGGCCTCTCGAACGGCGCCTATATCTGGCTGCGCGCGCGCAGCGATCGGTGGCAGAAATGAAGCAGGCCCGCCTCGGCTCCTGGATCGCCATGATCATCGGCACGCTGTATTTCGTCGTGCCGCTGCTGGGAACCTTCGAGTTCTCGCTGCGCATGCGGCGCGGCGAATACAGCTTCGACGCCTATACGGTCGTGTTCTCCGACCCCAGGTTCCAGGCTACCTTCGGCTATTCCACCCTGATGGCGCTGATCACAATCGTCATCGGCGTGGTCCTGGTGGTGCCGACCTCGTACTGGGTGCAGCTCCGCCTGCCCAAGCTGCGGCCGCTGGTCGAGTTCATCACCCTGATGCCGCTGGTCATCCCGGCCATCGTCATCGTCTTCGGCTATATCCGGCTCTACAACAGCTCGTCCTTCCTGCCGATGACCGCGAGCGCCCGCAGCACCGATCTGCTGCTGGCCTTCAGCTACGTGGTGCTGGCCCTGCCTTACATGTACCGGGCGGTCGACACCGGCATGCGCGCGATCGACGTGCGCACCTTGACCGAGGCGGCGGAAAATCTCGGCGCCGGGGTGCCGACCATCCTGTTCCGGGTGATCCTGCCCAATGTGCGCTCGGCGATCCTCTCGGGCGCGTTCCTGACCTTCGCCACGGTCATCGGCGAGTTCACCATGGCCAGCCTGCTGAACCGGCCGGCCTTCGGACCCTATCTGCAGAACATGGGCGCCAACCGCGCCTACGAGCCCTCGGCGCTGGCCATCATCGCCTTCGTCGTCACCTGGGCCTGCATGGGATTGATCAACGTCTTCGGCAGCGGCAAGCAGATCAAGGCGGCGCCATGATCGCGGCTCGCATCCGATTGGGGGAATAGCATGGCGTTTCTGGATATCGCGGATGTCCGCAAGAACTACGGCCCGCAGACCGTGGTGCAGAAATTCGACCTCGCGGTCGAGCGCGGCGAGTTCATCTCCTTCCTCGGCCCGTCGGGCTGCGGCAAGACGACGACCTTGCGCATGGTCGCCGGCTTCGAGGTGCCGACCGCCGGCTCGATCAAGATCGACGGCAGGGAGATCACCCACCTGCACCCGAACAAGCGCAACGTCGGCATGGTGTTCCAGTCCTACGCGCTGTTCCCCAACATGACCGTCGCCGACAACGTCGCCTTCGGCCTCAAGATCGCCCGCAAGCCGGCGGCCGAGGTCAAGGCCCGGGTCGAGGAGATGCTGAACATCGTCAAGCTGCCGCACCTGGCCGGCCGCTTCCCGTATCAGCTGTCCGGCGGCCAGCAGCAGCGCGTGGCGCTGGCCCGCGCCATCGCCATCAAGCCGCAGGTGCTGCTGCTGGACGAGCCGCTCTCCGCCCTCGACGCCAAGATCCGCGTGTCGCTGCGCGAGGAGATCCGCTCGCTGCAGCGGACCTTGGGCATCACCACCATCTATGTGACGCACGACCAGGAAGAAGCCCTGTCGATGTCGGACCGCATCGTGGTGATGAGCGAAGGCCGCGCCGAGCAGGTCGGCACGCCGTTCGAGATCTACAACAACCCGACGACCCGCTTCGTCGCCTCCTTCGTCGGCACGCTCAACGTGCTGCAGGGCGAGGCGATCGACCCGAAGGCCGGGCGCATGCGCGTCGACGGCCAGGAGATCGTCTCGGCCAAGCCGCTGCCGGTGTCAGCCGGGGCGACCTGCACCGTCGCCCTGCGCCCGGAGGTGGCGACCATCGGCCACCCGAACATCGCAATGGCCGACGGCAAGAACCGCATGAGCGGCACCATCGAGGAGGTGAGCTTCCTCGGCTCCGTGGTGCGCATCCGCGTGCGCTTCCAGGACAACACCATCAAGCTTGACGTCTTCAACAACCCGAACGCCGCTCCGCCCGAACGCGGCGCGGCGGTTGCCGTCGCCTTCGCCCGCGAGGACGTGCTGGTGCTCGAAGGCGGCCACGCGTAGCGACGCCGCGCATCCCCTCTCGCGACGTCATTGCCGGGCTTGTCCCGGCAATCCATGCAACATCGAAAACGGCACAATGGCCGTATGGATGCCCGGAACAAGTCCGGGCATGACGGTTAAGTGGTCGAGAGGGGCGATGCCCTAAGCCGTCGCCTCTTCCTTCAGTCGCGAGGGATGCAGCTCGCCCGCCGCTTCCAGGCGCGGCTGGGCCATGATCGCCAGATGCGAGTTGATGCGCTTCAGGTCGCGCAGGATGTCGAGGTGCAGGCCGGAGGTGGAGACGCTCTCCATCCGCCCCTCGCGCAGGCGCTGCAGGTGGTTCTCGGAGGCGATGCGCTCCAGCTCGCGGAAGGCCTGCTTCTCGGCGAACAGCTTGCGCGCCAGCGCCAGGTCGCCGGTCATGAACACGTTCATCGCCAGGCCGACATTGTCGTTCAGCCGGCGGTGGATGTCCTCGATCTCCTTCGAGCCCTCGGCGGAGAATTTCAGGCCGTATTTGGTCTTCTTGCCGGCGAGATCCATCAGGCTCTTGTCGACGATGTCGGCGGCGTGCTCCAGGTTGGTAGTGAAGGTGATCAGGTCGATGATCCGCTTGTGGTCGGCCTGGTCCATCACGTCGCGGCTGACCCGCGTCAGATAGAGCTTGATCGCCTCGTTCAGGCGGTCGATCTGGGAATCGATGTCGGAGACGGCGCCGATCAGCCGGCGGTCGTCGTTGCGGAACACCTGCAGCGACAGATTCAGCATCTGGCCCAGCAGGTCGCCCATGCGCAGCGCCTCGCGGCTGGCATTGGCGAGGCCGATGGAGGGATTCTCCACCGAGCCCTCGGAGAGATAGCGCGCCTTGCCCGGATCGTCGGGGCGCTCCTGCTCCGGCAGCAGCCGCTGGGTCAGCCGCGCCGCCGGCCCGACGAAGGGGATGAACAGGATCGCCAGGCCGAGATTGAAGGCGACGTGGAAGTTCAGCACCTGGCGCCAGTCTTCCGGCTGCAGCCGGGCGATTTCCGGCATGATCAGCGACAGCAGCGGCAGCGCGATGGCGACGCCGACGACGCGGAACAGCAGGTTGCCGAGCGGCACCCGGCGCGCCTCGGGCGTGTCGGAGAACGTGGCCATGATCGGCATCACCGCGCTGCCCAGATTGGCGCCGAGCACCAGGGCATAGGCGACCTCGACCGGGATCAGCGCATGGGTGGCGAATGAGACGATGAGCAGGATGATCGCCAGGCTGGAGGTCGAGGCGATGGTGAGCGCCGCCCCGACGATGACGCCCGAGATCGGCGCATCGGCCATCATCTTCAGCAGCAGCGGCACCACCGGCGCCTCGCGCATCGGCTCCGCCGCCAGCGAGATCATCTGCAGCCCGAGCAGCGTGATGCCGAGACCGACGATCGCCCGGCCGAGATCGCGGGTGCGGGTATCGGTCAGATGGTTGAACATGAGCCAGCCGGCCAGGATCAGCAGCGGCGAGATCCAGGCCACCTTGTAGGCATAGGCCTGGGCCACCAAGGCGGTGCCGACATCGGCGCCCAGCATGATGGCGAGCGCCGCCGACGCACCGACCACCTTGCGCGAGGCGAAGGACGAGGTGATCAGCGCCGTGGCGCTGGAGGATTGCAGCAGCACGGTGGCGCCCAAACCGCCGAGGAACGCAGTGGCGCGGTTGCCCATCGCCTTGCCGAGGAAGGCGCGCAGCTGGCTGCCGAAGGCGCGCAGCACCCCGGTGCGCACCATCCGCAGGCCCCACAGCAGCAGGGCGGCGGCACCCAACAGGTTGATCAGAAAGACCATCGTACTTGGAAATCGATTCGTTCGCGGCGCGACTCTCGCGGCCGCACTGTCATAAATCCGTAATATCCGCGTATATCAACTGACGCGGCGGCGCAAGGCTCTCCACGCCAAAGCGTGGTAACAATCACAGGAGACAGAGGGGTTCTGCGGGCACCGCTGTGGCTTGCGCATGCGACTCCGCAGGCTTTGCACCCCTTCAGCCAGTCTCCGGCCGCCTATTCCCGCCCGCGCAGGAAGGCGTCGAACAGGGCGACGCCGTGGCCGCTCGCCCCCTCGGGACAGTACGGCTTGTCCTTGTGCGCCAGTTCCTTGTCGGCGATGTCGAGATGTGCCCAGGGCTTGCCGGCGACGAACTCACCCATCAGCGCCGCGGCATGCGGCGCATCGGCGGCCATCTCGTCGGTCGCGTGGTGGCGGTAATCGGCGATCTTGGATTTCAGGTTCTCCAGATAGCCCTCATGCACCGGCAGGCGCCAGACCGGCTCGCCCGCCGCCTCGCCCGCCGCCGTCACCTCGCGCGCCAGCGCATCCTGGGTGGCGAACAGGCCGGTGAAGACCGGGCCCAGCGCCGCCATCACCGAATAGGTCAGCGTCGCCGCGTCGAGGATACAGACCGGGTTGAACTTGGAGGCCGCGTAATAGAGCGAGTCCACCAGGGTGATGCGGCCCTCGGCATCGGTGTCGAAGATCTCGATGGTCTTGCCGGAGAGCGTCTTCACGATGTCGCCCGGCTTGTAGGACGAGCCGGACGGCATGTTCTCGACCAGCGCCATGACGGCCACGACGTCGACCTTGGCCTTGCGCAAGGCGGCGGTCAGCACCGCGCCGGTCACCGCCGCGGCGCCGCCCATGTCGCCCTTCATCGGGAACATCTGGTTCGGCCGCTTCAGGCAGAGGCCGCCGCTATCGAAGCAGACTCCCTTGCCCACCAGCGCGATCGGCGTCTTCGACTTGGCGCCCAATCCGTTCCAACGCAGGCTGACAAGGCGCGGCGGGTTCACCGAGCCTTGGGCCACGGCGAGGATGCCGCCGGCGCCCATCTTGGCCAGCGCCTTCTCGTCATGGATCTCGACCTGGATGCCGAACTTCTTCAGCTCCAGGAGCCGCTTGGCGAAGCTCTCCGGATAGAGCGTGGAGGGCGGCTCGTTCACCAGGTCGCGGGCGTAGCAGATGCCCTCGCCCAGTGCCATCAGGCCGGCCAGCGCCTTCTCGGTCGCGGCGCGCTTCGCGCTCACCAGGTGCAGGGCGGCGATGCTGCCCGGCTGGTCGTCTTTCTTCGTCTGGGTGATGTATTTGCGGAAATGATAGGCGCGCAGCCGTGCGCCCAGCGCGACATTGGCGAGGAAGGCGGCCTCGTCCAGCTTGCTGCCGGTCTGCGCCGGGGCGATGATCTGCGCCGCCTCTTCCTTGGCGCTCATCAGGCAATTGGCGATCTCGCCGCCGATCTCGCGCGCGCGGATGGCGTTGAGCTCGCGCACTTCGCCGAGGCCGACGATCAGGATGCGGCGGCCGCCATGCCCGGCCGGCGACAGCAGGTCGAGCACCTGGCCGCGCTTGCCGGCAAAGCCCGGCGCCATCAACGCCTGCGCCGCGGCCGCATTGGCAGCGCCGAGGAACTGCACCGCCGCACCCGCCAGCTTCTTGTTGGCGCCGACAAAGACAACCGAGACCGCGGCTGATTCCGCCGGTTTCGCCACCACATCGATCTGCATGATCAACCCCTGATGCAATACATTCGCGGCGCGTTGCGACCGCCGATGGCGGCGATCCAAGCATAGCGGCGCGAAAATGTAAAACCGGCCCGGACATCGCCGCCCTGCCCGCTCCGCGCGCAACTGGCGTTTCGCGGCAGCGCCCCTTACAATTTGCCATGAAATGCGCGTCGGGAGCGCGCATCGGGGGATTCCAGCATGACCGAAGCCAAGACCATCATCCGCACCACCTGTCCGCGCGATTGCTACGACGCCTGCGGCATCGCGGTGGTGAAGCGCGACGGCAAGGTGAAGGTGCTGGGCGATCCTGACCATGCGGTTTCGCGCGGCGCGCTCTGCGGCAAATGCGCCATCGCCTATAACGGCGCCTTCCTCGACGCCACGGCGCGGATCACGCAGCCGCTGAAGCGCATCGGCGCGAAAGGCGCGGCGCGGTTCGAGCAGGTGAGCTGGGACCAGGCCCTCACCGAGATCGCCGCCCGCCTGCGCGGCATTGTGTCGGTACACGGTGCGGAAACCATCTGGCACGGCCACTACACCGGCACCTGCTCGCTGCTGGCCGGCGGCTTCCCGCAGCGTTTCCTCAACCGGCTGGGCGCCAGCGAGATCGACCCGGATTCGATCTGCAACGCCGCCGGCCACCTGGCGCTGCAATACATGTACGGCGCCAGCGATCTCGGCTTCGATCCGCGCACCGCCAAGGACGCCAAGTGCATCCTGGTCTGGGGCGCCAATCCCGCCGCCTCGGCGCCGCACCAGCATAAGCACTGGCTGAAGGAGGCGCCGGGCAAGGTGATCGTGGTCGATCCCGTGCGCCACCCGACCGCCGCCGAGGCCGATCTGCATCTGCAGCCCTTCCCCGGCAGCGACGCGGCGCTGGCCTTCGCGATGGTCAACGTGCTGCTGTGGGAAGGCCGCATCGACCGCACCTTCCTCGCCGCTCATGCCGTCGGCTGGGACGAGCTCGAGCCGGTCGTCGCCAAGTGCACGCCCGACTGGGCGGCGCCCATCACCGGCGTTCCGGCGGGCCTGATCGAAGAGGCGGCGCGGCTCTATGGCGAAGGGCCGTCGCTGCTGTGGCTGGGCCAGGGCCTGCAGCGCCAGCCGATGGGCGGCAACGTGTTCCGCGCCGTCGGGCTGCTGCCGGCCGTGACCGGCAATTTCGCCAAGCCCGGCGTCGGTTTCCTCTACCTGAACGGCGGCGGCCGGCGCGGGCTCGACGGCGAATACCTCGAGGCGCCACATCTGCGCAAAGGCGAGAAGCGCAAGGTCAGCCACATGGACCTGGTGGCGACATTGTCCGATCCCGCGAAGGCCCAGGCGCTGATCACCTGGAACATCAATATCGCGGCGTCCAATCCGGACCAGAAGCGCCTGCATGACGTGTTGCGCGACGAGCGGCTGTTCCACCTCGCCATCGACCCCTTCCCCACCGACACCACCGACTTCGCCGATTTCGTCCTGCCGGCGGCGACGTTCCTGGAGTTCGACGACATCGTATCGCCCTATTTCCATCTCGGCCTGTCGGCCCAGGCGAAGGCGCTCGATCCCGCCGGAGAGTCGTTGCCCAACCAGGAGATCTTCCGCCGCCTCGCCAAGGCGATGGGCTATGCCGAGCCGGAACTGTTCGAGGATGACCGGACGATGCTCGACACGCTCTGCCGGCAGACCGGTCTCGCCGATTTCGCCAGCCTCGCCGCCAAGGGGACGGTGGACCTGACCTCCGCACCGCAGCTGCACTTCGCCGATCTCGCCTTCCCGACACCAAGCGGCAAGATCGAGATCGCCTGCGCGCGCGCCGAGGCGGATGGCCATCCGCGCCTGCCGCAGCCGGTTTCCGATGCGCGCCCGCGAGGCGGCCTGTTCCGCCTGCTCTCGCCCGCTTCCGCCTGGCTGATGAACAGCAGCTACAACGAAGATCCGAAGATCGCCGAGAAGCTGGGGCCGGACCAGATCATCCTCAACGCCGTCGATGCGGCGCGGCTCGGCTGCCAGGACGGCGACCTGCTGCAGGCGGCCAACGACACCGGACGCCTCGACCTGCGCCTCAGCATCGCCGACGTGGTGCCGAGCGGCGTCGCGCTGGCGCACAAGAGCCGCTGGCCGAAGCTCTCCCAGCAACACGCCAACATCAATGTGTTGAATCCGGGCCTGCGCGCCGACATGGCAGAGAGCACCGCCGTGCATGGTGTCGAAGTGCGGCTGACGCGGCTATAGCACCCGAAGCGCGTTCTTCTCGATCGTCACCCCGGCCTTGAGCCGGGGTCCATCCATCAACCGCTCGTGCGACGGGACAATGGATCCCGGCGCAAGGCCGGGATGACGAGCCGGTTGATGGCGACGATGGTGCGAACCTACCCCAGCGCACCCACGACGTGGATGATGCCGCTGCTCACCCGCCGCGCCAGGGCGTAGAGGCCTGCGATCGGCTGGAAGATCGCCTGGTGCTCGCGCTCGTAGGTCTGGTTCCAGTCGCCGACATAGGTGGCGACCTCGCCGAAATCGCCTTCGAACTTCTGCTGCTCGACCTTGGGGAAGATGGTCGCCAGCTTGCGGATGGCGTCCTCGACCTCCAGGTGGATGACCTTCGAGATCAGCTGCTCGCGCGAGATGTTGTGCTGCACCGAGAAGTCGGGGATATGGACCGCGAGCGGGAACAGCCGCATCAGCAGCGCGATGCGGATGCCGTGCAGCAGGCGCAGGTTGAGCCGCGCCTCCGGCGGCAGCTTCGGCTTCGGGCCGTTGACCACCGCCAGGCCGTCACGCAAATCCAGCATGTCGCGCTGGAACACGCGGTAGATTCGCGCCAGCTTGTCATAGACCGCCTCGTGCTCCAGGTGCTCGGCCACCTGCCGCAGTTCCCAGGCGCGCTGCGGCTCCTTCGCCTGGTAGGCACGGCTCAGCCACTGGCCCGGGTCGAACAAGTCGACATAGGACTTGAGCGCCTCCAGATCCGTGAACTCCAGCGCCCATTCGACCATGCCCAGCAGGCGGCGCAGACGCGGCGAGGCCTTGTAGACCTTCTGGAACCGCTCGGGGTCCTTGACGATGGCCTGGCCGACGCCGCCCACCGTGTTCGCCAGGATGGCCAGCTGCTGCAGGATGCCGTTATGCGGAATGGCGCGCAGCTGGGTCGGATGCGTCAGGTTGATGCGCAGGTTGAAATCGTCGTGCTGCCGCTTCAACGCGCGCGAGCCGCTGGGATACAGCAGATTGGCGCCAAAGGCGTCGAGCAGCGCCGCGTAGTTCGGATCGTCCATCACCTGCTCGTTGAAGCGGCGGATGGTGATGAAGAACTCCTTGATGTAGTCCTCTTCCACCGTATAGGCGGGGTCGGCCAGCAATTCCTCGCCCGGCTTGTCGAGGATGTATTCGACGATGCGGGCGACCGAGGCGAAAGCGATCTGCGGCGTGATGAACAGCGCATAGCCGTCGCCACCCTGGAAGCTCACCTCCTCCTTGGCGCGGATGCCGTTGTCCTGGAACTTGCGCCGGCTGGCCGGCGAAGCGACGTATTCCAGGCGCGCCTGGAAGCTCTCCGGATGGCCGCCACGGCCGATGGATTCGCCGTGGGTGTCGAAGACCACGATCTCCACGTCGGCGAAGCCACGCTCGCGCAGCAGGTCGGCCAGCTTCAGCCGCAGCCACTCGACCGAGATGGCGGCGACCGTCTGGCCCAGGTGCCGGCCGGCGTCGGAAAATCCGGTCTGGATGCAGATGCGGCCGCGCTGGCGCACATAGGCGGCGTAATCCGGGTTCTGCAGGCACTCGTCGATGACGCGGATGCCGCGCTCGAACGCCTTCGTCGTTTCGAACAATGGCGAGATGTCGACCTTGGCCTCGACCCCGAACAGCCTGGCGAAATAAAGCGCCGCCAGCAGGGTCAGCGGCGATTCGCTCTCGGCGATCAGGAAGCGCACCGGCGTGGTGGCGTCGATGTATTTCAGCATCTGCGCCACGATCATGAACAGGCGCTTGGCCGAAGTGCGTTCGGCCAGGATCGAGGCGAAGTTGATCCTGACCGGCTTCACCTCGCGCAGCAGCTTGGCGACCGCGGCGAGGTAGGAACGCTTGTGCGCCGGATCGTCCGGCTCGGTCTCCATGCCGATCAGCTTGCGGACGGCATTGTGGATCTGCACCGCGTTCAGCCGCACATGAGTATGCGCCATGCCGAGGCCGTGGTTGCACAATTCGGCGCGGAGGATCATCAGCTTGCGCCGGTCGGCCGGGCGCTTCGACAATTGCAGGGCGCGCTCGATCAGCTCCAGCAGCTGCGCGGAATCGATCAGGCGGAGATGCCGCCCGTCATGCATGCGCTTGGCGATACGGCGCACCTCCTCGTTCCAGGTCTTGGGGTCGGAATCGCCGGACTGGAACACCTCGATCTCGTCATTCGCCTCCTTGATCGCCAGGGCCAGGCGGCTTTCCAGCAGATCCAGCAGATGCGCCAGGTCGACATTGGCCTCGCCGCGCCCGGGCACGGCGCGCAACTCCTCGATCACCGAGAGATACTGCTCGAGCTGCGCCGTCTGCACGCGCAGCCGCTTGAACAGGGTGTCGCTCCACTTGATGTCGGAGCGGCCGTCGAGGTCGTAGCCGACCCAGGAGGCGATGGTGAGCAGCTTCGGCCGCAGGCTCTCCCAGTCCTTGGGATAGAGCTCCGCCGCCACGTCGAAGACGATGTCGTAGACCCGGCGCAGGGCCTTCTGGATGTTGCCGATGGCCTCGATCGACAGGCGGTGCTCGTAGGCGAGCGCCATGTCGGCCGGCGGGCGATGCTCCACCCCGCGCGCGGCGGCCAGGCGCCGCGCGCGCTCCTTGGCCGAGATCTTGTTGCCGGCGCTGTCGCGCTCCATCGCCAGCTCGGCCAGGGAGCGCAGCATCTCGGTCGACTGACTGAAAGTCGGATGCGCGGTGATGACGATGCCGAACAGTTCGCGCTCCAGCAGTGCCTGGAACTCAGCGAAGGGAATCGGCGTCGGCTTGCGACTCTTGCCGGCACCCGGGCCGGCATCCGGCAAAGCCACTCGGCGCACGGCGGCGCGGATCGCCGCCGCGTTCTTCGCCTCGTCGCGTTCGCCGAGATAGGCGGCCAGGCGATCGGCGCGGTGGCCGTAGCCCTCCGCCGATAATTGCTGGATCAGCCGCTCCAGGTCGCCATAGGCCAGCGCCTCGCGGTCCAGCCGCTTGCCGAGTTCGAGCGCCAGCAACTTGATCGAGTTGCCGAAAGGATTGCGCTCGCGCAGATCGCCGAGCACGCCCAGCACCTGGCCCAGTTCACGCTCGAGCGCGCCGACCTCGAGCACGCCGCCCTCGGGGAAGATGCAGGATTCCGCCGGCAGGTCATCGCGCAGGCGGCGCGGGCGGGCGCCTTTGGCGGCGCGCTGGGATGGCGGCTGGCCTCGCAAGGCGATGGGCTCGCCGCCCTTGCTCCGGACCTTCCGCTTGCTGCTCCGTTCCGCCATCCCCACTCCTCCGGCCGCTAGGCGGCCGCTTTTCCCAGCGCCTGCAACATGCTGGCGCCCATTTCCGCCGGGCTTGGCGTAATGAAAATGCCGGCCGAGCGCAACGCCTCGATCTTCTCCGCAGCACTTTCCCCGCCGCCCGAGACGATCGCCCCGGCATGGCCCATGCGCCGGCCCGGAGGTGCTGCGCGGCCGGCGATGAACCCGACCACCGGCTTCTTGCGCTTCGACTGCTTCAGGAACTCGGCCGCGTCGATCTCCGGCGTGCCGCCGATCTCGCCGATCATGATGATGGCGTCGGTGTCGTCGTCGGCCAGGAACAGCTCCAGGATGTCGACGAAGCTGGAGCCGTTGACCGGGTCGCCGCCGATGCCGACCACCGTCGACTGGCCGAGGCCTGCCGCCGTGGTCTGCGTCGCCGCCTCGTAGCTGAGCGTGCCGGAACGCGAGACGATCCCGACCCGGCCGGGCTTGTGCACGTAGCCCGGCATGATGCCCATCTTGCATTCGGTCGGCGTGATGATCCCCGGACAGTTCGGCCCGATCACCCGCGACTTGGAATACTTCAGCTCCTTGCGCACCCGCGCCATGTCCTGCACCGGCACGCCGTCGGTGATGGCGACGATGACCTCGATCTCGGCATCGATGGCTTCCATGATGGAGTCCATCGCATAGGTCGGTGGCACGTAGATGACGCTGGCGTTGCAGCCGGTTTTCGCCTTCGCCTCCAGCACCGTGTTGAACACCGGCAGGGCGAGATGCGTCGAGCCGCCTTTGCCCGGCGTCACGCCGCCCACCATGTTGGTGCCGTGCTCGATCGCCTGCTGCGAGTGGAAGGTGCCCTGGGTGCCGGTGAAACCCTGGCAGATCACCTTGGTCGCCTTGTTGACGAGGATGGACATGATCAGGCCCTCCCCGCGCTGGCTCCGGGCCGCACCGCATGGACGATCTTCTCGGCGGCGTCGGCCAGGGTCGTGGCGTTGACGATGGGCAGGCCGGACTCCTGCAGGATCTTCCGCCCCAGTTCGACATTCGTCCCCTCGAGGCGCACCACCAGCGGCCGGTCGAGGCCGACCTCGCGCGCGGCACCCACGATGCCCTCGGCGATGGAGTTGCAGCGCATCATGCCGCCGAAGACGTTGACCAGGATCCCCTTCACGCCCGGATCGTTGAAGATCAGCTTGAAGGCGCAGGCGACGCGCTCCTTGGTCGCGGCGCCGGCGATGTCCATGAAGTTCGCCGGCTGGCCGCCATGGTGCTGGATGATGTCCATGGTCGCCATGGCCAGCCCGGCGCCATTCACCATGCAGCCGATGTCGCCGTCCAGCTTCACGTAGTTGAGGTCGTGGCGCGAGGCCTCGAGCTCGAGCGGGTCGATCTCGTTGTCGTCGCGCATGTCCTGGATGTCGTGGTGGCGGAACAGCGCGTTCTCATCGAAGGTCATCTTGCAGTCGAGCGCGATCAGACGGTTCGACTTGGTGACGACCAGCGGATTGATCTCCACCAGGCTGGCATCGAGTTCGCGGAACGCCTTGTTCATCGCCATCAGCAGGCGCACGAACTTGTGCACCTCGCGCTCCTTGAGGTCGAGCTGGAAGGCGATGTTGCGGGCCTGGAAGGCGCGCATCGGCGTCGCCGGCGGCAGCGCCAGGCGGATGATCTTCTCCGGGTGCTTCTCGGCCACCTCCTCGATGTCCATGCCGCCTTCGGTCGAGGCGATCACGGCGACGCCGCCGGTCTTGCGATCGATGAGCTGGGCGATGTAGAGCTCGCGCGCGATGTCGCTGCCCTGCTCGATATAGACCTTCTTGACTTCCTTGCCCTGGGGGCCGGTCTGGTGCGTCACCAGCTTGCTGCCCAGCAGCTTGTCGGCGCTGGCCATGACTTCCTTGACCGAACGGCAGATCTTGATGCCGCCGGCCTTGCCGCGGCCGCCGGCATGGATCTGCGCTTTGACCACCCAGACCGGGCCGTCGAGCTCTTCCGCGATGGTTTCGGCTTCGGCCGGATTGTGCGCGACGTCGCCGCGCGGCACCGGCACGCCATAGCGCCGGAGCAATTGCTTGGCCTGATACTCGTGGATGTTCATGGAGCGTCTCTCCCCAGACAGCGTCCCGAGCTCGATGCTTTTGCAGTTGCAATGCTGCAGTGCATCAAAAATCCATCCGGTGATCAATGCCTGTGTGCCGGGACTTTGTCCACCGGCATTGTCATTCAACGCGGATGAAGTGTGAATATGGCGAGACGTCGCCCGAAACCGGGATATGGCTCGCTTTTTCACCCGGCACGCGAGCACTCTGGTCGCGCGATGAATGACGCTAATGAGACAGTCGAACGGACCACTCCAATCTGATCCGGATGTCTCCCGCTGGTTATGTATCCTATTTTAATGACTCTTTTTGGCTATCCAGATTTCGACTAGGATGAGCATGAAAGCGTCCCCGAGTCGGTTCGTCGCCAATCTGCGACGCCCGGCCGCGGACGCGATGGAACCGGGGGTTGGTCGATGGTTCGAGGGGGAAATCCGACACCGAAATCGGCGCCGCGCTGTGGCGGGGGGGGGGGCTGGGTCTGGTCCTGCTGCTGGCCAGCGGGTGCTCGACGCCGGCGCCGCAGATCGCCTCGTTGCCGCCCGCGCCGCCGCCGACGGCCAACAGCACCGGCGCGCCCTATTCCGTCGACTACTCGGTCAACATGCAATGCGTACCCTATGCCCGGCTGCGGTCCGGCATCGGCATCTTCGGCGACGCCCATACCTGGTGGCGGGTCGCGGCCGGTCGCTATGCGCGCGGCCACATGCCGGAACCCGGCGCGGTGCTGGTGCTGCGGCAGACCAGCCGCCTCGCCTACGGCCACGTCGCGGTGGTGACGCAGCGGGTCAATCCGCGCGAGATCCGCATCGACCACGCCAACTGGCAGCGCGGCACCGTCATCACCGGGATGCCGGTGATGGATGTCTCGCCGGCCAACGATTGGACCCAGCTGCGCTTCTGGAACCAGGAGGCGCGTGCCTGGGGCGCCATCTATCCGGCGGAGGGCTTCATCTACAACGCGCCGGCCGGCGCCCAGGCGGAGCCGAGCGACCTCGGCACCACGATCATCTCAAGCCAGGGGCAGAGCTACTGGTCGCCGCAACAGACCGCGCCCCTGACATCCAGCGCATCGTGTCGACCAGGGACGCATCCAGCGTCCGGCATTGCCAGCCGAGCTCGCCCCGCGCCTTGCTGCAATCGAAGGCCATCGAGGTGCGTGCCAGCCGGACGCCGGTGAGCGGCGCCATCGGCGGCTTCTTGGTGATGTTGGCGAGGCCTTCGCTGACCAGCGCCGAGACGAGGGCCAGCGCGTAAGGCACGCGCGCTTTCGGCATCTTCAGGCCGCTGAGGCGCTGCAG
>JBGAGP010000125.1:0-14554 GCA_044226685.1 Dongiaceae bacterium
CCCATCGGCTCCATCGACAACGCGTTGAAATTGCCGAACAGGATGCCGACGCTGAAGAAGATGGCGAGCAGATAGGCCATCAGCGACCACAAGGGCGGCTGCCCGCCGGTCATGAAGGCGACCACGAAGAACACGATGGACAGCAGCGAACTGGCGACGAGGCCGGTCGCAGCCAGTCGCCGCATGCCGAAGCGCATGACCAGCCGCGAATTCACCAGCGACGCCGCGCCGAAGGCGAAGGCATTGGCCCCGAAATAGAGCGGAAACATCTCGCCCAGGCCATACTGCTCCTGCAGGATCTGCTGGGTGGAGGTCAGATAGCCGATGAAGGCGCCGAAGATCAGCCCCGCGGTGATGGTGTAGCCGAGCGTGAAGCGGTTGGTGCAGGCCTCGTGGAAGGCCATGGTGATGCGGCGCAGCGAGAAACTGGCGCGCCGTTCCAGCGGCAGCGTTTCCGGCTGGCGCCAGGCAAACCAAGTCAAGCCGATGACGCCCTGGGCCAGCAGCACGCCGAAGATCCAGCGCCATTCGGCCACGAACAGGATGCCCTGGCCGATGGAAGGCGCGATCACCGGCACCACGATGAAAACCGTGGTCACCAGCGACAGCACCTTCGCCATCTCACGCCCGGAATAGAGGTCGCGGATCAGGGCGATGGAAACGATGCGCGGCCCCGCCGCTCCAATGCCCTGGAGGAAGCGGCCGAGCAGCATGATCTCGAAGCTCGGCGACAGGATGCACATCAGCGTGCCGACCAGGAAGATGGCGAAACCCCAATAGATGGTCGGCTTGCGCCCGATCGTGTCGGCGACCGGGCCGTAGACCAGCTGCGACAGCGCCAGGCCGAGGAACAGCGCGGTCACGATCATCTGCCGGTCGTTCTCACGCCGGATGGCGAGGTCGGCGGCGATCTGCGGCAATGCCGGCAGCATGGCGTCGATGGAAAACGCGATCAGCGACGACATCACCGCCATCAGCACGACGAACTCGATGCTGGCATGGTGCTTGTCCGGTCTTGGCGCGGTCGTCGTCACGGTCATCCCCTCCGGCGGAGCGGTGAATTTGCATGCGCGGCCGGCGCTGTCAAACCGTGTCCCGCGCATGGGCCGCCTGCAAAATCGGGACGCTCCGTCGTCCCGGCCGTCCGGCGCGGCAAGCCCCTTGCCGCCGGCGTCGACGCCATGCTCTAGTGTGTGAGAATCGTTCGCAAAAACCCGAGGATTCCATGCCCGAGGATTCCACAATGGACCAGCATCGCATCGGCGGCGTCGACGAATTGCGCGCCCTGTTCGGCCACGCCGAGGGCCTGGCCTTGCGCAAGGCGATCCCGAAGCTCGACCGCCACGCACGGGATTTCATCGCCCGCTCGCCTTTTCTCTGCATCGCCACCGCGAATGCGGCGGGACGCGCCGATGTCTCGCCGCGCGGCGACCCGGCCGGCTTCGTCCAGGTGCTGGACGACCACCACCTGGCGATCCCTGACCGGCCCGGCAACAACCGGCTGGATACGATGATGAACATCCTGGAGAACCCGAATGTCGGGCTGATCTTCATGATCCCCGGCTTCGAGGACACCTTGCGGATCAACGGCCGGGCCGAGATCACCCGCGATCCCGCGATCCTGGCGCACGCCACGGTCGACGGCAAGACGCCGAAGGTGGCGATCCGGGTGCGCGTCGACGAGGCCTTCCTGCATTGCGCCAAGGCCTTCAAGCGTTCGCGCCTGTGGCAGCCGGAGGCGCGGGTCGACCGCAAGGTGATGCCGAGCCTGGCCCGCATCATCCTGGAGCAGACCGCGGAAGCGGCGCCGAAAGAGGAGGAGGTCGTCGCCTGCGACCTCGACATCGAGGAGAGCTATCGCAAGGAGTTGTACTGAGCGACCGCATTGACCGCGCCTTCCTTGCCGGCAGACGGCGGATTTGCTAAGCATTCCGTCTCGATGGTTCCCCGACGGATGAACTCCAGGGGATGAAAAGGGAACACGGTGAGGACGACCCAATCGGGGCCGAAACCGTGGCTGCCCCCGCAACTGTGAGCGGCGAGGCTTGCGAACAAGAGCGCCACTGGGAAACCGGGAAGGTCGTTCGCCAGCCGCCAAGCCGCGAGCCAGGAGACCTGCCATCGCCAACCTGAACGTAACCGGACGGGGTGTGCCGGAGGGAGCGATGATGCAGATGCGACTTGCGACCAGATCTGTGCCGTTGCCGCGCCGCGATGCCCCGTGCTCATGGCGGGGTAGAACATGGCGACGGATTCCAAGACACCACACCAGCTCATCCTGTGCACCACATGCCGGCGGACCGGGACCGATTGCCGCCCCGGCCTGCGGCTGCTGCAATCGCTAGACCAGGCCGCCGATCTCGGCCGCAGCGCCGGACTGCCGGAGGAATTCGGCATCTCCGGCACCGCCTGCCTGTCCGGCTGCACGCGGCCCTGCACGGTCGCCTTCGTCGCGGAGGGCAAGGCGACCTATCTGTTCGGCGACATCGACCCGGCCGAGGATCTCGATGCGCTGGTCGCCTTCGCGCGGCTCTACCAGGCGCAGGAAGACGGCATGACCGGCTTCCGCGCGCGGCCGGACGCCTTGCGCGGCAAGTGCCTGGCGCGCGTCCCCAGCGCGCTGATGATCAGCGCGCCGCGCGCGCGGGAGCCGCACTGATGGTCGCCGCACTCGCAGTGCGCGATCTCGCCTGGGGCGCCCAGCAGGGCGTGCCGATCCTGCGCGACATAAGTTTCGACGTCGCGCCGCAGGAGATGATCGGCATCGTCGGGCCGAGCGGCGCGGGCAAGACCAGCCTGCTGCGCTGCCTCGCGCGGGCGAACCGGCCGTGGCATGGCGTGATCCAGCTGAACGGCGCGGATCTCTGGGGCCTGGCGCCGGGCGAGGCCGCGCGTCGCATTGCCGCCGTGCCGCAGGAGGTTCCGGCGGCCTATCCCTTCCGGGTGCGCGATGTGCTGATGCTTGGCCGCGCCGCGCGGCGCCGCCGGCGCGACGACCGGGGCGCGCAAGACCGCGCCAGGATCGGCGCGGCGCTGGAGCAGCTGCACCTTGCTCATCTCGCCGAAAGGCTTTTCTCGACCTTGTCCGGCGGCGAGAAGCAG
Organism: Dongiaceae bacterium; assembly: GCA_044226685.1. Classification (GTDB taxonomy): domain Bacteria; phylum Pseudomonadota; class Alphaproteobacteria; order Dongiales; family Dongiaceae; genus Dongia_A. Next base: position 3,103 of record JBGAGP010000125.1, read on the forward strand.
CGCGTGTTGATTGCCCGCGCGCTGGCGCAGGAGGCCAGCCTCGTGCTGCTCGACGAGCCGACGCATCACGTCGATATCGGGCTGCAACTCGAAATCCTCGGTTTGTTGCGCCGGCTGGGCCGCACCGTGGTGGTCGCGTCGCACGACCTCAACCTGGTGGCGTCCTTCGCCGATCGAGTGCTGCTGCTGGATGGTGGCCGGCTGATCGGCGCGGGACCGGCGGCGGAGGTCCTCACCGCTGGGGCGATCCGTGCCGCCTTCGCGGTCGAGGCAGTGATCGACCGGCAACCCTGGGTGCCGGCGCCGCGCTTCGCCTTCCACCCCATCGGCAAGGCCTGAGGCGATGCGGCGCCGCGACGCATCACCGCAGCGGGCGCTGCCGGCCGACGGGGTCGGTTGTCGCAGGACGGCCGGGGATGCTAGGAATGGACCCGCATGAGACTGCACCGGTCCCCCCGCCACATGGCCCATGCCAACCGTCGCCTCGCGGCGGCGGTGCTGATGCTCGGCCTGTTGCTGCAGGCGCTGGCGCCGTATCTGCCGATGCCCGCCATGGGTGGCGGCACCAGCTGGGACATGACCGATGCGGCGTTCTCCGGTGCCGCCGCCTGGTTGCCGACCTGCCTGTCGCCGCGCGCCGATGGCGATGACGGCGTGCCGACCCCCGGCGCTGCGCATCCGGGCGATTGCGCGGTCTGCCTGGTGATGCAGCAGGCCGGCGCGACACTGGCGCCGGCAGCGTTCGATCTTTCCGTTCCAGGCATTTTCCAGCGTGCCGAATCATCCCCCCGGCAGCAACTGCCGCATGCCGCGCCGTCCGGCGAAGGCTTCTCCTCCCGCGCGCCGCCGCGCCTTGCCTGATTGCGCGCGGGCCTGTGCTGCACAGGCCCGCGGCGTGCGGCGGTTCGACGATCTTCGGCATCGCGCCGGGCCGATCGCCGAAACCGGCGCTTCCCGTTTCAAAGGCAATTCCTGCGCGGCGAACACGATTCCGCGCATCCGACAAAGGAGACCGACATGAACCGACGCAACCTGCTGCTGGCCGGCATCGCGCTTGTCCCGGCCCTGCGCGCCGCCTGGGCTCCGGCCATCGCCTGGGCCCATGAATTCAAGGCCGGCGACCTGGTGATCGAGCATCCGTGGGCGCGTGCCACCGGCAAGAACCGGCCCGGCGCCGGCTATCTCGAGATCGAGAACCACGGCACCGTCGCCGACCGGCTGATCGGCGCCGAGACCCGGATCGCCGACATGGCGCAGCTGCACAACCACATCATGGAGAACGACGTCGCCAAGATGGTGGCGGTCGACGCGGTGGACATTCCGGCCGGCGGCAAGGCGGAGCTGAAGCCGCATGGATTCCATCTGATGTTCATGGGCTTGAAGCAGCCCCTGGCCGAGGGTGACACTTTCCCGGTCACGCTCATCTTCGAGCATGCCGGGCGGGTCGATGTCACTTTCGTGACCGAGGCCGCCGGAGCGACGGAGCCGGCGGGCGATTGAGTCGCCGGCCGTGCCAGGCTGGCTTATTCTCTGACCCGCACGGGAGGTCAACATGTCGACGGCGATCGATGGATCCGATCCCTACTATGGGTGGTCGTGCACGGTATCCGGGAGCCTCACCCCGGGCTCGCCGCAGCATCGCGACGCCTTCTGTCGCATGCTGCTCGACACGTACAATCCCTATCGTCCGGCGATCATGGACTGGCCGGCATTGAACGAGGCCGAACTGGCCCGCCTTGCCGGCCTGCCCTTCTGGGATACCGCGGTGGCGATCGAGGAGCGCGCGTCCCTGCGCATGGAATGGCAGGCGGAGAATGTCGCGGACACGCAGATCCGCGAAGCCCTGATGCTGAACGCGGCGGAGGAGCGCCGGCACAAGGAAGTCCTCGGCCATATGCTCGCCTTCTACGGCATCGCGCTGCCGCAGCAGCCGATCCATGTCAAACCCAGCAACCCCGAATTCGGTTTCCTGCGCACGGGGTACGGCGAGTGCATCAACTCGTTCTTCGCCTTCGGCCTGTTCGCCCTGGCGGAAAAATCCGGCTTCTTTCCAGCCCCCCTGGTCGCCGTATTCGAGCCGGTGGTGCAGGAGGAGGCCCGTCACATCCTCTTCTTCGCCAACTACCTGGCCTGGCGGCGCGCGCATTCGCGCGGGCTGGCGCGTCTCTGCTTCGAGATGGTCAGCCTCGCGGCGCTCGCCGACCAGGTCTTCGCCCGCCTGGCGACGGCGGTCGCGGTGCGCCGGCGCCGGCGGCGCATGCGCAGCAATTTCCTCACCTCCGGCGTCGGCGCGGTCTCGGGCAAGCTCGACCTGCGCGGCTTCCTGGTGCTGTGCCTGTCCGAGAACGATCGGCGCATGGCGGGCTATGACGGCCGGTTGCTGCGCCCGGCGATGATGCCGGCGCTGGTCCGCACGATGCTTCGCTTCATCGGCTAACCGCCGCCTGTCCGGAACCGGCCGCGCGCCGCTGCATTGCATGGAGAGCGACCCCGGAAAGGAGCGGGACCATGCCACGCGGCGACAAGCGTTCGTATACCGACAAGCAGAAGCGCCAGGCCGAACATATCGAGGAGGGCTACGAAAAGCGCGGCGTCTCCAAGAAGGAGGCGGAGCGGCGCGCCTGGGCCACCACCAACAAGGAGAGCGGCGGCGGCAGAAAAAGCGGCTCCGGCCGCGGCAAGACGGCGAAGAAAAAGACCGCGCGCAAGGCCAGCAAGCGCTAAGCGGGTTTCCCGGTTCGTCTACCTTCCGCATGCGGGAAATGCCGCCGCTGACCAGGGTCGCGCACCGGGCGCGAGGCGCTTGACGGGAAACGTGGATAGTTGGTCAAATGCCCGTGTGACATTGATCATTGCGCCGTCGGTCGATCGCCGCTACTGATCTGTTCCCTGCGCGCGTGACTGACTTGCCCGATTTCTGGGCGGCTCGTGCGCCGGGTCCGCAGGCCGGCTCGGCGGTCGATCGGGTGCGCAATTCATGGACGCGAGAATTCATGTACGCGGGAATTCATGGACGCGGGGCGGTACATCATAGTCGTGCCGGCTGAACACGCGAGGGTGCACGGGGGCACGGCATGGCGCATCGCCAGTTGAGGATTTTGCGGCTCGCGCCGCATTTCTTTCGCGAGGGCTCCTGGCCGGTCGCCTACGATCCGGTCGGCGGCATGCAGAACCAGGTCTGGCAGATGGTGCGGGACCTCGACGCCGCGGGCATGCAGCAGACCGTGGTCACCACGCACATTCCCGGCAGCGCGCGCGCCTATCCGCTGTTCGAGCGCTCGCGGCTGCAGGCGGTCGGGCCGTCCTTGCCGCCTTTCCTCGCCACGCATCTGCTCGGCTTCACCTGGTTCTGGGCGCTGATCCCCTATCTGCTGCGTCACCTGCGCGGCTTCGACCTGGTGCATCTGCATCTCGATCACTCGATCTGGTGCCGCATCCTGGCCCTGGCGCTCAAGCTCGGCCCGGTGCCGGTGGTAATCTCGCTCAACGTGTCGCTGCTGAGCGACGGCGAGGCCGAGGCCAGGCCGGAGCCGGCGGGCCTGCGCCTGCGGCTGGAACGCTGGGCGCTGCGCCTCGCCGACCGGGTGGTGGCGCTGAGCCCGCACCAGGCGAAGATGATGAACCTGCTCGCCCCCGGACACGGCGACCGGGTGTGGATCGTTCCCGATGCCATCGACCCGGTCGCCTTCCGCGCCGGCATCGACGACGAAACCGTGCGGCGCTTCCGGCTCCAGCACAAGATTCCGGAGCGCGGCCCGATTGCCGCCTATATCGGCCGCATCAGCGAGGAGAAGGGCTGGCGCGACCTGCCGGCGATCGTGCAGGCGCTGTCGCGCAACGGCGTGTTCGTGCTGATCTGTGGCGACGGCCCCTGCCGCGGGCCGCTGGAGCGCGAACTGCGGGCGCGCTGCGCGGACAGCGCCTGGTGCGTCACCGGCTTCGTGCCGCGCAGCGATGTCAAGGCGGCGCTGCGGATCGCCGATGTGATCGTGCTGCCGTCGCGGCGCGAGGCCTTCGGCAGTATCCTGCTGGAAGCCATGGCCTGGGAGGTTCCCGCGATCGCCTACCGGGTGGGCGGCATTCCCGATGTGGCGGGCGAGCCCCACGCCTTCGCCCTGGTGCCGCCGCGGGCGCCCGACCGCCTGGCGGAGCGCGCCCTGACGCTGATCGCCGATCGCGCGTTGCACAGCAGCCTGGTCGAGCGCGGCACGCAGCGGGTCAAGGATTTCTCCACGGTCGCCGCCCGTGACCGCCTGCTGCAGCTCTATGGCGGGCTCGAGGGGCCGGGGCCGCAGCAACGCCAAGCGCCGGCATGGCCATAGCGGCCGGCCTCCACGCATGATCCATTTCGTCACCACCCGGGACCACGGCGTCACCTTCCGTCACCTGGTCACGCGACTTGGTCCCGCCGCCTGCCGCCACTGGGCATACGAGAGCCTGTTCGCGCAGCGCTGGCTCCCCGGCGGCACCTGGATCTTCACCGATCACGAGCGGCTCTCGGCGCATGAACTGGCGCTGGCGTCACGCGTCGCCTTCCATCTGGAACAGGGCGGGGCGCGCGTGCTCAATCGCCCGGCCCAGGTCGCCCGGCGCTTCGACCTGTTGACGCGGCTGAAACAGGCCGGCATCAACGGCTTCTCGGCCTGGCGGGCGGAGATCTTCCCGCGCCCGGAACGCTTCCCCGTCTTCCTGCGCAACGAATACGACCACAAGACCCGCGCCAACACGCCGCTGATCCGGAGCCAGCAGGAACTGGACGCAACCCTGGCGCAGATGCAGCGCGAGGGCTTTTCCCTGGTGGGCAAGCTGGTCATCGAATATGCGGGCGCCGAGGTCAGCCCAGGCGTGTGGCAGCGGCTGCAGAGCTATTGCATCGGCGGCAGGATCATCGCCCATACCAACGTGGTCGACTTCAACTGGGTGGTGAAGGACGCGACCGACCGCCGGCGGCTGGAGGCGCATCCGGAATTCGAACGCTTCCTGGCGCACGAGGATGCCTTCATCCGGCAGAACCAGCATGCCGACTTGCTCCGCCGCGCCTTCGACCTGGCCGGCATCGAGTACGGCCGGGCGGATTTCGCCCTGGTGGACGGCCGGCCGCAGATCTACGAGATCAACACCAACCCGACGCATGCGGATCATGTGGCCCTGTTCCGCAACATCCACCCGCGCCGTGCCGCGATCCAGAAATTCAGCGAGGATGCGGTGGAGGCAGCACTGCTCGGCCTCGACACGCCGGACGCCGGGCCGATCCGCATCCGCGACGGCATGCTGAAGCCGCAGCAGGCGCCGCGGCGCGGCTGGCTGCAACGCCTGCTGCGCCAGCATCCGGCGCCGCCGCCATTGCAGCGGCCATGACATCGCCGGATCGGCCCGTCCTGCCCGACCGCGGGCCCGATGATCTGGCGACACTGACGGCGGAGTCAGCTTTCGATTTCGCCGCTGAGGAATATCGGGCCTTCTTCGCCCGCGCGAAGGCCTCGCCGTTCCAGCATCCCGACTGGCTGGCGCCGTTCTATCGCCGGCTGGTGCGCCCGCCCGCCATCGCGCCTCTGGTGATGGTCGGCCGAACCGCCGCCGGCGGCCTTGCTTTGGTGGTGCCGCTGCTGCGCCGGATGGAAGCATCCGTCGGCATCGAATACGCATCCCTTGGCGTCACGGACTACGCCTTGCCAGTGGTCGCGCCGGAGTTGGTCCCGCGCCACGTGCCGGACTTGCATGCGCGCTTCCATGCGGCGCTCGGCCGGCACGATGCCTTCCGTGTCGCGCCGGTGCGCGCGCAGGATGCATCTTTATGGCAGGACCTTCTCGGCATGGCGCCGGAACCGCTCGGCTTCGGCGCCCATGATCTGATGTGCGACGGGGGCTACGACAGCAACCGCAGCCGCATCTTCGCCGGCGGCAAGGCGGCGGCGCTCGACCGCAAGATCCGCCGGCTGGCGGCGCTGGGCGAGCTCCGCCTCGTGCGGCTCCCCGGTGACGAGGTCGGCGTGGCGCTGGCGGCGGCGCGACGGTTCCGCCACGGGCGCTTCAAGGACGACCCGATGCAACGCGACGATTTCCACGACTTCTACACCGAGGTCGCGGAACGCGGGGCGGGGAACGGCCTGGCGCGCACCTATCGGCTTTCCTGCGGCGGCGAGACGGTCGCGGTGCTCTTCGGGCTGATCGACGGCGAGCGTTTCTGCTACCTGGTCCTCGGCTGCGACTATGCTAGGTTCGGCAAGTTCTCCCCCGGCATGATCCTGTTCGATTTCGCAATGCGGGACTGGTTCGCGGACGGCGGCAAGGTGTTCGACTTCACCATCGGCGACGAGGCGTTCAAGACGGCGTTCGGATGCCGGCGCACCGCCATGCTGGGATTCCGGCGCGACGGCGCGTCCGCATGAGCGTCGCCTGCGACCCGGTCCCCGATTGGCTGAAAGATGCGGTGCTGGTGGTCGCGCATCCGGATGACGAGGTGCTGTGGTTCGGTTCTATCCTGCGCGCGATCGGCCGCGTGGTCATCGCTTTCCGCGACTATGACGCCGTGCCCGGCCTCGGTGCCCGCCGCACGGCGGCGCTGGCGGAGATGCCCTATCGCGATTGCACCTGCCTGGGCCTGCCCGAGGCCGGCTCACTGCGCCACGCCGCGTGGCCCGATCCGCGCCTGAGCGAATTCGGCCTTGCCCTTGATGCCGCGCCGGTCGACGCAGCGGCCGAGGCGCGCTACCGGACGAATTTCGCGGCATTGCGCGCCCGCCTGGCACTGGCGCTGCCGCCCGGCGCGACCGTCGTCACCCACAATCCGTGGGGCGAATACGGGCATGAGGACCATGTCCAGGTGCATCGTGCGGTGGACAGCCTGCGCCGCGATCTCGGGCTCAGCCTGTGGACGACGAACTACGTCTCAGCCCGCTCGGCCGCATTGGCGGCGCGCTACGGCGCGGGCCGCGATACCCAAATCCTGAAGCGTCCCATCGACCTCGACTTCACCCGCGGCATCGCCGACATCTATCGCCGCCACGATTGCTGGACTTGGCGCGATGCCTGGACCGGGTTCGACGCGGAATGCCTGATCTCGCTGCCGCTGGATCTTTCCGGCGGTACCGGAGTGAATAAATTGCCGCTGAACGTCGTGACGTTCGACGGCTAGCGGTGTCGCCGTCGACTGACGGCTTCCGGCCGCCGCCGCATCTCTAGACTTTCATGGCCGGGCTATGCGGGGCGAGTCGGCCGGCATGGGCCGACCACGGCCCGCTCAGACGCGCTTCTGCTGCGCCGCCTTCTTGAGGTCCTCGGCCATTTCCTTGGCGAGCGCGTCGTGCCGCTCCGGCGGCAGGGCGTCGAACTCCTCCTTGGTCAGGCCGTGCGCCTTCAGCCAGCTCTCGATCCATCGCTCCACCGGCGACTTCTTTACATAGGCGAGGAACGTCTCCTCCCGCGACGGGCTCTTGCCGGCGCCCTCCTTGCGTTGCGCCGCCGCGCCCTTGGCTTCGCCCATGCCCGTGGTTTCGCCGATACCCGTCACGCTCATGCCATCCTCCCCTCGATCCGGCCCGGGGATTGGGGCAAATCCTGCCCAGCCACCCCCTATGTGCGGCACTTCACGCAAGGGCGATGCCATGTGGCGTTCGGCCGAGCCAGGTCGAGCATGGGTCAGATTGGTGCGTCTCGGCGGATGAGAGCAGGCGGAAGGGGTGGGATTAAAACATCAAATCCTTGCAACCGCTTGCCTGGGATCAATGTGCGCTACCCAAAGTTTTGCCCCCGTAGCGTACGCTATGCCTCCCTATCGGAACCAAGTATCCGAAAGTCGATAACCGTTCGGGAAGGGATCCTCGGGGTCGATGCCATAACTCGATATCCCGGTTAGCCAGGCACGACCAGAGACCTGAGGCACAATGGCCGCGAGGCCTCCGACCTGTACGGATTCGAGGATCTTGCATTGGAACTCGGTGTCGAGGATCGACAGGTGCTTGAAGTTCTCTCCCACCTTGAGCTCGCCGCGCGCATGGAGAAGGGCCAGCCGTGCTGACGTGCCGGTTCCGCAGGGGCAGCGATCGATCCGGCCAGGCGAGACCACGACAGCGTTCTTCGAAGCCAATACTCCCTCGTCACGGAACAGCGGGCCGGCGAAGAGTGTCTGGTTGATGGTATGGATTCCGGGGTTTTCCGGATGGACCGACGGCAGCTGGACGGCGCTGGCCTGCTTGATGCGCTCGCCCAGCTCGACCAGCTTGCGCCCCTCGTCGCGGGACAATGTGAGGCCCAGGTCTTCCGCATTGACGATCACGTAGATCATGCCGCCATAGGCGACATCGACCCGAATGGTGCCAAGACCATCCACCTCGACATGCCTGTCCCTATGCATGACGAAGGACGGGATGTTGCGGAACGTTATCCGTCGGCATTTACCGCCGCGGCAATCTGCCTCCACCTCCACCAGCCCCGCGGGGGTGTCGACCCTGACAATGGTGGACGGCTCGGTCATCGCGACAATGCCCGTCTCCAGGGCGACTGTGACGGTACAGATCAGGTTGGAACCGGACATCGGCACGAAATAGTCGGATTCCATGACGATCATGCCGATATCGGCGCGCGGATCGATTGGCGGCGTAATCAGGTTGACCGCCGCGTTCACGCTCCCACGCGGATCATAGAGCAGCATGTCGCGGACCCAGGACGAATCCCTCTCCATGGAGACCATGCACTCGAACATGGTCGACCCTTTCGGGCGAAAGACACCACCAGTGATCACCCGGCCGACTTCGCCCTCGGCATGCGCGCCAACTACCGTGATCATCCGCGTCAAATGCATGCGACTTCCTCTTTTGGATCCACGGGCCTTTGGGCGCTGCGGATGAAATGACTTGTGGAGCAGCGCCACCGCCGCCAGCCATATCGCGAAAGCCATGGCATGCTCTAAGCGCGCCCTCAGCGGTTCTTGCCGGCGCGCCGGGACGAAATCAGGTCTTGCGTCTTGCTCGGAGAACCCGACGATCCGCGGACGATCAGCTTCGTATCCAGGCGCACGCCTGTCGGTTTCTGATCTTTGGCCAGGGCTTTGTGGAGCGCCGTCGCGGCGGCCACGCCCATCTCGTCCGCCGGCACGAAGACGGTCGTCAATGGTGGCTCCAGGCGTGCGGCGTACTCGGCGTCGTCAAATCCCGTCACCGATACGTCCTGCGGCACGCGCAGGCCCATGCGCCTGCACTCGCTCAAGACACCGAAGGCGTGGACGTCGGACGTGCACACGATCGCGGTGACCTGGGGGCACGCGTTGTAGATCTCATGCATCGCCGCCGCCCCGTCCTCGATCGAGTAGGGATGCGAGAAGACGCGATCGACGCCCGAGAGCTTCAAGCGCCGAAGCCCGGTCTGATAACCTTCGATGCGCGCCCGTTGGCGGTCGTTGCCATCGGCAATCGAACTGACAAGCGCGAATTCCTTGTGGCCGAGGTCCGCCAGATGGTCGACCATCGTTTCGACGGCTTTTGCATTGTCAAAGCCGATCGACGGGACGATTTCATTGGGAAGATGCGAATAGGTCGTCACCGCCGGAAGGGGCGACTCCTTCAGGAACCTGCGGAGCGCCGGGTCTTCGATGGCGCCGACAAGGACCAGGGCCTCCGCGCCGCGCTCGACGAGCAGCTTCACCTTGTCGAAGATCGTCCGGTTGTCGAAGCCCGTGGTGAGCACGATTGTCATGTATCCGTGCTGCGAAAAGCTCCGTTGGAACGCATTCACCATCTTGGCGTAGATGGCGTAATCCAAAGACGGGATGACAGCTCCCACGATATGCGTCTTGCGAGACCGCAGGGCGCGCGCGGCGGCATTGGGACTGTAGCCCAGGCGTTTCGCAGTTGCGATGACCCGCTCGCGCACGTCCTCGCTCACCATATCCGGGAGATTGAACGCGCGCGAAACGGTCGCGACCGAAACTCCCGCCTTCTCGGCGACGTCCTGAACGTTGATCCGGCTCTTGCTTTGACGTTTTCTTGGCACGATGGGTACTTCCTGCGAGCGAAACTCGGGCTTGATCCTAGGTCCAACTCCAGCAATGTCCCAGTCAAAAGCGCGCTTGACATCGCGCCATGAAAACGATTACATGAAATCGTTTACAAATACAAGCCGCACCAGTTTGCCGAGCGTTGCGCCTCGGTCATCGGAAGCGCTGATCTCGATCCAGCAGAGGAGGGAAGGCATGGTTGGTTATCAGAACAATCGGTTCTCGCGGCGGACGTTCATGCAGATGTCGGCCGCCATGTCCGCGGCGCTTGCGGCGTATCGTGCCGGTTCGGCGGCGGCACAGGATGTGACGCTCAACATCCTGAACAGCAACACCGCCTGGGCCAATGCCCTGACGGGGTCCGTGGCCGAAGCCTACAAGGGCGCCAAGATCGTCGGCGAGTCCAATCCCTACGAATCGCACTACGAGAAAATGGCTATCGAGCTGTCCCAGGGCTCGGACACGTTCGACATCATCACCACCGACAACCTCTGGGTCACGCAACCCATTCGGAACGGCTGGGCGGCCAATCTCACGGAGATGAAGCAGGCCAACCCGGACCTGCCGGACCTTCAGGTGCAGAACCTGACGGATGCCTCCCTGGTCTATACGGAATCGAAGGGCCAGCGCTTTGGCCTGCCGCTGGTGCAAACCACGCCCTGCTACGTCTATCGCAAAGACCTGTTCGAGAAGGCGGGCATCGACAAGGTGCCGGCGACCTGGGACGAGTATGTCGCGGCGGCGAAGAAGCTCCATTCGACGGACGTCTCCGGCGTCACCATCCTGATGGGTGGGCAGGACGCACTCACCAGCGGCGACTGGGGCTCCCGCATCATGGGCATGACCAAGCTGGGCCCGAACGACGATGGCATGCTCAGCCCGGACAATGAGCCGATCTTCAATTCCGAGGGCCAGGGCGAACGGGCGATTGAGCGGCTGAAGGAGCTGCTGCCTTATTGCCCGCAGGGCTACCAGTCCTTCGACTATCCGGAAGGCTCCTCGGCTCTGCAGCAGGGCAAGGTCGCCATGCTCGTGACCTGGACCGACGTGATCGTCGGCATCGAGGACGGACCGCACAAGGGCCAGTTCGGCTACACCGTATCGCCGACGGAGAAGTTCGAGCAGCAGATGGTCGGCGGCTGGTCGATCTTCGCGAATGCGCATTCGCAGCATCTCGACGAGGCCTACAAGTTCCTGGCCTGGATGACCGAGGGCCGCGCCTACGAGCTCTTCCGCGAGGGCGGGGAATCCTCGCTCTGCCTGAAGTCCGACCTGGCGAATCCGGACATCACCAAGGTGGTGCCGATGCTCCAGGCGTTCCGCGACTTCAGCCTGCGGAATACCTCCTCGATCTCCCTGCCACCCTACCGCCTGACCAATGCCATCGAGGTCCAGCGGGCGGTCTTCGAGGAATTGCAGGCCGGCATCACCGGCAGCAAGACCTCGAAGCAAGCCATGGCC
>JBGAGP010000126.1:0-14282 GCA_044226685.1 Dongiaceae bacterium
CCTTACATTCGCCGCCGGGAGCTGTACACAGCTTTGCCTAAGTTGGCAATCCGACGGGGAAATTTCATGTCGTCCAATCAGATCGGCGGCCAGGCGGCGATCGCCCTGCTGGAGGCCTATGGCGTCGATACGGTGTTCGGGATTCCCGGGGTCCACACGCTCGACCTCTATCGCGGCCTCGCCGACCGCAAGCTGCGCCATGTCGGGGTGCGGCATGAGCAAGGCGCCGGCTTCATGGCCGACGGCTATGCCCGCGCTTCCGGCAAGCCGGCCGCCTGCTGCCTGATCACCGGGCCAGGCCTGCTGAATGCGGCAACGCCGATCGGCCAGGCCTATTCCGATTCCGTGCCGATGCTGGTGCTGGCCAGCGTCAACGCCGGCGACGACCTGGGCAAGGGCCGCGGCCGGCTGCACGAGATCACCGACCAGCATGCGGCCATCGCGCCGCTGACCGGATTGACGCGGACCATCCGCAGCGCGACTGAGTTGCCGGAGGCCATGGCGGCGGCCTTCCAGCTGTTCGAGACCGGGCGGCCGCGACCCGCGGTGCTGAACCTGACGCTCGACATGCTGCGCGGGCCGGCCGACCTGCCGGCGCAGGCGCGCGCCGAGTATCGCCGGCCAACGGCGTCCGAGGCGGATCTTGCTGCCGCCGCGAAGCTGATCGACGCAGCCCAGCGCCCCCTCGCGATCTTCGGCGGCGGCTGTGTCGCTTGCCCAACGGAAGCGCGCGCCTTCATCGACAAGTCCGGCGCGCTGGCGGTGACCACCACGGCCGGTCGCGGCGTGATCCCGGATTCGCACCCGGCGACCCTGCGGGCGACGCTGCAGCAGGACGCCACGCAGAAGGCGCTGGCGGAGGCGGATCTGGTGATCGCCGTGGGCACGGAACTCCGGCAAGCTCATCCGCATCGATCTCGATGCCCATACGCTGACCCGCGACTACATGCCATCCATCGGCTTGCTGGCCGATGCCGGGCCGACTCTTGCCGCCCTCACCGCCCGCATCGCCGCCGCGCGCAAACCGGATCTGGCGCGCGTCGCGGCGATCCGCGCCGCCAATGACGCCGCCCTGCGGCCGCTGCAGCGCAAGCACCAGCTGGTCCTGGATGCCGTGCGCGCGGCGCTGCCCGAGGACGGGCAGCTGTTCACCGACATGACCCAGATCGCCTACACGGCAAACTTCCGCTTCCCCTTCGAGAAGCCGCGGCGCTGTTTCCACCCCAACGGCTTCGGCACCCTGGGCTATGCCCTGCCGGCCGCGATCGGCGGCAAGATCGCCTGCCCGGAGCGCCCGACCCTGGCCATCGCCGGGGACGCCGGGTTCCTGTTCACCCTGCAGGAGCTGGGCACGGCAGTGGAGCTGGGCCTCCCCCTGCCCATCCTGCTGTGGAACAACGACGCCCTGGGCCAGATCGCCAAGGACATGGCGGCGCGCGATATAGCCCCGCTGGGGGTCAGGCCACGCAACCCGGACTACCTCGCCCTGGCCCAGGCCTTCGGCGCCCGGGCGGAACGCCCGGGCAGCCTGGCGGCCCTCCAGGACGCCCTGGAGCGGGCCTTTACCGCCGCCGGGCCGACTTTGATCGAGGTCCGAGAGGACGCCCCGTTCCTGCCCTGAAGCCGGCAAATCTTGCCGGGCGGAACCTGGCGCGGGTCTATCCTGTCGGCCGATCCTATTGAAATGACGAGAGAATCCAGGGAAACTCCCTGGCATGGCGCTTGCGTTAATGATTCTCGCTAGACCTGAAACTAGGGAGAATACCCATGATGCCCGCTTTGGCCCGTGCGCTCGAGGAGCCGCGGCCGCTCTCCGACGAGGAGCAGCGCCTCGCCTGTTTCGAGATGTTCAACACCTTCTGGCAGGAAGCCGCCGACCGCGGCATCCCGTTCGACACCATCGGCACGATGTCGATCTCGTCGGCCCTGTTCGCGATCGTTGCCCGGCATGGCCAGGAGACCACCGCCGAGTTCCTGCTCGACCTGGTCAACATCGTCCGGTCGGGCGAATTCAACATGCCGACGGCGACCCACTAGACCCTTCCGCCGTCCAATTCGACAGCGGGAGGCAAACCGGCTAGAACTCTGCCGCGCCCGGCGGAACGCAATTCCCGGGGCGTGTCGGGGACTGTGCTGGCGTGAGAGTTTCGATGCTGTCGCGACGAATTTTGGGTTTGGGGCTGGTCGCCGGATTGATCGCCGGGCTGGCATTTTCCGCCGTGGCCCAGGCGGCGACCATGGACGACGTGCGCAAGGCGATTGCCGAGCAGCGCCTGTTCGACGCCTACCAGGATCTGCAGGACCTGGCCGAGGGCGGCAACCCGGAAGCGCAATACGAGCTTGCCGGTTTCCATCACTACGGCCGCGTCGGGCCGGTCAATTTCGAGAAGGCGCGCATGTGGTACGAGCGCGCCGCCAACCAGGGCAACACCGACGCCATGCTGGGCCTCGCCGTGATCTACGGCTTCGGCCAGGGCGTTCCCCAGGACAAGAAGGTCGCGTTCCGCTGGCTGGTCATCGCCGGCACGCAGAACCTGTCGCCGCAGGATGCCGAAAAGGTCGCCTCGACCCGCGATCACCTGGCCGAGGGCATGACGCCGGAAGAGATCGAGGCCGCGCTGGCCGAGGCCCGCGCCTTCACCCCGAAGCCCGAATAGCCCGCTTATGCCGCTCGCGCCCATCACCCGGGACGAGATCGAAAGCGCGGCGGTGCTGGTGCATGAGCGGCTCGGCAGCAGCCCGCAGATCGCCTGGCCGCTGCTGGCCCGGCGCCTCGGCGCGGAGGTTGTCGTCAAGCACGAGAACCACCTGCCGACCGGTGCCTTCAAGGCTCGCGGCGGCATCACCTATGTGGCGCAGCTGAAGCACGACCAGCCGGGGCTTGCCGGCATCATCGCCGCCACGCGCGGCAATCACGGCCAGAGCATCGCCTTTGCCGCGCGGCAGTTCGGCCTGCCCTGCGTCATCGTCGTGCCGCATGGCAACAGCCGGTCGAAGAACGCCGCCATGCGCGCCTATGGCGCCGAACTGATCGAGACCGGGCACGATTTCCAGGCCGCCTATGAGGCGACGCAGCAGATCGCCGAGGAGCGCGGCCTGCATTTCGTGAAGTCGTTCCATCCCTGGCTGCTGCATGGCGTCGCCACCTATGGCTGGGAGCTGCTCAGCGCCCATCGCGATCTCGACACGCTCTACGTGCCGATCGGCCTCGGTTCCGGCATCTGTTCCACCATCATGGCACGCGACGCGCTCGGCCTTCGCGCCGAGATCGTCGGCGTGGTTGCGGAAAATGCGCCCGCCTATGCCCTGTCCTTCGAAGCCGGCCGGGTGATCTCCACCAACACCGCCGATACCATCGCCGATGGTGTTGCCTGCAGGGTGCCGGTCGAGGACGCACTGGAGATCATCCGCAGGGGCGCCGCGCGCGTCGTCCGCGTGAGCGAGGCGGAGATCAAGTCGGCGATGCGGGCCTATTTCGACGACACGCACAATGTCGCGGAGGGTGCCGGCGCCGCCGGGCTGGCGGCGGCGCTGAAGGACACGCAGCGCAAGGCCGGGGCCAAGGTCGGTTTGATCCTCTCCGGCGGCAACGTCGACGCCGATGTTTTCGCTCCGATCATTGGAGCGGCATAGCGCTCGACCTCGGCGAGATTACCACCCGCCCGTCTGCAGCCATTCGCGCACTTCGCCGAGCCGGTCATTGCCCCAGAAAGGCTCACCGTCGACGAAGATGAAAGGCGACCCGAAAACACCCTTGTGCATGGCGTCCTGGGTCTCGTCGCGCAGGCGGTCCTTCACCGCCGGATCTTGCATGCCTGCCGTGACCGCCGCCTCGTCATGGCCGAGCTCGGCGGCAATGGCGATCGCGTCGACCGCCTCGGCTACCGGTCGGTTGCGGGTGAAAGCCGCGCGGTAGACCGCATGCGCATAGGCCTTGGCGGCGGCGGGATCCCGCGCCTCCAGCCAGTAGAAGATGCGGCAGGCATAGATCGAGGCGAAGGGGAACGGATCCGGCAGCGCGAACTTGATGCCGTGCTTGCGCGCGCTGCGCTCCATGTCGCGCTGGTGATAGGGGCCGCGCAGGGTCTGGCTGACCAGCGGCGATTGCCCCGTGGTCTTGAAGATCACGCCCAGCAGGACCGGCCGCCACAGCACCTCGCGGCCGAACTCGGCGGCGATGGCATCGATCCGCTCCGAGGCGAGATAGCCGTAGGGCGAGGAGAAGTCGAAATAGAACGCGATCGGAGCTCCGCTCACCACTCACTCCGCCAGCAATTCGCGGGAGATGACGATCTTCTGGATATCGCTGGTGCCTTCGTAGATCTTGCACACGCGCACGTCGCGATAGATCCGCTCCACCAGATAGTCTTTGAGGAATCCGTAGCCGCCATGGACCTGGATCGCCTCGGAGCAGACGCGCTCGGCCATCTCGGTGGCGAAGAGCTTGGCCATCGCCGCGTATTTGAGCGCGCGCCGGCCGCTGGCGCGGACCGCGCAGGCATGCTGGATCAGCGCCCGCGCGGCCTCGACCTCGGTCGCCATCTCGGCCAGGCGGAAGGCGATCGCCTGATGCTCGGCGATCGGCTTGCCGAAGGTCTTGCGCTCCTTGGCATAGCGCACTGCCTCGTCGAGCGCCGCCCGCGCCATGCCGACGGCCTGAGCACCGATGCCGATGCGCCCGCCCTCCAGGTTGGCAAGCGCGATCTTCAGCCCCTCGCCCTCTTCGCCCAGGCGCAGGTCGGCCGGGATGCGGCAGTCGTTGAACACCAGCTGCGCGGTATCGGAAGCGCGCTGGCCGAGCTTGTCCTCCAGCCGCGCCACCTCGAAGCCCTTGGTGCCCTGCGGCACCAGGAAGGCGCTGATGCCGTGCTTGCCGGCGGCGGGATCGGTGACGGCGATGACCAGCGCCACGCCGCAGCGCTTGCCGTTGGAGATGAACTGCTTCGAGCCGTTCAGCACGTAGGAATCGCCGTCGCGGACCGCGCGGGTCTTGATCGCGGCGGCGTCCGAGCCGGTGCCGGGCTCGGTCAGGCAGAAAGCGCCGACCATGCCCCCGGTGGACAGCGGCCGCAGGAAGCGCTGCTTCTGCGCCTCGGTGCCGAAATTGAGGATCGGCAGGCACACGACCGAGGTGTGCACGCTCATCATGGTGCTGACCGAGCCGTCGCCCGCCGCCAGTTCCTCGACCACCAGGGCGTAGGTGCCGTAATCCACCCCGGCGCCGCCCCATTCCTCCGGCACCAGCATGCCCATGAGGCCGAGCTCGCCCATCTTCACGGCGACCGCGTCGGGGATGTAACCAGCCTTCTCCCACGCCGTCGCGTTCGGCTTCAGCTCGCTCTCGGCGAAATTGCGCGCCATGTCGACGATGGCTTGCTGCTCTTCGGTCAATACCATGTCCTGCCTCCTGCGGCGACGAGATAGGCTCAGGCTCGCTTGCGGGCTGTGATCTCGATCTCGATCTTCATGCGCGGATCGATCAGGCCGCAGATCAAAGCGGAGGAAGCCGGCCGCGATTCGGCGAGGAATTCCTTGAACACCGGATAGATCTTCGGCCAGTCGGCGGCATTCGGCATGTAGTAGGTGACGCGCACGGCATCGTCCAGCGATGAGCCCGCCTTCTGCAGCGCCGCCTGGATGTTGCGGAAGGTCTGCCGCGCCTGCTCGGCCGGATCCTCGGAGATGGTCATGGTGGCGTAGTCGAAGCCGGTGGTGCCGGACACGAAGACGAAATCGCCGTCGAGCACGGCGCGGGAATAGCAGGCCTCTTTTTCGAAGGCCGAGCCGGAGGAGATCAGTTGGCGGGTCATTGGAACCTCATGGGTGAAGAAACGAAAGGATGCCACCGCCTCAGGTCAGGAACAAGGTCGCCAGCCCGAGGAAGGAGAAGAAGCCCAGCACGTCTGTGGTGGTGGTGAGGAACGGCCCGGCGCCGATGGCCGGGTCAAGACCCAGCCGGTCCATGGCCAGCGGGATCAGCGTGCCGGCAAAACCGGCCCAGACCATGTTGAAGATCATGGCGCCGGCGAGCACCAAGCCCAGCTCGACATGACCAAACCAGATCGAGGCAACGACACCGAGGATCACCGCGAAGACGATGGCGTTGAGGAAGCCGACCACCAGCTCCTTGCCGACGATGCGCAGCAGGTTGCTCTGCGGCGTGATCTCGCGGGTGGCCAGCGCACGCACGGTGACGGTGATGACCTGGACGCCGGCATTGCCGCCCATCGCCGCGACGATCGGCATCAGCACGGCCAGCGCCACCAGGTGCTGGATGGTGTCCTGGAACTGCGAGATCACCGTGGCGGCGATCATGGTATTGATCAGGGTGACAACCAGCCAGCGCACCCGCTGCCAGGCGATGAGGTGCGCTGGGGCGTGGAAGTCGGTGTCGGAGGCACCGACGATCCGCATCAGGTCTTCCTCCGCCTCTTCGTCGATGACGCGCACCACGTCGTCCACGGTGACCACGCCGATCAGCCGCCCGGCATCGTCGATGACCGGCGCGGAAACCAGCGCGTACTGCTTGAACAGGTAGGCGACGGCCTCCTGGTCGGTATCGGCAGGAACCAGGCGCAGCTCCTCGTCCATGATGTCGGTCAGCCTGGTCGTGCGCGGCGACCGCATGGCCCGCGACAGCGGGATGGAGCCCAGCGGCTTGTGGGCGGGGTCGACGACGAACAGGTCGTAGAAATCGTCCGGCAGGTCCTTGGCCGCGCGCAGGAAGTCGATGGTCTCGCCGACCGTCCAATGCGACGGCACCGCGACCAGCTCGCGCTGCATCAGGCGGCCGGCGCTGTCCTCCGGGAAAGTGAGGCCCTGCTGCAGCAGGATGCGTTCCTCGGCCGGGATGCTCTGCAGCACCTCCTGCTGCTGCTCCGGCTCCAGGTCCTCCAGCAGCTCGACGGCGTCGTCGGTGTCGAGCTCGCCCACCACCTCGGCGACGGCCTGGGGACCGAGTTGCTCGACGACTTCCTCGCGCACCGTCTCGTCCAGATGCGAGATGGTCTCCGCCTCGATCACGTGGCGGGTGATCTCGACGAAGAGCTTGCGCTCCTCCGGCTCCAGATGCTCGATGAGGTCGGCCACGTCGGCCGGGTGCAGGTCCTCGATCAGCGTCTCGACCTGCGGGATGTCCCCCTCCGCCAGGGCGGCGGAGATGTTCTCCAGCAATTCCTCGGAGGGGCCGTACAGCTCTTCTTCGTCGACCGTCTCGACGGTCGTCTCGCGATCCTCGTCCTGCTCAGGCGCGGCCATGAACCTTGCGGTCCTGGGCTTCGACCGCGGCTACGGCCGTCATGTTGATGAGGCCGCGCACGGTCACGGCCGGAGATACGATATGCGCCGGTTTCGCGGTACCCAGGAGAATGGGGCCGACGATCTGCCCTTCCGCCAGGTGGCGCAGCAGGGTGAGTGCAATGTTCGCGGCGTCCAGCGTGGGCATGACCAGCAGGTTCGCCTTGCCCTTCAGGCGCGAGGAGGGGAACAGGCGCTCGCGCACGGCTTCCGCCACCGCGCTGTCGCCGCGCATCTCGCCCTCGACTTCCATCTCCGGGTCGCGCTGCAGGATCATGCCCAGCGCCCGGCGCATCTTGCGCGCCGAATCCGAATTGGCGGTGCCGAAATTGGAGTGCGACAGCAGCGCCGCCTTGGGCGTGATGCCGAAGCGACGCAGCACCTCGGCCGCAAGCATGGTCGTCTCGGCGATCTCGTCATCGGTCGGGTCGAGCTTGACCTCGGAATCGGCGATGAAGACGGTGCCGGTCTGCAGCACCAGGCAGGTGACCGTGGACAGCGACTGCACGCCCGACCGCCGGCCGATCACGTCGGTCACATGCGCCAGATGGGCATGGAAGCGCCCGACCGTGCCGCAGATCAGCGCATCGGCCTCGCCCCGGCGCACCATCAGGGCGGCGATCACGGTGTTCAGGGTACGCACGATGGTGCGCGCGTCATCCGGGCTGA
Source organism: Dongiaceae bacterium (assembly GCA_044226685.1). Classification (GTDB taxonomy): domain Bacteria; phylum Pseudomonadota; class Alphaproteobacteria; order Dongiales; family Dongiaceae; genus Dongia_A. The sequence goes on from JBGAGP010000126.1 coordinate 7,966, forward strand.
CGCCCTTGCGCTCGGTCAGCGAGTGGTAGAGCGTCCAGTATTCGTTGTAGCGCGGATCGTCCTGCGGGTCGCAGAGCTCGAAACAGCGCCCCTCGCGCAGGCGCAGACCCAGCTTCTCGATGCGGCGCTCGACCACCGCGCGGCGGCCGATCAGGATGGGTGCGGCCAGCTTCTCGTCCACCACGGTCTGCACCGCGCGCAGCACCCGCTCCTCCTCGCCCTCGGCGAAGACCACGCGTTTGCAGTCGCGCCGCGCCCGCTCGAACAGCGGCTTCATGATCAGGCCGGAGCGGAAGACGAACTGGTTGAGCTTGTCGCGATAGGCCGGCCAGTCGGTGATCGGCCTTGTGGCAACACCGCTGTCCATCGCCGCCTTGGCCACCGCCGGGGCGATCTCCAGGATCAGCCGCGGGTCGAAGGGCTTGGGGATCAGGTAGTCGCGGCCGAAGGCCATGCTCTCGATGCCATAGGCGCTGGCGACGATGTCGGAGGATTCCGCCTTGGCCAGGCTGGCCAGCGCGTGGACGCAGGCGATCTTCATTTCCTGGTTGATCGCGGTGGCGCCGACATCGAGCGCGCCGCGGAAGATGAAGGGGAAGCAGAGGACGTTGTTGACCTGGTTCGGATAATCCGAACGCCCGGTGGCGATGATGGCATCGGGCCGCACCGCGGTGACCTCCTCCGGCAGGATCTCCGGCGTCGGGTTGGCGAGCGCGAAGATCAACGGCTGCTCGGCCATCTGCTTGACCATGTCCTGGGTCAGCACACGCGGCGCGGAGAGGCCGAGGAACACATCGGCGCCGGCGATCACGTCCGCCAGCTTGCGCGCATTCGTCTTCTTGGCGTAGCGCTCCTTGCGCGGGTCCATCAGCTCCTTGCGGCCCTCATAGACCACGCCGGCCAGGTCGGTGACGGTGATGTTCTCGAGCTTCATGCCGAGCTCGACCAGCAGATCGAGACAGGACAACGCCGCGGCCCCGGCGCCGGACGCCACCAGCTTCACCTGGTCGATCTTCTTGCCGACTACCTGCAGGGCGTTCTGCAGCGCCGCCGCGACGATGATCGCCGTGCCATGCTGGTCGTCGTGCATGACCGGGATCTTCATCCGCTCTTTCAGGCGGCGCTCGACCTCGAAGCATTCCGGCGCCTTGATGTCCTCGAGGTTGATGCCGCCGAAGCTCGGCTCCAGGCTGGCGATGATGTCGACCAGCTTGTCCGGGTCGGTCTCGTTGATCTCGATGTCGAAGACGTCGATGTCGGCGAATTTCTTGAACAGGACCGCCTTGCCCTCCATCACCGGCTTGGCGGCGAGCGGGCCGATGGCGCCGAGGCCGAGCACGGCCGTACCGTTGGTGATGACGGCCACCAGGTTGCCCCGGCTGGTCATCTCGGCCACGGCCTGGGGGTCCTCGACGATGGCCTCGCAGGCAAAGGCGACGCCCGGCGAATAAGCGAGCGCCAGGTCGCGCTGGCTGGCCAGCGATTTGGTCGGCTGGATGGCGATTTTGCCCGGGCGGGGCTTCTGGTGATATTCGAGCGCCCCGGCCTTCAGATTCTTGTCTGGCATCGCGCCCCCTGTTGCATGCCCTTCCAGGCCGGGTGGCGGGCCCGGTCGCCAGCGCCACCCACCGGCAAAATTCGCCGATTTATCAAAGCCTTAGGTCAGGTCAGCCAAGGGATAGTTGGTGCGGTCGAGAAGACTCGAACTTCCACGGGTTGCCCCACAGCGACCTCAACGCTGCGCGTCTACCAGTTCCGCCACGACCGCATCAGGACCCCCGAAACCGGGCATAGAACCCTTGCCAGAAGCCGAGGGCGGGAATAGCAAATCGGGACCCTAGTATCAAGCATTGAAAGCAAGCCGCGAGGGCCTGGACCGGCAATGGAATGGCGTATTTCCGAGGGGTTAGTGCAGTACCCCGCCGCCTTGGCCGAAATGGAGGCGCGAGCCGAGGCCATTCGCCACCAGGGCGCCCCGGAACTGGTCTGGCTGGTCGAGCACCCGCCCCTCTATACCGCCGGCACCAGCGCCAGGGGGAGCGACCTGCTGCAGCCCGATCGCTTCCCGGTCTACGCCACGGGGCGGGGCGGGCAATACACCTATCACGGCCCGGGCCAGCGGGTGGCCTATGTATGCTCGACCTCAAGACCCGGGGCGAGGATGTCCGGCGCTATGTCCGCGACCTCGAGGAATGGATCATCCGCACCCTCGCCCGCTTCAACCTGAAGGGCGAGCGGCGCGAGGGCCGGGTCGGCATCTGGGTCGCCCATGACGGCCGCGAGGACAAGATCGCCGCCATCGGTGTCCGGGTGCGCCGTTGGGTGACCTTCCACGGCATCGCGATCAACGTCGACCCTGACCTCAGCCATTTCTCCGGCATCGTGCCCTGCGGCATCCAGGACAGCGCCGCCGCCCCGCTCGGCGTCACCTCGCTGGCCGCACTCGGCTACATCGTCTCGATGCCGGAATTCGACATGGCGCTGCGGGGCGCGTTCGAGGAAGTGTTCGGCGACACGCAGAAGGAAGCGGCAGAGTAGCCTGCAACTTCCTCTCCTCCCCCTTGAGGGGGGAGGACGCGGAGACTTAGTGAGCGCAGCGAACTTAGTCGCAGCCGGAAGGGGGACCTCGGTCCATCGGCTTGCGGTGCACCAAGTCACCTAGCGCTGCATATCACCCCCATCCCAGCTAGTCGGCGCGCCCCGTCACCCCCTTCCTACATTCGTCCCCGCAAGGGGGAAGGTTCACCGAGCGAGATGATGGAAATCGCTAGTAGCCAACCTCGCATAGACGTAGCGGATACCGCGCTGCTGGTTGAATTTCACCTCGTGGATCGTCACCGTCAGCTGCGGGTCGATGCGCTGCAGCGCGTCGATCAGCATCTGGCGCGGGATCGACCAGGCGAGGCCGTGCAGCTGCCGGCGCGTCGGCGTGTCCTCGAATTGCAGATAGGCCTTCGTGCCCGGATGCATCAGGCTGACGATTTTGCGCAGAAATCCTCGAAGATGCGATCCGGAATCTTGCCGCAGACATGCCAGGCGGCGATGACGTCGGGCCGCGCCGCCTTGGCCGCCGCCAGTCCCGCCGCGTCGATGACGTGCCCGCCGCGTCGATGACGTGCAGCTGCGGCCGCCGTTCCGCATTCAGCACCGGCCCGAGATGCGCGATGCCGGCTTCGAGGAATTCCGGCGCCAGGTCGAGGCCCCAGTATTTGCCCGAAGCCAGGTATTCCACCACCGGCCGGCCGAGGCGCAGGCTGCCGCAACCGTAATCCACCACCACGTGCCGCGGCTGCAGCCCGTGGCGCAGCAGCACCTCGATCATCTCGCGCTCGCCGCGCGCGGCCTTGGCGTGCGGCCCGATCGCCGGGTGCTTGCGGCCGCGCCTCAGCTTCCGCGTCACCACCCAGGCGTAATAGGCCTCGTAACGGGCAAAAGGATGGGTCAGCCGCCACAAAGGGTAGCGCAGATGGCGGCGGTAGAACTTGTTGAGACGCATGGCCGGTTGATTTCGGTGATTAGGCGCTGGGCAGCTTGCGGAAGCCGGGAGCCGGAGCTTCCGGGGCGGCGGAGACGACGACCTCCTGCACCTCGGCGGCGTCCGGGCCGCGATGGCAGGCCTTGATCATGTCGTCGACCGTAGCTGCGGGACCGGCGAAGAGGGCTTCCACGCTGCCGTCGCGGCGGTTGCGCACCCAGCCGTCCAGACCGCGCGCCGTCGCCTGCTCGATGGTCCAGGCGCGAAACCAGACGCCTTGCACGGTGCCGGTGATCACGGCACGCACCATCTTGCGGTCCGCGTCCGGCATCACGCGAACTCGACGATGACCTGGTCCACTGCGAGGCTGTCGCCCGGCTTGGCATGCAGCTTGGAGACCTTGGCGTCGCGCTCGGCGCGCAGCAGGTTCTCCATCTTCATCGCCTCGACCACCGCCAGTTCCTGGCCTGCCTTGATCTCCTGGCCTTCCTGCACCGCCAGCGAGACCAGCAGCCCCGGCATCGGCGAGAGCAGGTATTTCGACATGTCCGGCGCGACCTTCTCCAGCATGTGGCCGGCCAGGGCCGCGGCGCGCGGCGAGAGCACCTGGACCTTCAGCTGCGCCCCGCCATGGGTCAACCGGTAGCCGACGCCGTCGCGGTCGACCTGGACGGTCACGCCGCGGCCATCGATGCGGCCGCGGTAGATGGTCTCGCCCACGCTCCAGGCGCTGACCAGCTCGCGGCTGCGCTTGCCGTCGATCACGGCGTGGCCCATCGCGGTCTCGACCACCGTCACCGGATGCTGCCCGGCGCCGAGCTTCACCGTCCAGTTGCCGTTGGCGATTGCGGCACCGGTCTTGAAATGCGGATTGCCGGCGACGGCGCGCTGGGCATAGGCCTGGTGCACCACGGCGGCGACGGCCACCAGATCGCCCAGAGCCTCGTCCGGCAGCGAGACGCCGTGGAAGCCGTCCGGGAACTCCTCGGCGATGAAGCCGGTGGTGAGCCGCCCGGCCTCGAAGCGCGGATGCGCCATCAGCGCGGCCAGGAAGCTGATGTTGTGGCCGAGGCCGCGGATATAGAAGCTGTCCAGCGCCTCGCGCATGGCCGAGATGGCGGCGGGGCGATCCTCGCCATAGGTGATCAGCTTGCAGATCATCGGGTCGTAGAACATGCTGATCTCGGCGCCCTCGTAGACGCCGCTGTCGACGCGCACCGCCGGACCGCCGGACGGCTCGCGATAGCGCACCAAGCGGCCGATCGCGGGCAGGAAGTTGCGCACCGGGTCCTCGGCATAGACGCGCGCCTCGATGGCCCAGCCCTTCAGCTTCACGTCCGACTGGCGGATCTTCAGCTTCTCGCCGGCGGCGACGCGGATCATCTGCTCGACCAGGTCCAGCCCGGTCACCATCTCGGTCACCGGATGCTCGACCTGCAGGCGGGTGTTCATCTCGAGAAAATAGAAGTTGCGCTTGCCGTCGACGATGAACTCGACCGTGCCGGCGGATCTGTAGTTGACCGCCTTGGCCAGCGCCACGGCCTGCTCGCCCATCGCCTTGCGGGTCTTCTCGTCCAGGAAGGGACTCGGCGCCTCCTCGATCACCTTCTGGTGGCGGCGCTGGATCGAGCATTCGCGCTCGCCGAGATAGATGCAATTGCCGTGGGCATCGCCCAGCACCTGGATCTCGATGTGGCGAGGCTCCTCGACGAACTTCTCCAGGAACACGCGGTCATCGGCGAAGCTGGAGCGCGCCTCGTTGGTGGCGCCGCGGAAGCCCTCGCGCGCCTCCTGGTCGTTGCGGGCGATGCGCATGCCCTTGCCGCCGCCGCCGGCCGAGGCCTTGATCATCACCGGATAGCCGATCTCCTTGGCGATCTTCACCGCCTCCTCGGCATCCTTGATCACGCCGAGATAGCCGGGAACGGTCGAGACGCCGGCCTCTTTCGCCAGCTTCTTGGATTCGATCTTGTCGCCCATCGCGGCGATGGCGTGGGTGTCGGGACCGATGAAGGCGATGTCGGCGGCCTTCAGGGCGTCGGCGAACTTGCGGTTCTCGGACAGGAAGCCGTAGCCCGGATGCACCGCCTCGGCGCCGGTCTGCTTGCAGGCCTCGACGATCTTCTCGATCACCAGGTAGCTCTGCGCCGCCGGGGCCGGGCCGATGGCCACCGCCTCGTCGGCCTCGCGTACATGCAGCGCGTCGGCATCGGCCTCGGAATAGACCGCGACCGTCTTGATGCCCATGGCCCGCGCGGTGCGGATGACACGGCAGGCGATTTCGCCGCGATTGGCGATGAGGATTTTCTTGAACATCGTCACAGCGGGATGTTGTCGTGTTTCTTCCAGGGATTCTCGAGCTTCTTGTCCCTGAGCATGGCGAGCGAGCGGCAGATGCGCTTGCGGGTCGAGTGCGGCTTGATCACGTCGTCGATGAAGCCGCGCGCGCCGGCGACGAAAGGATTGGCGAATTTGCGGCGGTATTCCTCGGTGCGGTCGGCGATCTTCTGCTTGTCGCCGATGTCGGCGCGGAAGATGATCTCGACGGCGCCCTTCGGACCCATCACCGCGATCTCGGCCGAGGGCCAGGCGAAATTCACGTCGCCGCGGATGTGCTTGGAGCTCATGACGTCATAGGCGCCGCCATAGGCCTTGCGGGTGATGACGGTGATCTTCGGCACCGTGGCCTCGCCATAGGCGAAGAGCAGCTTGGCGCCGTGCTTGATGATGCCGCCGTATTCCTGCGTGGTGCCGGGCAGGAAGCCGGGCACGTCGACGAAGGTGACGATGGGGATGTTGAAGCAATCGCAGAAGCGCACGAAGCGCGCCGCCTTGCGGCTGC